>DAIDGW010000257.1 GCA_027452245.1 Acidobacteriaceae bacterium
CCAGCGTTCTGCGAGAGAGTTTGGTTCCGAAAAACGAATAGAGCGCCACCCCAGCATATGCCAGCAAAGGAACCAGGTACGCGAGTGCGATGCTGTGCGACCACTCAGAGATCAGGCCCATCGCCGGAGTCAGCACCGCTCCGCCAACAATTCCCATCACGATCAAAGATCCGCCAATTTTGGTATTTCGGCCCAACCCGCGAATGCCGAGAGCAAATATGGTGGGAAACATGACGGACATGAAAAAGCTGGTGGCAAATATGGCCCATAGGCCGATCCAGCCCGGGAACCGAATGCCGATGGCAAGCAGCGCGATATTGATCAGGCCATAAAGGCCCATTAAAAGATGAGGTTGTACATACCGCATCAGAGCAGAGGAGGAAAACCTTCCAACGCCAAAGGCAACCAGGGTCCCTGTCAATAAATATCCGGCGACCTTTTCCGGCTCATGGGTCGAGCTTTCAATGTACTGAATAAAGTAGCTCCACGTACCGACTTGCGCGCCGACGCACAAAAATTGCGCGACGATCGCCAACAGAAAATGAGGATAGTGCAGCAGCTCTACAAATCTTCCATGATCTTCATTCGCGCTTTCATGTTCTCCCGCAATGGTCGGGAACTTCGTGCGCGCGATCAGGAAGGCCCAGACAAATGCAATGGCGCCGACGACAAGATAGGGCGTGACCACGCGCATGGTTTCCTGATGAAGATAGGCCTGGTAGGTATGGGCAGCCTGCATGGCTGCGATCTGCTGCGGGTTCAGCTCAATCCCGGAGAAAATAAACACCGTGCCAATCAAGACGCCGCAGATGGCCCCTAGCGGATTGAAGGCCTGCGCAAAGTTCAGGCGCCGAGCTGCGCTCTCCGGATCTCCCATCTGCGCGGTGAACGGGTTCGATGCCGTTTCCAGAAACGACAGCCCGGTGGCGATGACAAACAAGGCGGCCAGGAAAAATGAGTATCTTCCGACGAGCGCGGCCGGCCAGAACAGAAACGCTCCGGAACCGAAGAGAAGCAGGCCCGTGATGAAGCCCATCTTGTAGCCGAACTTCCGCATCAGCAGCGCGGCAGGCATGGCCACCAGAAAATATCCCAGATAGAACGCCGACTGCACCAGGCCGGCCTGAAAGCGCGAGATGGCAAACGACGTCATGAACTGCCGTATCAAGACGTCGTTCAGGTTATTGGGAACTCCCCAAAGAAAAAACAGTCCGGAGACCAGAAAGAATTGCAGGCCCATCCCATGCGGAATCAGCGGATGTTGCTGCGGGTTGTGCGTGGTCGTCTCAGTTTCTACAGGGGGCACCAGCATTACGGGCGAATTCCTCTCGACACCAATGTATCCGGTCTTGGCAGTACCGGCATTCTCAACATTCGTTCACTTCTCCGGCTACCTCGTCCTGGCGGGGCTAGGAAGAAGCCTTGTTCTTCCAGTCGTAATTCATATAGACCACGTGCGTCTGCAGATATTCCTCGAGTCCATGTTTGCCGTCCGCGCCGCCAATGCCAGATTTGCGCCAGCCGGCATGAAAGCCCTGCATGGCCTCAAAGTTTTCGCGATTGACGTAGGTCTCGCCAAACTTGATTTCGTTGCAGGCCCGCATGGCCACGTCCAGACTGCGAGTATAAATCGACGAAGTCAGCCCATATTGGCAGTCATTCGCGTCTTCAATGGCTTCATCCAGATCTTTGAAGGTAGTGATCGGCAATACCGGCCCGAAGACTTCCTGCTGCATCACCTGCGAATCCTGGCGGCAGTGGGTCAGTACCGTAGGCGAATAAAAATATCCTTTTCGGTCGTCATATTTTTTCCCACCGCACAGCAGCTCCGCACCTTCCGCAACCGCCGTCTGCACGGCTTTGTCGACAGACTCCATCTGGGCTCGGCTGACCATCGGGCCCATCTCCGTATCCTTCTCGAATGGATCACCGACCACTGTTTGTTCCATCGCCTTCTTCATCGCCGCGACAAATCGATCCGCGATCGGTTCCTGCACATACACACGCTCGGCACAATTGCAGACCTGGCCGGTATTGATGATGCGCGAAGCACGAATGGATTTCACCGCGAGGTCGAGGTCTGCGTCTTGCATCACGATTGCCGGCGCTTTGCCGCCCAGTTCGAGCGATACTTTAGTGACGTTATCCGCCGCGGCTCGCATCACCGCAACGCCGCCTTCCACGCTGCCGGTCAGGCTGACCATGCCCACCTTGGGGTGACGCGCCAGGCCATCTCCCACCACGCTTCCCTTGCCGGATACCAGATTGAACACGCCTTTCGGCAACCGGGACTTGGCAACGATCTTTGCAAACTCGAACGCATTGTTGGGCGTTTCACTGCTGGGTTTGATCACGATGGTATTGCCGGTGACCAATGCCGGCGCCATTTTGCGAACGATCAGGAAAAACGGAAAGTTCCATGGAAGAATGCCGGCGATCACACCAATCGGGTGCTTGAACAGCAGGATATTTTCTCCGCGACGATCGCTCTGGATGATCTCGCCCTCATAGCGACGCGCAAACTCCGCCATATAGTCCAGGTAATCGGCGGAGAAGTCCACTTCCACCTGTGCCAGCGACAAGATCTTTCCTTGCTCTTCGGTAATTACCCGTGCCAGATGCTCGCGGTCCGCCCGGATGGCTTGCGCAATTTCGCGCAGATATTGCGCCCGCTCAATGGCCGGCAAGTGGCTCCAGCTTTTCTGTGCTTTCTCCGCAGCCAGAACGGCCGCATTTACGTCCTCCAAAGTTCCGCTGGGAACTTCGGAAATGACTTCTTCTGTGGTGGGATTGATGACCGCGATGGTCTTTTGCGATGCCACCAGCTCGCCATCAATCAACATTTGATGCCGAGGTATGGTCGTGACTGTGCTGTTCATAGCGTGTTCCCTCACTTTCCCGGTTCATGCGTGCGTTTGCGTATGTTCCATCCGCGCGTAGGCCTCATCCCAGACATCTGTTCTTTGCGGGAAATAAGGCACACATTGGATGGATGCAGCGATTGCGGCGCGACCCGCACCAATGTTCGACAGGTGTCCGGTGGCGACGGCCTGCAGCATCACGTTACCGAAAGCGGAGGCTTCTGTCGGACCGCTGACCACAACACGATTGCAGGCATCGGCCGTCATCTGGCAGAGCAGGGCGTTCAGGCATCCTCCGCCGACAATTCGAATGGTGTCGAGTCGTCGCATTGTGACGGCTTCCAGCGATTCCAACACAGAGCGATACTTTAGCGCAAGACTTTCAAAGCAGCCGCGCGCGACCGCCCCGATGGTTTCTGGATTCTGCTGCTTGGTGCGGCGACAATATTCAGCAATAGCTTCATGCATATTTTCGGGGGCTCGAAAGTCGTTCGCGTCCACGTCCAGCACGCATGCAAATGCCGGCGCAGTCGCTGCCATCGCCGAAATTTCGCTCCAGGTGTAGTGGCGTCCTTCGCGGCCCCACTGCCGTTGACACTCTTGCAGGAGCCAGAGCCCGGTAAGATTCTTCATCAAAAGGATGGATCCATCCGCGCCGCCCTCGTTCGTAAATCCGAGCGAATAGGCTCGATCTGAAGTGATCGGCTCGCGCAGTTCGACCCCCATCAAACTCCAGGTGCCGCTGCTGATGAAGGCGCTGTTCTCATCCATGCCTGGGATTGCCGCCACAGCGCTGGCAGTATCGTGCGAGGCCACTGCCACCACCGGAAAACCGCGGTTGAAACCGGTGTCCCGCAGAACTCCGGCATGCACGGAACCCAATTGCATTCCCGGACGAACAACGTCCGGCAGCATGCGCGTCGGAATCTCAAGCGTGTCCAACACCTCTCTCGCCCAACCCTTGGCGGGCGAATACATCTGGGTGGTTGTCGCCTCGGTGCGTTCCACCACCTTTTCTCCGCAAAGAAAATAGTGAAACAGGTCGGGAATCATCAGCAACGTTCCTGCGGCTTTCAACTTTGGATCGGCGCCGCGCACCATGGAATACAACTGAAAGATTGTGTTGATCTGCATGGTTTGCACGCCCGTCCAGCGAAACAGTTCGCGTGGATCGATATGTTGAAAGACTAGCTCGGGAATGCCGTCCGTCCTGGCATCGCGATAGTGAAACGGATTGCCAAGCAGTTCGCCGCTTCGATCGAGCAGTGCAAAATCCACTCCCCAGGCGTCTACTCCGATGGCGGCTGGCGAATCTTGAAAGCGCTCGCGATAGAGCATCAGGCCACGTTGGATCTCAGACCATATTCCTGAAACATCCCAATGCAGGCTGCCGCCGATGGCAACGCCGCTGTTCGGGAAGCGATGCAATTCGTCGAGGGTGAACACGCGGCCATTCCATGTACCCACCATCAAGCGTCCACTGGAGGCGCCCAGGTCTGCAGCCACGAAATGTACCGACTGGGTCATTCGGTTCC
>DAIDGW010000258.1 GCA_027452245.1 Acidobacteriaceae bacterium
GATGTCCCAGTTTCAAAACTGCCGGAACTCACGCCGATGGCTTGGGCCGCGCGACGCCAATAGCGGGTTGTTCACGACCTGCCAGACTGGGTTTGCTCTGACGGATACGAATGAGCAGCCGTTGGGCCGCCAATGCTTAGGACATTTCTACTTTGCCTTGACAGCACCTGTGATTCACGCAGCGGACACGAAGTGCTTCGCATTCCGTCTTTTCCGTGGGTACCATCTGGGCGGCTACACCCATCGTATTGCGTGACAGGGCACATCTCCTCGTCGTGTAGGACGCCGGCAACGCCACACAGCTATTCGCCCATTGCACGCGAAGCTATGGATGATCGATGGACTTCCCCTGCTACGGTTTGTGAATTAACGATTCAGTGACTTGTTGCAATCTCCGCTTCTGTTCCTGTAACTCGGGGCTATTGATTAGGTCATGAATCTGTTGAAATTGCTGTTTTTGCTGCTTCACTTCCGGGCTAGACTGTAATCGCTCGATCTCCAGCTGTATCTTCTCTCTTTGTGCCTGCACTTCGAAAACAGTCTCTATCGCTTTGAGCGACTCGTCGGCCTCTCGTTTTTTGAATTGAATATCGGGATTCGACATTTGGGCCTTGAGTTGCTCCTGGACTGCGAGTTTTTGCCTAGTTAGGGCGTGATCCCGTTCGACGGATCTCACTTGTTCGTGGGCGCATCGCAGTAGAGCGGCTGGATTAGCTGCGGCCGCATTAGAGCATCTCGTCTGATCCTGGGCGGTCAAACGAGAACCAGCCACCAGGAAAAACAGGAAGATATTTGTTGGTCTCATTGCGCTACTGCCTCCTCACCACTTCCCCACAATTGGAGTTTGTCCTGTTCCACCCCAAAAAATCGCCTTGTCGACAGGTGGGTTCCACATGAAATTCCCATCCATGTCGATCACCCATAGCCCGTTCAGATATGCCGCGATTTTCGTAGTTCCCGATCCGTTCCAGTCCCCGACCACCGGCAGGTAACCGGTCCCTCCAAAAAACACCAATTGATCCGTCCCAGGCCCATCCCATTGGAAGTTGCCATTGTAGTCTAATAGCCACAGGCCATTATTGTAGGCGCCGATCTTGGTCGTCCTCGACCCGTTCCAGTCCCCCACCACCGGCGTGTAACCTGGCCCCCCAAAAAAGATCAGCTTGTCCGTCGCGGTTCCGTCCCATTGGAAGTTGCCGTTGTAGTCGAGCAGCCACGTCCCGTTCTGATAGACACCGATCTTCGTTGTGCCTGATCCGTTCCAATCTCCGAGCACCGGTGTGTATCCAGGACCGCCAAAGTAGATCAGTTTGTCTGTAGCCGGACCATCCCATTGGAAATTGCCGTTGTAGTCGATCAGCCACGTGCCGTTCTGGTGAACCCCTATCTTCGTCGTGCCTGACCCGTTCCAATCCCCAACGAGTGGAGTGTACCCCGGTCCCCCGAAGTACACGATTTTGTCCACTTCAGGACCGTCCCATACTCCGTTGCCATTGTAGTCGAGCAACCACGTCCCGTTCACATAAAGACCAACCTTGGTCCGCCCGTCACCGTTCCAGTCGCCATATACCGGAATTTCCCCAGGCTGGCCTAAGCTCCAGTACATCAGTCTGTCAATGCTGGTGCCGTCCCAGGCGAAATTGCCGTTCATATCGAGCACCCAGTAGCCTGCGCTGTACGCGCCAACTTTCATCGGAGTACCTGCCCCAGAAGCTAGCACACTAAAACTCTGGTTCACCGGGGTGGCGGCGGTGTAATTCGTGCTGCCGGCCTGATCCGCCTGTAGCGTACATACGCCTATGGCGACCAGGGTCACCGATGCCCCGGAAACGGTGCACACAGATGTGGTGATCGACGTGAAGCTCACCGGAAGACCAGAAGATGCCGTTGCGCTAATGGTGACTGGTGCCGTGCCCAGTACCTTGTTCGAGAGCGCTCCAAAAGTGATGGTCTGGCTTGCCTGCGTCACTTGAAAACTCTGATTGACCGGCGTAGCCGGTGCGTAGTTTGCGGTGCCCGCCTGGGTCGCTTGGACCGTACAGGTGCCGACCGCCACCAGAGTCACTGTCGTACCCGAAACCGTGCAGATGCTTGGCGTAATCGAAGTAAAGCTTACGGTGAGGCCGGACGAGGCCGTCGCAGCAATAGTGAATTGGGCCGTTCCGAACACTTTGTCTAAGAGGGCCCCAAATGTAATCCCTTGAGCCAACGGCCCAGGTTCTAGGGCAAGGATGGCGACGCCCGATCCGCCATTGTATGAGGCCGAAATCGTCGCCATGAGTTCGGTGGGTACCGGTGTCGCGGTTAGGGTGAAAGTCCCCGTATTTGTCCCGGGCGACACCACAGCCAGCGCCGGAACCTGGATACCCACATTATTGGACGAGAGTATGACACTGGCCCCGGTCGTAGGAGCCGGCCCGCTCAGGAATACAGTACCGCTAACGCTCTCGTTGCCCGTCACGGAGACAGAGGAAATTGTCACGCCAGTCAGGTACGGCGTCTGAAGTAACGGGTTGGCAGCGACAAAAGTATCTGCGGTCCCGTTTGCATCGCTGGGCACCAGGTTCGTTGCCAAGGAATTGAATCCAATCGCCGAGCCACCGCTGCTGATAACGGGGTACGACACGTTTCCATTAGCGGTCGTCCCATCATTCGCAAGGCTTACTGCTACCGTCTGGTAGCTGTCCATGTCCCGGAGTAGGACTTGCCCGAACGCGGTATACACAATCCAGCGGCCATCACCACTAATGGACGGCTCGGTGAAACCCGACCACCCCCCCAGTACTAGACCGTTTCCATCGATATCAACGAGAGAAGTCTGGCTGGTAGTCAGGTCGTGGAGAAAAACATGAAACACACTTGCATCGTTCGCTTGGGGAACCAAATTTGTCGCATTCGTTGTAAAGACGACGAACCGGCCATCAGCGCTCATGACCGGCGATGAACCACCGCCGCCAACGTTGAAGATGCGCGAGTTCGATGGGCTCCCATCATTCCCGATACTGACCAACGTGGTTTGACCTGCCTGAGTGTCACGCACAAACACTTGGCTCACTCCGTTAATATTAGTGCCAACAAGATTCGAAGCCGCCGAAACAAACGCGACCAAACGGCCGTCAGCACTGATCGCCGGTGAACTCGCGCTCTGGTTGGCTGGGAGTCCATCCGTACCGACGCTGATCAATATCAGGTTTCCTGAGTTTCGGTCCCGGAGGTAAACCTGAGGGCTTCCAGTTGTCGCTGCGGAGCTAAGGTTGGTCGCGAGCGACATAAAGGCAACGAATCTGCCATCAGCACTGATCACGGGGTTGTTGCTGTCATTGTTTGCTCCAACGTTAGCCTGCGTCACGTCTTCCCGCTCTGTAAAGCCACCTTGGAGATCCCTTACGTATACTGCAGGCGTTCCTAATGTTGTGCCCTGAGCGAGGTTGTCTGCCATAGACATGAATGTCACATAGCGGCCATTGCCGCTGATTTGGGGTGTACCGGATCCTGAATCCGCTGGGGCACCTCCATTTGAAATGCTTACAAGCGTTGTAGCGCCTGTCTGAAAATCATGCACGAAAACGCCTCCGCTCGAAGCTCCTGTCGCCAAGTTGCCGGCGCTTGATGTGAATGCTGCGAACCTACCATCAGCACTGAGGCTGGCATCAGGAGCGTACATCGTGCTGCCCCCGTTCGCCTGCACCCCACTGCTGTTGACGCTAGCAATGCGCGCTATCTGCACCAAAGGATGAGTGACGACGAGCGATGATGAGCCGCCCTGATGGATCAGTCCACCCGAATTGGTTCCAGTCAGGCTGAGCGCGAACGCCCCCTGTGCCGTGTTGCTAGACGTGGCCACTGTCAAGCTGGAACTAGTTCCGGAAAACATCGGATTCGGATTGAACTGAGAGGATGCTCCAGGAGGCACTCCCGAGACGCTAAGTGTGATTGGGGAGGAGGCGTTGCCAGCGGGAGGATAAGGCATGCTGATATCATACGTAGCGGTTTGTCCCGCGGGAACGATCTGAGGTGACATACCACCAATGGGAACGCCGAAGAAAGGGGGATAAAAATCATTAGGGGCGGTAAAATTCATTGTAAAGGTGATCGTCCCTCCTGCTAGGACTGCCTGACTTGTGGAGGGCGTGACGCTCGACAACGAAAGGTAACTGGGTGATCCCGCAAACGCGATTGTATAGTTTCCGGGAGTCGCTGTAAAGGTGGCTGGCCCAGAACCGCTCAATGCACTTGGCCCCTGCATTGTATAATCGAAGCCATAGTATGAGGGTAGTGCGCTTCCGTCGAGCGTTCCGTTAACTTGGATCGTGCCGCTGGTCGGGGACGGAGAAACCCCGTAGCCACTCAAGTTAAGAATTGCTGGACTGCCAGCGCCCACGTAGTAAAGAGAAATCGTGCCCTGAACTTGTCCCGTCACAGAGGGATCGAAAACGACACTGAAGGTGCTCGCTGTCCCTGCGGGAAGGGTCAGAATTGCAGGGTTCGGAACCGAGAAGTTGTTGTCACCTACGATGCTCAAAACCTGGAGCGGGGCTGAACCCACATTACGATAGGTCACGAGCTGAGATGGGCTATTAGTGTAGAGGGTCTGACTGCCGAACGCGAGGGTCGAAGGACTGAAGGTGACAGCCGGATTCCCTGCTGACGATGACTCTGCTAGTGTGATGTTCGTACTGTGTGTCGTTGAGGCTCCGGTTGCCGTCACGGTAACGGTGTATGTTGCCGACGGAGTAGAGGAGGATGTGTTGATTGTCAGTGCCGACGTACTGCCGGATGTAATGGAGGTTGGGGAGAACGACACGGTTGAGCCTGGAGGTGCGTTCGATGCCGAGAGCGTTATCGGCTGCGGCGAGCCACTCGTTGTAGTTGTTGCAACCTGATATGTGACCGATACCGCTCCATTAGCAGCCTGAGACAAAGGGGAAACCGTAACTGAAAAGTCGTTGCCCGTTGCAGCACTGGTTGTGAATTGCGAAATCGCCGACCATGTTCCATACTGGATCGGGCTGCGCGCATGAACTTCCCAGTAATACGTTGTCTGAGGTCCTAACACCGCTAACGGCGGCACGTCGGCGGTTCCCAGTGGAGTATCGAACCACACGCAGCCGGCACCGCACGTCGCTGTTGTAGGGTCTGTTGGAAGTGCTGATGCGTTGGTCGCGATCATTACGCGGTACGAGGTTGCAGAATCCACTGGTGTCCAGGCGAAGTTGACGGGCAACTGGATGCCGACTGAGTAGTTCTGGGGTGCGAGAAGCGTTGGTGCAGGTAGGGCTGGGAGGGTTGTGAAATTCATGACCCCTCCAGGCACACTCGCTCCTCCGGCACCGCTGGCGATCAGTTGGTAGTAGTAGACCGTGCCTGGTTCGAGATCCGGGAGCGCGGATGTGACTTGAACGGAAGAGGTTCCCGCTGGCAATGGCTGAGCCAGAGTAATCTGGTGAGTAGCCAGCGTCGGATCGGTGCTCCACTCGAACCAAGCTGATGCGGCCGCGCCACCAGGATTGACCGTTCCGACGAGCACTGGATTCCCGCTACTCACATTCGTTGCGGGTTGTGTGGCTACAACCGGAGCAGATGCTGGTAGCGACTTGAAAGCGAGCGTGAATGTCAGATTCCAGTTTCCTGAGGCGATCGTCTGTGTAATCTCTGGAGATACACTGAAAGTGGCATTTGGTCCGCCGCCTTCATAAGTCAATGTATAGGAGCCCGTCGGGATATTGTAGTACACAGGCCCAGGCCCATCTTGGAACGTATAAGGCACTGTAGTGCCGACCAAGGTCACCGGACCAGTGATGGTGTAGTCTATCGGGGCAGGGCCGGACGTTGGCCACGGATTGTCGTCCAGCGTTGCGGTGACTGTAATACTAGTGCCTTGACCCGTAAGTACTGACGGACCAAGCTGCGAAGTGATGAGTTGTTCGGTGTGAGGTTGGTTGCCGAGACAACTCAACAAGTGGAGGACAGGCGGCCAACAGCCGGTGGATGGAGGATCAAGACCCGCATCATTTGGTACGTCTTGATAAATGCCTGACAGTGAAGGCAAAGCGATACTGTTAACACTCTGCTCTGATTTCGTGACTACCCCATCATCGCCAGAAGCCGAAAACAGACCCACATCTGTATAGCTCTGAATGGCCGAAATAGGCACATTTCCCGGAGCCGAGCCAACTAATTGGTTAATGCTACTGACGACGTATTTGCTTTCTTGCAGCTCACGAACATTCAAGGGGGAAGGAACCGCCATAACACAGTTATTGAACACAAAGCCTACTGCCAAAAGCCCGCCAACAGCCATGTTCGCGGTGAAAGCTCCGCTGTGCGGAGTGTCAAGGGTTATAAGTTTCGCGATATCTTGCCCGTACGGTATCTGGCGCTGTTGGCAAAAGGTATATGTGCCCGTTGAATTGCCACCGGTTCCGTCATCAATACACTTTGCATCTGATGCTGGCACGGCGAGGCCTTCCATATATGCGCGTGTATCCAGCCCTCCCATGCTGTGTGCGACCACGATCACGTCCTTCACGTGAGTATGCGACGCGATGGCCTGTATTACCTCCGCAACTTCATCGGCCTTATTTAGAATCGACACCTGTGCGACCAGGAGAGGGTCAACAGAGGCGGGGCCGTCGACCGATATATCCGCATAGAAGTCCATCGCAAAGAAGCGCGCCGATTGTGGCACGCCATTGGTCGGGTCGGAGAGTGCCTTGCCACCGTTAATTAGACGGACAGCGCTCCCGTCATAGTAGACCTCATAAATAGTCGTGTCGGTATATAGTTGTTGAGATTGCGTCGACTGTGCAGCATAAGTGCTAACTTGTGATGCTATCGGATTGGTTGTCCAATCGGCAACCTGCGCGCAAATACCAGGCACAAACAAAAGTGGACGCCCTACAGGTGGAGAGCTTGGTGATTGGCACAGCAGCGGGGGGATTGACGCAATGAGAGCCAAGCTGGCCTTCCACGCTATGCGACGGCACCACCTCGCGGTGATGGGCCTAGTTGCCTCCTTGTTAGTTCGAGACTCCTTGGCAGCGGCCTGGCACGTGAGCCGACCCGCCGCGAGTTGTCTGGTGTTGCGATAGATCGCCACTTTCGTTACCCCTTCGGGAGCATGCAGACAGACGCCTCAGCTTTGTCCCACGATCGGAATCTTGCCGTTGCCGCCGCAGAATGCGACCTTCTCCGTCGGTCGGTCCCAAATGAATGTGCTGTTGATGTCAATCACCCAAAATCCATTCAGATAGGGTGCACTCTTCGTTGTACGGCTGGCGTTCCAATCCCCAACGATAGGCTTGTATCCAGTTGCGCCAGAAGACACCGGCTTGTCAGTTGTGCTCGCAGCCCATGTGAAGTTGCTGTTGTAGTCCTCCAGGGACGACCTCTTGTCATGCGCTCCAATGTTAGTCCTCCTCAAGCAGTTCCACTCGCGGGCCACCGAGGTGTACCCAGGTGCTCCGAGGTAGATCAGCGTGTTCAGTCCTGTGACATTAGGCCCAAACGTCATGCCGCGGTAATAGGCGTTGATGATGTAGTCTCACGGGTTGTATTAGTAAGCGTCAGGAAGATCGTCACACCTATAGGCGTTAGGCGCTTGGGAAAGAGAGAAAGCAATGAAAACGAATCTGAAGATCAGCGCTCCGATGGTGAGATGTAGGTGACGCATGACGGACTCCGAGGCTGTACCTAGCGATTCTGCCGGAAAAGCGTGCTCCGCGCAATCTTAATCACGTTCCGTGACCGTCACGTGACGTAGATGTGTAGGCAGCGTCCTACAGGCATTGGAAGGCTAACCGTCAGGCAAGCGGGCGAAAGCCGGGAGCGTGCCCGAACTCGTAAAGGGCATCGAGGACTTCGTGCGAAAAACAACAAAGTTCCCAAGCCCTTCGTGTAGGCCGCCACCTCGGAAATCGTCGTGGGCAAAGTCCGCTTTACTAAACGAGCTTTTGAAACGGGACACTAGGTCTCTGACCGCGTGAAGTGTTGTCTGTTATGGCCGGACTTGTGCCTGGCGGCTCTGCGGTCGAACTTCCAGTTGATCTTCACTCGGTCGTGATTCATGCGGCGGTTCCATGCTTTCGCCTCCCGACGCAGCAGCTTGAGCGTTGGGATTCGGCGGTTTCCCAGACACTGGCGCGAGAAGAGCCCGATTTCGATCTCGGCCTGGTTGAGCCAACTGCCGTGAGTGGGCGTGTAATGGACGGTGAAGTGATCCCAGACCTCGGCGGCCATTTCCGGGCCGAAGACGTCGGCCAGCGCCTTGCGCAGATGGATGTTGAGGTTGTCCATGATCAGGTGGATCGTTTTCGCGTCCGCGCATGCCATTGCCAACGTGACGGCGACCTGGGCGAACTCAAATCTCGAACGATCCGGCGTGGCGAAGGTGAAATGACGGCCCGCTTTGGGCTCTACGGCGCAGAAGACATTGGCCGTCCCGCACCGTCTGTATTCGTTATCCAGACGCGCCTCGCGTCCCGGCGCCGCCGGCGTCGCGGGCCGTACGTCGGCATGCAGCGTGACGGGCTTCTCGTCTAGACAGATTACCGGTTGCTGTGGATCGTAGGGCCGTTCGTAAATCGCCAACACGTCTTCCATCTTGGCGATATAGTCGTCATCGAGATCGGCTACTACCCATATTTTTTTCCCGCCACGGCTTCAGGTCGTGGCTCAGCAGAAGCATCCGAATCGTTTCCCGGCGTACGCGCGGAACCAGCTTTCGTTTAACGGCCTCCTCCGCCACCAGGCGTACCGTCCAACGAGCGCGGCCTTGCGGTGGGCTGCTGCATACCATTGCAATCAAACGCTGTTTCTGGCCCTCGTCGAGCACCTCGGCGGCCCCCGGTCGCTGCTTTTCGTACAGCGCCCGATCCAAACCGCCCGCCTGATAACGGCGGGAGAGATTGCGGATGGCCTGCGCCGTCAGCGGAATCACGCCGGCAATGCGGGGCGCCGCGACACCCTTGGCCAACTGCAACAGAGCCAAGGCCCGCAGAACGACTCGAACCTGCTGGACTCCACCGCTCACCATCTGGCGGAGTTCTCTCTGATCCTTCGCGGACACATCAATGCGCAGGGCTGGACGAGCCATACCCTGAGTATGAGCCAAAACATTTCCAATTGGAATTGTTATATTGCAACATCTTCAAGCGGTCAGAGGCCTAGTACTACTGTGTTATGGACGCTTGGCTCAACAGAATTGGCAGCAAGGGAGTTTCGGCAGAAGGCATCGAGCGATCGTGACACGTAAGGTGGAAATCGAGAGCCGGCGATACCGCTCGGGACGGACGCGACCCGCGAGGGCGGAAGGCGGGTCGTGTCTCCGGCTCCGGTAGTCCAAGATGGCCGATCCGTGCCGTGGTGAAAAATAGTTCCGTTCGGCCACCGTGAACCCATACGCGGCCAGGCATAGCGTTGCTTTCTGATGAAAGTATCTCCAGCCCCGCCCCTCGAACTGGCCCAATCCCAACTCCTGATTCAGTTCCTGGTAGTCGCGCTCAATGATCCAGCGGTGGTTGGCGATGCGCACCTACTCGGTTAAGGAGGTGTCAGCCAGTAAAGCGGAAAGCCAGTAGTTTGTGGGCTGCTCTTCGCATTTGGGCCATTCCATCAACAGCCACTCTTCCGGGTGCGGCGCACTGCGCCAGGAGTCCCAATCTGCAGGACGGACCCGAATCGCCGCAAACCGGGACCGTAGTTTCTGTTTCACTACCTGCCGCCGCGTCACCGTCTTCCAGTAGCCGGGCGACAGGGACAACGCCAACTGTTTGACCGAGAGCGTCTGATGTTCTCCATCGCGTCGAAATAGCTTTGGCGGTCGACCGATGCCGCGGCCAGGGGGTGCCGGTTTGGGTTCCTTTCCCGGTTCCCAGATCGTCAATGTGGTCTGGATTCCCACCACGTGGCGCAGTTCCAGTTTCGTCAACTCCGTGCGGAATCCGATGTCGGTCCCGTAGCCAGCGTCGGCCAGCACCACTCCTTCCGGAATGCCCCGTTCCCGCGCCCGACGAATCTCCGCGAGGGCGATTTCAGGCTTGGTGCGGAAGCAAACGTCAGCAGGCACTCCCGCGGTTTTCCGCTGCTCGATGTCGTTGGCCGAACCTCTAGTAGATACAGACGGAAGGCGACCAGCATACTCGACATCTCGGTCGTGATGGAAAGACTGACCGCCACACGGCTATTCTCCTGCTTGCCGATCTGACCACAGTACTGACGCGCCACTCCGACCGAATGCTGGCCCTTTTGGGGAAAGCCCGTGTCGTCCACCACCCAGCCGACCACGGGGCCGCGCGACAAGATCGCCGGCAAGAGAAGATTCAGGCTCTGATCAAGGACCGCCTCGTCGCTCCAGGGAGCGTCCGCGACCAGATGGTGTAAAGGCTGATTTATCCGGCGGACATTGTTGGGGGGAGCCACGCGGCCATCGGTTCGACGCTTTGCCTCTAGCCCAGGATCAACAAACCGGTGCAATAAGAACTCAAAGGGGTGCTGCGATCGGCGTGTCCTGCGGTCTGCGCCAAGCCATCCAGATAGGCCGCAAAGCGTTTGTGCTGTGGGCTTGGCGCTGCGTCAGATCCCGCAAGTGAATTCTACACCCAATTATCCCATTTATAACACCGTAGTAGTGGTTCTTGGAGCAAGCCAGGCTTCTGATTCTGCTGAGAAG
Source organism: Acidobacteriaceae bacterium (assembly GCA_027452245.1). GTDB lineage: Bacteria > Acidobacteriota > Terriglobia > Terriglobales > Acidobacteriaceae > Sulfotelmatobacter. Next base: position 10,670 of record DAIDGW010000258.1, read on the forward strand.
TTGCGAAATGCCAGTTGTGTCCCCCCAGCCACCAGGGGCGATATGTGCTTGAGCAGACACCCTTTTTCAGAATCATGTTCTCGGAATCTATATTCGGTATTTAGTATCTTCCAGGGTGTGCCCAATCGCAATCATGGTCACGTTGCGTGACTGTCACGTGCCGCAGGGGTGTACGCGTTGTCCTACAGGGGCAGTGGAAGGCTGACCCCCTGAGCGACAATTAGATAGCGAGGATCACTGTGGATCGTCGACCAGTATGGCGAACTTGCAAGCCAACAGAGGTAGTTGTCGCGTTGGTGGATTGACCGTTCGATCAACGCGAATGCCTCATCAAGGTTCCTAAGGCCGACGTGAATGAGTGCGATGTCAAGCGGAGAGACATATCGACTCCGCGAGAGTTCGGAGAGACGGCTTAGGTAGCGCAGCGCGATGTCCCTGTGGCCGACCTTACCATGAGCGTAGCCGCAGAATGAAAGAAGACGGCAACTCGATGGCAGGATCTTCTCAGCCTTCCCGAGAAACTCGATACCTGCTACACAATCGCCCGATTCGACATGGACGACTCCGATTTGCCACAGCGCGAGGGGATAGTTCTCCGAAAGCTCCAACGCGTCCTCAAGGTGCTTCAGTGCACGGGCGAACCACTTTCCTTCGAAGGCAACCATGCCGGCCGCAGCATGAGTGGCGGGCGAGACGGGATCGAGAGCGATGGCCAATTCCATTCGGGCCATTGCTTCCTCGAATCGCAATTGGTGCGACAGGAGCCGGCCGTACCAATGGTGGGCTTGTGCGTAGGACGGGCCAAGAGCGATCGCCTCCTTGAAACTATGTTCCGCTGCTTCCCAATCCCAATCTGCGAGCATCCTTACTGCTGCAAGTGACGTGTGCGCTTCGGCTAGCCTGGAGTCTATCGATAACGCAGTCTCCGACGCGACACGTGCGGCGGCCATGGCCGGCGCAGGTTCCGTTTCTCCGAAGTTTGCCAACACGATATTCGCGTCTGCCAAACCGGCGTGAGCGAGCGCATAAGTGGGATCGATCTCCAATGCGCGACGAAAGCAGGCGACGGCCTTTGACCACCCGTCCAGGGTTCGTCGCTCTGCGTGATAGCGTCCTTGCCGATACAGCTTCCAAGCCGAAAGACTTGGCTCCTGTTGTCTAAGCCACGAACTCTGAGTTCCCGGTTGGAGCGCTTGAGCCACCTCCTGCACCATGCGATTCTGGAGCTTCGCGAGTTCTGGCAGTCGTCCCGAAAATTCGCCGGACCACTTATGGAGACCATCCCGACTGTCAATGACCCTGGCTGAAAGTTCGATGCGATCAGAACGATGCCGGACGCTCCCCTCAACGACTTGCCGGACACCAAGGCGCCGTGCGATCTCCGCGAGGTCCATATTGCTTTCCCGGAAGGCGAAGGAAGAGGTCCGCGACACGATCCGGAGCCCGGGAACATATGTGAGGCGCTGAATCAACTCATCGGTGATGTCGTCGGCAAGCGGCGACACACCGCTTCCATCGGTGAACTCTCTGAATGGAAGTACCGCACAAGACTCGGATTCGGGGAGGCTCTTCGCAGGTGTGAACCGGTGACGAAAAACGGGGGTGTAGCCACCCAGCGGAATCTCAATTCCAAGAGCGTCGCCAAGGCCCTCGGCTTCGTAATATGATGCCAATCTCTCCCGAAGTCGGCCGGCCGCGGTTCGAACAAAGGAATGTCGTGCGGAGTCGTGGTTGTACCGGCGCTCGTAGATGACCTCACCGATGAGGTACTCCTTGAGGTCACCGCCACGTCCGTTGATGGTTTCCTCGACGAGATAGCTCAGAAGCTTGCAGAGTTTCGGCGAGTTTCGAAACGCCCGGCTCCTCAGAATCCGTTCTAACTGCTGGCGAGCATGTTCCGGAGCAACGGCCTTATGCTGATGATCCACCAAGTCATCCATACGCAGTTCCAACGGCGTGCCAATCGGGAGGCCCGCCCAAACCATTGATTCCCCTGATTTTAGCGCAGTAGAAGCCGGCGAAGCAAACGTCCTACAAGGGGCGACGTTCTGGCATTGTGTTCGCCGTTGGCGCCGTTCGAAAACTGGATCGCGGCGACACGCGGCGAACGAGAGCCGCACGTCGTGTCGACAAACCTTCCGAAGGCTCTTCACCCCGGCGATTTTG
>DAIDGW010000259.1 GCA_027452245.1 Acidobacteriaceae bacterium
CAGCGACGACAGCAGGAAAAACGGGACGAGGTATCGGGTGAGCGGACGGCTGCGCGCCCAACGGGGGAAAAGGGTGCGCTTCGGCGGACGGATGCTCTCCACAGGGTTCTCCTTTGGTGGTTTGCCGTCGAGTGGCCACTCTCGGTGCAACGTGCTGGATGTGAAGGTAGGGCGAGGGAGGGGTCGAAAGAGTGGAAAAATCTTCCACGCGGTGTCCTGCCAGGACACCGTGAAATGCGGTGGTCCCCCTACCGATCAGGGAACCAGATTCTCCGATCAATGGAGAGGCGTTCACCGGACTATTCCCAGCCGTGGCCCTTGTCCTCCTCGAAGCTGGTCTGGACGAGCGGTTTGGCATCAACTGAGACTTTCGGTCAGGGAAATCGGTAGACCCAGCCGACTTGACAGTACTGATCACTTGGCCCATTCGGGCGGCTTTCTGCCTGCCGACAAATCGCCCCGAGCAGCATTCGCTGCCTTCCTCGAATCCCGTTTCGAATGGTATCTACGTAGCTGACCACACATCCAGGACGAAGGGTAGATAAGCCACCTTTTGGTCCCAGATACAGCTCTGGCTTAAGGTCGCAAAAAGCAATAGCGCGCGATTCCCGCTATTCGGCCGTAGCCGCCCGGCAGTTCAAGCGGAAGTTCTCGACGGATGAAGAACTCCCCGCTAACGTGCGATAATTCTCGCGTGACTGCTGCGCGTAGCGAACTTCGAGATGTGCGCGGAGAGTACGGTATCGACGGGGGCAGTGCAGCAATTGCCTATCTCCTGACTGGGGTGGCCGCTGGACTTGTTCTTACAGGTTTCGGACTGATCCACGCTCGATCCGGTTACCTCGTGTTGAGGTTTTTCGAACTCTTCGGCGGATTGGCGCTGATCCTGAACGTCGTCAACTATCTGTTCTTCACACGCATTGGAAAGTTCGTAGTCTGGGCCGAGCTGCTGGACAATCTCCCATTCGAGGGCGACGAAAGAGTTCTCGATATGGGCTGTGGCCGAGGCGCCGTCCTAGGCATGGTTGCAAAGCTCTTGCCCCGTGGGCGGGCCGTGGGATTGGACCTATGGAGATCTCAAGACCAGTCTGGCAACAGCCTAGAGGCGGCATGGCAAAACCTGGACAAGGAATGCGTGCGGGACCGCTGTGACCTGCAGACAGGAGATATGAGCGCCATGCCATTCCCTGATAGTGTGTTCGACCTTGTCGTCAGCAGCCTCGCTATTCACAACATTGAGAGTCCTCAAAGTCGGCTTCAGGCCATCGACGAAGCTGTGCGCGTTCTTAGGCCAGGCGGGCGATTATTGATCGCTGATCTGATGCGGACCAAGGAATACGCCAGACGGCTCCGGGAGCTTGGCATGGAAGGAATTGTGGAGCGGCGACTCGATTGGCGATTCTGGCTTGGAACGCTTGGGATAGCAGGGCTGGTCACCGCGGCGAAATCATCTCACCCGAAGTCTTCTTCTTGAGCAACGGGTTAGCCGGGACGTTATCGATTCCGTCCGTCGGATTGGTATCAAGATACGCCCATGTAGCCGAGAGAGATTCTCGCTTGATGCCAAATTCCCGACTCACTCGTCGACGGCAGATCGGCACCCCGATGACACGGCGGAAGTCCAGGTGTTCGCGCAAACTGCGTGGAGATGCTCATTCCCACCATGTCAGGCAAAGAATCCGCGGGCACGGCGCGGGTCAAGGCTGGGCAAATTAGGACTCAGAGGAGAGGTCGCCTTGAGGCGCGTTGGGCGCGCGGGCACACTCACCTCATGGTGGGAATGAGAAACTGAGTGGACCACTTTCTCGCGGCGATCCTCGCGTGGACACGCTCCAACCGAGCCGACGCTTGATGGAAATACTCTGCGTCGAGTTCTACGGCGATGTACCTACGGCCTGTCAGCAACGCTGCCGCGCACGAACTGCCACTGCCGGCGAAGGGATCGAGTACCAACTCACCCGGCAACGTGAAGCTGCGAACCAGAGGAGCCAACGCCTCTACAGGCTTCTGTGTCGGATGCAGCTTGTTGCCGCTATACGGCATATCCATCACGTCCGCCAGCGGCTGCCTCGGCAGCGGCGGTCTGCCCTTTGCCAGCAGGTATGCCTGCTCATGCTGATAGCTCAAGAACCGGCTCTTTGAACTGTATTTCTTACGGAATACGATGTGTCCGACAGGCTGAAAACCCGCCTGTTTCCACGCCTCGAAGAAAGCATCGACCTTCGTCCAGCCGTAGAACATGACTGCTACGCGATTCTGCTTCAGCACCCGGTACGCTTCTCTCATCGCTGGCTTGAGCCAGCCGGCTTTCGAATCGTTCTGGATAGTGCGCCCATCGCGGTCCCGGTAGTTCACCAGATACGGCGGATCGGTGAGGATGAAATCGACGCTGTTTGCTGGCATCTGGCGCATGACCTGGATGCAATCGCCCTGCGTAATGGTGTTGATGAACTGATTCTGAACTGTAGTTTGTGCTTGCATGACCTTGATCTCCTTTGTGGTCCCGGAGTGATCTCTCAGGACACACTCCCGGAGGGCGCGAGAGATGGCCGCTCCCAAGGGGACGGGATGCTTTTTCGGGGGGACCTTCAGGGGGAGCCGAAACCCGCAGGGCGTCTGCCGGGGCGCTCGCTCGACTGGCTGGAAATAGATTGGCTCGGCAGACGAAGCAGAATCCTGTCCGCCGCTGGGCGCGGCCTGCCTCTCTCTCGCGGTGCCTGAGAGAGTACGCAGCACACAGGAGATCCGCCGCCTTGCAAGCATGGGGCTGTTCGGGTCAGATGCACAAAGCCGCGAGGCGCTCATCCTAGGCTAAGGAGAGCAACACTGCATAATGGTAGCATTACGAGTTGGGGAGTTCGGTGGCCGTTTATGCGGGCGCTTACTTGCCGGCAATGATCCGTTGCGCCCTCTCAAGGGCGGCGAGGGCGACAAAGCTGCTCAGACTGCGGCGTTCTTGCTTCGCCGCCTTCTCCAGCAACCGACGTTCTTCCTGGGTGTAGTAGGAGAACACTTTCGCTCCAAGTGGGGTCTTGCCGGTGCGCCGGGAAGGAATGTGATCCCTTTTGGCCACCGGCTCTTATGGTACTACCGCACCACACAATAGAGGTATTATGCGACACATTGTTTTGTACGGCTCGGCGGTTCCAGGGGTGGAACCGCCCTGTAGCGGCGTCTGATTCGCCACGGTCGGGAGTCGGGCGCCACGATTTTATGCCCCAGAGAGTCTGTCATGGCAAAGAGCAAAGTTCGGGATGTGTTCCCACCGTCGGATCAACCGCAGAGAGCGCTTCTGATTGAACTGAAGGGCGAGAAGGCCGCTGAAGATGGAAGCGCGTCAGCGGCTTCGACAGAGACATTCGCGGCGCTCAGCTTGGAAGAAGTGATCGCCTATGTGCGCAACCGCCAGCCGAGCGTCGAGATCATGGAACTGAAGGTGTTGGGTCAGGTGCAGGTGCTTTCTAGTTCAGAACACCTGGGATAGTGCAGGAGCCCAGCCTGCAAACTATTTGTCCTTGTGCCTGAGGCGCAGATGCGGCACTTCTAAAAAGACTTATGAAGTCTCGGAGACCAGATAGTACCTGCGGTGCGGGTCCTGTGGCCCACTTCCGATCTCCGCGATCAACCCCCGCTCCACAAGTGCCGCGAGACGTGTTCGGGACGCGCGCGGAGAAAGGTTGATTTGCTTGGCGATCTCAGAGGTTGAAAGTCCAGCCTCCAGACTTGAGGAGAGTGCGGCAAGGATAGCTTCGTCCCGAGCGTCTTTTGCGGAGGCGCGAAGGGGTATGGCCGAAAGCGTGACTCGAAAATGCATCCCAATCTCTTCTAATTTGGGAGCATCCAATCCGCGATCTTGACAAGCGGCTGTCATGCGCTGTATACCACTCCCCCAATGTTCGATGAGCCCCAGTTCTTGAAATGCTCGGCCAATTACGCGATTGCGGAGTTTGGAGATGCCTTTGCGGATGTCTTCGATCGTGAGTCCGAAAGGGAGCAGGCCGGGGTTTTCGATCTCCAGGCGATCATCAAACAGAGCGACGCGGATGGGAGCGCCACGCTGGGCGTAATCGGCGTGGACGATAGCATTCATGATTGCTTCACGGACGGCAACCACCGGATACGTCCAAAGGTCCGTCCGTTTTACAGGGCCTATGACGGCCTCACGAGTCATGTGCTTCCGCAAGAACGAAATTACTTCGTCGGCAGCTACCGGAAGATACGAGCGCACCTCCACGGCGTCGAGTATCCGGCGTCGGTCATTGCCAGCGAATCTGCCGACCTGAATCCATGCGTCAGGGTAGTGATTGAGTCGTTCGGTGCCGAAGAGAAGGATACCCCCGACAGTCGGCACGGCACGGCCCTGGTAGCTCGTCATGATTTTCAGGGTTTGTAGATCAGGGCGCGTCAGCTTGCGAATGGGCTTGAAGAACTCGGAAGCAGCTCGGAAGTCGATGGCTTCCGAGTTCAATTCCGGCTGAGGTTGTTCGTCGAACGACGAAACCTGGTTATAGCGCCGCATCTCTTCGATCAGGACCTGATCCGCCCGCCGGTTGGTCGAACCCACACGAACAAACACGCCTTCCTCGGCACCCAACCGATTCAGATAGTGGGGCCGGTTGGCACTGGGATAAATCTCCACCGCCAAAACCTGGGTCTTTCTCCACGGCATCACTTCGATGGAAGGCACCAATCTTGGAGAGACGCTGTCCGCAATCAGATTAGCGAGGCGTTCTTCCTCGACCAATATGTTCGGGATGCCCTTGACCTTTTTTGTACCGTCTTCGACGCCCAGGACGAGAACACCCCCGGAGGTATTGGCGAACGCAACAATGGCTTTCAGCGCGCCTTCCGGAGAGGACAGGTCGCGCTTGAACTCCAGCGTCTTGCCTTCGGTTCTGCTGAGTAGAGTAATCAGATCCACAACTCTGCATTCTACTCTGAAGCGGAGGTCGGGAGAAGACTTCCGAGTCGGCTTTACCCCAATTCGTGACGCAGTGCGTCACGAATTGAAAATGCTTTATACGATTTTTCAAGGTGTCCGCTCAGGACACCGAGTGGAAAGTTTTTCCACGTTTTGTGACCCCGGTGCGCTCTACGCTTCTTTTCGGCAGGGACCGTTTGAGGAGTTGCGTGGAGACCAGGCGTACCAAAGATGGGGATGAAGCGACGTTGGAGTGGCAACCCAACTCCACGCGGTCTTCGGCTCTTGGGAAGCGACTCGATCCTGCCCTCAAGTCGTGGATGGACAACGTCATCATCCCAGCACTGGTGCGGGAATACCTGGCCGAAATAGAGAAGCGGAATCGACTTGCAACCGCCGGCATTTCAGAGGTAACGTCCGACAAGGACGGTAATGAGCCATGATTCCGCGTTGCGCCGCCTATGCCCGCTACTCCAGCGATCTTCAGAGTCCACTCTCGATCGACGACCAGCTCCGCATTTGCCGCGAGTACGCGAAGTCTCGCGGGTTTGTTTTTCTCGAAGAGCACATCTACACGGACGAGGCTCTGAGCGGGGTTGGCGCGGATCGTCCAGGGCTGAGTCGTCTGCTCAATGCGGCCCTGTCCGCTGCCCGTCCGTTCGATGTGATCCTGCTCGACGACAGCAGCCGCCTTGCGAGAAATACGAAGGATGCCCTTACCTTCTTCGAACGGCTGAACTTTGCTGGCATTCGGCTGATCGCCGTCAGTCAGGGTATCGACTCGGATAATGAGCAGGCGCATGTGCTGGTCACAGTCCATGGTATGGTGGATAGCCTCTACGTGAAGGAACTTGCCAAGAAAACGCATCGCGGTCTGGAAGGGCGGGTACTGCGGGGGCAGCACACGGGCGGTCGCTGCTACGGTTACGACTCTGTCTCCGTAGACGACACGACCGCAAAACAACTGATTATCAACGAGAAGGAGGCGGTGGTGATCCGCCGCATCTTTGAGATGTCCGCCAGTGGCCAGTCACTGAAGACCATCGCAAAGACCCTGAATCATGAGTGCGTCCCCTCCCCAAGACCGAGGTCGGGAAATAGATACGCTACGTGGAGTCCGACCTGCATTCGGGAGATGCTTCGCCGTGATCTCTATGTAGGAAAGGTGGTTTGGAACACCTCGCGGTTCGTGAAGACCCCCGGTACAAACAAGCGGGTGCGCCGTGCGAGGCCGGAGAGCGAATGGCGTATTGTTCCCCACCCCGAACTACAGATTGTCAGCAATGAGGTCTGGCAGCGGGTCCAGGATCGTCAGAAGCGCCTGATGGCCATGTACAGCGGAGCGAAGAAGGGTCTTTTGCCTCGCTCTGTCACCAGTCCATACCTTCTCAGCGGAATTCTGAAATGCGGCTTGTGCGGCGGCAACCTGATCATTGTCACCGGATATACCTCTTATGGCCACTACCCGAGATACGGCTGCTCGCAGCATTTCAATCGTGGAGCTTGCAGCAACTCCGTCACAATCCGGCGTGACTGGCTGGAAAAGCGATTGCTGGAAGAGTTGCAGAATGAGGTTCTAAAGCGTGAAACCGTCGAGTACGCGCTGGACGAGTTCGACAGTCATTTGAAGAGCGCCCTTTCGAAGCTCACAAATCAGATGGCTCACATGCGTGAGCGCAAGCAGAAACTCGAAGGGGAGTTGCGGCGGCTGACAGCTACCGCTGCGGAGACGGGACCGTCGTCGTTTCTGGTTGCCGCCATCCATGAGCGGGAGCAGCAATTACGCGAGATCACCGACCAGCTCTTGGCGGGCGGAGCCGATTCTGTGGACGCTCACCTGTCGGAGATTCGGGGCTTCATCACAAAGCGGCTGGGGGACCTCCAGCAATTGATCTCCGGGGAGCCTGCCAAGGCCCGCAAGGAACTGGTGAAGCACGTTTCTGAGATCCGTATGTTCCCGCAGGACAGCGATGGGGACGGAACGGGGAAACCGCACTATGTGGCTGAGGGGACGTGGCATCTGATCGGCGGGGAGGAGGAAACGGGTAACGTAATGCCGCCGCAAATTCGGAGCGTTGCAGACCCGCGATTGGAAACAGCCACAGCAGTTAATCCTCCAGTCAAACAGCTCTAAAGCCGGCGGCTCAACGTCGGGACCTCGCCGCTTGTTAAAATTCATCCCGTCGAGGCCTGGACTCGTCCAGAGCATGGTCAGATAATGAGGTGGAGAGGTTCGGCCATGCCGCAGCAGGAAGTGTTTTTGGAGCAGATCACGGACGGCCGGCGCATCCAGGTCCTGAAAACCTACGACTCGGCTTATGCCCGTGAAGTATTCGACGAGATGGACGACTACGCGTAGGCCATTCTTTGGAACTCGCTGGACATAGAGCAGAGCTATGACGCTGCCGATCTTCCCTCTCCGGGCGACCCGGACCGCGCCGATTTTCTTTGGGATGAACTCCTGGACGCTGCCAGAGAAGATGTTCGGCTGAATCCCCGTCTGCGGTCATTCTTTGTCGTGAGCGAAATCCGAAGCGCCGCACCGCAGAGCCTCTACGTTTCGCCCGACTGGCCGAGCGCGGAGAGCTTTGCAAAGAACCTACCGGCAAAAGTCAGCTAAAGGACCGAACGGCCACATTTGTGACAACGCCTGCCATGGAAGAAAATGGCGAGCAGACTGCTTCATTCGGCGCCGAATGGCCGAGCAACTCCGAGGATATCGATGCCATCGCGAAAGCCCTGCTCGAAGCATCGCTCGGGGACGGCGCAGTCCACGCCGGGCGCAAGGCCGCGATTGGAAGCGATCACAGCATGTTTTAATCCTCAGTCGTGTAACCCAGCTCCGGCGGCTCTTTCGTCGGTTTGACGCTCTTTGCGGGTTTCTTGGTTTTTCCTTCCGACTCGGGAACAGACTTGATCAACTCCGCCCAATTGTCTTTAACATTTCCTGCCGTGTCGCTCACGCGCCACGACTTCATGTTTTCTTCCGGGTAACCGCTCTTTCGGACCGTGCTCTTGAAGTGCGGTCACTTGATCTTCATTGAGCACATCTTTAACAGAATCCGAACGCCAGTTGGTTTCCTGGAAGCAATCGCCAATTCACAAAAGTGGTCTCGGCTTCCTCGAACCTGGTAGTATCAATCAATATTGACGTTCAGCTTTATTCGTGAAGCGAGTACGTGAAAGACTTTGATCGGCTTGAGCGGGGAAAATGCAGAGTTCTACATTTGTAGATTTGTTCTGCGGTGGAGGTTTTGGAGCACGCGGTGCCGTGCGTGGAGGGGGTGTGCCCCTGTTGGGTCTTGACGCATGGCAACTGGCGACAGACACCTACAAGGCCAATTTCCCTCAAGCCGAAATCCTTACGGAAAGGATTGAGAAGGTCGATACTGCGAAGCTCGCAAAACGGCTGCACCCAGACATCCTGCTCACATCCCCAGAATGCACGGCGCATTCGATCGCACGCGGAGCTAAGCCGGGTTCCGAGAAAAGCCGCGAGACGGCTATTGGCATCGTGCCTTGGATCGAGGCGATGAAGCCACGCTGGGTGATAGTCGAAAATGTCAATCGCATGAAAACCTGGGATAGGCATGACGAACTCGTGGACACCATCGAAGATCTCGGCTACACCGTGAGCAGTCTCTACCTCAACTCTGCCGAGTTCGGATCAGCTCAGGCCCGGAAGCGGATGTTTCTTGTCTGTGACAAGAGAGGCACTACAGTCACGAAAGAAACGCTCCTGACCTTTTCTGATGCGCCGTCACTGTCGGCGAACGACATCATCGACTGGAAAGCGAGCTTCAAATCGGACAAACTGCGTAGGAAGGGTCGAGCCGAGGCTACGCTGGCGAGAGCTGATCGCGCGATTGCAGCTTTGGGTCGCAATATACCTTTCATCATCGTCTACTACGGTTCCGACTACGCAGGCGGCTGGCAATCGCTCGACGTGCCACTTCGTACAGTGACGACTATCGACCGTTTCGGGTTAGTGACCTGGCTAAAAGGAGTTCCTTATCTGCGGATGCTGCAGCCAAGCGAATTGCTCAAAGCTATGGGCGGGGGCGCAGAGCATCGGTTGCCGTATGGCAGCCGCCGCGAAAAAGTGAAACTCTGCGGAAACGGTGTCTGTTCCGACGTGATGACCGCAATCTTCAAATGGATTGGGGAGCAGCAGGCCCCTGCGAAGAAGCAAAATGGTCGATAAGAATCTGGGGAGTGTCGACCTCATCGTGGATGAGGTGTATGGCGGATCGAGAAATGGAAACGCCTCCGACGATCCCCTCGCAGAACTCCTTGGGGTGGACAACGGTGCGGGATTTCGGCATCTTGGCCGTCGGCCCGGCGTCGATACTTTAAAACTACTGGTGCTGAAAACGAGCTTCTCTGATGTCAACTGGCCGGATTCTCTGGACAAGGAGAGAGGGCTTTTTCTCTATTACGGGGATAATCGCAAGCCACGCGAACTGCACGATACGCCGAGACAGGGAAACCTCATCCTTCGCAATCTCTTCGATGAAGCGCACAATACCATTTGCAGCTCTCATTTTCCGCCAATACTCCTCTTCGGAAATACCGGCATCTTTCGGGATGCGCGGTTCCTTGGCCTTGCAGTGCCAGGAGCTGAAGGTATGGGCAGCGATGACGATCTTGTAGCAGTGTGGCGCACGAGCAAGGCTGGAATCAGATTCCAAAACTATAAGGCGACGTTTACTGTGCTCGACGTTTCCCAGGTCTCGCGCCAGTGGATCAACGACATAAAACGAAGTGAGATCCTCACTTCTCCTCATGTGCCGGTTGCATGGTCAGATTGGGTACGGACTCGTAAATTTCGGAGTTTGAAATCCACGCCGATCTTGACGATACGCAATAGGCGAATGCAGGTCCCGGAAGGGCCACTCAAGGCATACATTGACCTAATCTATGAGGCCTACAAGAGCCGACCCTATGAGTTCGAAAAATGTGCAATGGAAATTGCCAAACTGTTTCTTCCCGATGTCCATCGCGATGAACTGACGCGTCCGTGGAGAGATGGCGGACGAGACGCAACGGGCCTTTATCGGATCGGGAAAGAGGCCGGGGCAATCGATGTCGAGTTCGCTCTGGAAGCAAAGTGCTACGCGTTGAACAGGGCGGTAGGCGTAGAAGCGGTCTCGCGCCTGATTTCAAGGCTTAGACATCGGCAATTTGGAATCCTTGTGACGACATCGTATCTACACGAGCAGGCCTACAAGGAGATCGTCCACGACGGACATCCTGTCATCGTAATTGCAGCCGCAGACATCGCTGAAAAATTGAAGAACAAATTTGGCAGTGTCGCCCATGTGAACCAATGGCTCGGGCGGCTTTAGTCGTTAATGCGTTACGTCAGCGCTTCAGGAACGCGTCGAGTCTACTCAGGAGTTTGCCTACGTTCTTCGTTTCGCACTCCCACACCGTAAACACGCTCCAGCCGAGCTTACGCAGTGCTCTAGTGTCCCGGTTGTCTCGTTCGCGATTACCGGTGAACTTCTTCTCCCAAAAGAGAGCGTTGGATTTCGGCTTATAGGCATATTTACATCCTCGGTGCTGATGCCAAAAGCAGCCGTGAACGAGGATCACCTTTCCGAGACGCGGAAAGACAATATCGGGGGTTCCAGGCAGGTCACGCCTATGCAGACGAAACCTGTAGCCCAGAGAGTGAGCCATACTTCGCACAAGGATTTCTGGCTTCGTATTCTTTCCCTGTATCCGGGACATCAAAGCAGAGCGTTCTGCTGGCGTGATGACATCCACAACCATATCTCCGCGTACCTAGAGCTGAACTATTCCTGGCCGCGAGGAATAGTCAGATGCTGCCGCGATCAGTTGCATAAGCAATTGCTCGCGAAACCGGAAAGCGACGGTCCAGTCCTTCGCCTGATCTGGCAACACGCTGATCGACATTCTGATGTGAACGTAAACATGAAAGGGGGAAGTGGATTCAGGAAGAACGAAAGCCGGAGATTTCCAGATCGCATCGGACATCCGCAATGGAACACCGTCACCGTCAGTCTTGAATTTGGCTGCTTGAGGTATGGCAACTGCCAGCAGATACGTTACTGGCCCGGGCCGACTCTGGGCGTAATCACATGCGGCCCCGACCCGTACCAAGAAAGGCTTGCAGTTCGGACGATCCTGCTTTTCTATCTTGAATTCGCCTCCCAATATCTGGTCGCCGGTTAGACCCAAAGAAGCGACATCAGTGCCGGACGGCCAATCATGCGGCCAGTTCACCACTGCTCCCCAATCGGTCGGCAACGCCTTCTCAATTGAAGGAAGAGCCAGATGAAGCATACGATTGATCAGACCAGCTTCGTCGGGTGATGCCTTCGCCACCGGATTATTTCCATGTTTCGTGATGGCGAGCGGCCAGAACGCCGCGGTTCCTTCTGCGCTCTGATTCAAAATGCGGTCCGCTAAAATCGGGCTCAGAGATTTCGCAATCGCCCCCCGCGGATCGGTGCCAACGTGCATTTTGCCAACAGCTTCACAAGCCAACCGGCTCAAGATCACGTCAAGCTCTCCCGCATACAATTGGTTGGTCCGCTTGTCTACTGGCACGAGACTCAATACTGACGCCAGAGTGCTGCCCGCCGCCCCGAGTACATCTGTTTCCCAATCCAGCAGAGCCGCCAGTTGCGGAATGGACTCAACCAGCTTCCGCACTTCCTCTTCCAGTTTTCCAGGGTCAAGGGCTGAACCGTCCGCCGCGTTGATGAATGAGGCTTTGGCAAGGCCAAGTACCGCTAAGGGCCGGGCGTGTGCCTGATCCCCGACCAAATGGGTATCAAGGTAGTCCTGAAGTCCTGCACATAGCTGCGCATGTTCTGTCCAGACGATGAGAATGAATGGACCGCCTGTGGGACTGATATTGGCATCGAGAATTCCAGAGATTATTCCGTAATGGGTATTCTCGTCGGTCGAAGCTATTCCGGTAGTCAAGTGCAAATCCATAAATAGACAACGGACGCCCAGAAAATGCTTCGCATGCAGTTCTGTAGACACGTCGTAATGAATGCCAAAGCAAGGTGTTCCGAGTCCTTGCAGCGTTTTCACAATCGCCTGGAGATGCAAGGCATTATCGTCAATCGCAACGAACCGTGGCGCAGCGAACATTACCGTTCATCTCCTCTTCCAAAAGCCAAAGCGAGAACCGCGCCATCGAAACGCGCCGGCACATCAACATCATCCGGTTCGGGAAACGCCAGTTGTCCCCCGTTCAACTCCATCACCATGTTCGTGTAGTAAAGCCCAATACCCATGCCGTCCGGGCGTCGGCTGAAAAATGGCCGGGTCAGCCGATCTGGATCATCTTGGAAGCCAGGGCCGTTGTCGGCAACGACGATGGCTGGCCTGCCTGAGTAATCCCTCTCGAAGTTGATATAAATCTCTCGTCGTGTCGTTGAGGTCTTCTCTGGCCAGCGCACTTGTAGCCAGTAGAAGGCATTGTCCAGCAGATTATTGAGCGCACCCAAAACCAATCCGAAAGAAAAAGTCATTTGGATGTCTGCTTCCGTCTCCTCAAGAGCGGGACATAGCAGCTTTACGTTGTGATACCGGAATCGCACCTGATTGATATCACGCACCCGCCTGATAAGGTGCTTGAGGCTGTTGGGTTTCCGATCACCCTTACGCAATAGCTCAGTGAAACCATCGAGGATTCGCACAAGTTCTCGGGCCTGGATCTGGATAGTCTCCGTCTTTCCTCCGGCCTCGATGGCATCATGGAGAACCCTTACACCCCTCTCCACTTCATGGAAGACAACTGCTAAACCCATCCCCGACAGGCCGGCACGCAGCATCGTGTCGCGCATTTCGTTATAGTTTGTCTCGGCCTTGTCGATGAGCGGGTTTAATTCCTTTTCAAGACGATGTTTTTTTGCGGCTTCGCGGAGTTTTTGCAGGGGTTCGAGAATGAACTCGCTCTCTCGGTCTCTGCCCTTGCCCGTCAAGGCACGGATGTTGTCCTTATCGATCTTGCGTTCAATTTGCAGCAGAGACAGGCCACCAAGGATAATTCGCTTGAGGTTTCGATAGGCGGCATTCTCTACAAATCCCTCGCGGTTGGTCTTCTCCATGAGGCCGATACTGAGCCCCAAGGATAGGTCGACAGCGCCGATGACGATGTTACGGCTGATGTTGCGCGTCGGAGTATTGACGCGAGCCAAATCCAGTTCGAGCCAATCGTCTCCCGGTTCGCCGTAGTTGTAGACCCGAATGTTATCGCGATAAACACGCACGCCACCGTTCTCATCGAGGAAACTCTTGATGAGCTGTCCATCCCCGAGATGCATGAGGACTTCTCGGTCGCGATCAAATACATAGAATTCGCCCGTGATGGGTCCGATACCGTCTGTCATCGAGGCGTCTGCAACTACACTGGTTCGTTTCGCCTTCGAACCCTGATCCGTGCCATACACATCCAGATCCCGTTCCGGCGGGATCAGAAGGTGTTGTTTCTTTTTCGCCTCCGTTCGCGGGGCTAATTTAATGCCCGATACCCCTCGGAACTCATACTTCCAGTCCAGCAACCCATTCTCGAAATGAAACTTGAAGTGCCAAGGGGCGCGTTCAAGCAACGCCGGAATATCCGGCAGTCCGGTTACCCACTCCGGATGATCCGGCACGCTCAGAATGGTCTTAAAGTCGTCCGAACGCTCCGCAAATGGAGAGGATATTGATGTGATCTGACGCAACAGTCTCCGGACTTCACCTCTAGACCATCCGGCTTCCTCGCGTAAGCGGCTGATGGTCAATTTTGTGCCTGTATGTCGACCTTTGAACTCCTCTGGCGCGCGGGTACGAACCAAGACTTCCGTATCCGACAGATACGTCTTCCCAATTTGAGTGTCCCAGTCGATAGTGACGACGCACTCGTCGCTGCCCTTTGTTTTCGTGACCAGTTCGATGCGATCTCCAAGCTTGTGCACCGCGAAGCGGCCAACACCTTTCTCGCCGAGAGGCAACCGGGCTTTCTTCGTGCGCTGGAGCGACTTTCTCTGGTTTCCCCTGTGATCGTGTGCTGGGACCAACCAAATGTCGCGAATCGTCTCCAGCGACATTCCTTCCCCATCGTCTTCGACGATGATGGTTCGGTAGGCACTGTCGATGTCCTTTAAAGTGACTGTCACGGTGTCCGCATCCGCGTCATATGCATTCTTGACCAATTCAAAGACGGCAAGCCGCGGCGAACCGATTAGCTGATCCCCCAGGATCTGGAGCAGCCTAGCTCGTGGTCGGAATGGGAATTTGTGTGTACTGGTCGCCATGTTGTGTTTCGTCTGTGGTCATGAGGCGAACCCGACGTCCGTTTGCGTCGCTTGGAGGGTTTCAGCCGCAGACTCATTTCATCCTTCTGACAGACTATCAACTCTAGGCCAAAGGCATACAATTGGTTGGAGTTGGATGCCAAGATGCCCGAAATTGGCAGAGTCTGAGGTTCGGTCGCAATCTGCAAGTCGGCGTAGGAGTCGAAACCGCAAGGGGCCCGCGATTAGCCTCAATCTCGACCCTCCTGCTTATCGCGCAGAACTTAATAGTAACAACCTCGTGCCTCCGCAGCTAGGGCGTGAACGGGAAGCCGCCATTCGAGGAATATCGGTCCTTCTGAGCATCTGAAGCAATTACGACGTGCCTTTAGCGCCCCAGGTTGGAGAGTTACCCACAATCGCAAGATGAAGAAGTGTGTGACGGGGTGATGGTCGCCAGGGAGCGGATCGAAATGCCGCGCGCGCTTGCTGGGTGGTTCGAGAGATAAACCCTGAGAGTCCGAGCCTTACGCCACCGACTCAATCAGAGGTGTCCTAAAGGGTATCGACAGCAAATTCGGATGGTTGCGGGGGCTGGATTTGAACCAGCGACCTTTGGGTTATGAGTGACGTAACAATCGTATTTTCAACGAGTTACACGGTGTAGTCGGTAGTCTGAAAGAGCGCTAAGTTATTGAAAATACGTTGACGGAAATTTTTCGGTGGGTTGGATTTGGGTCGGCCACCCCAAAGGTCGCTAGGTTGTCAGCTCTTTGGTGCGCCATCCCAAAGGTCGTTGGGTACGGTGGGTTGAACCGTTTCGCCGGAAACGAGTTCCAGAATCAGAATTTCATTTCTCCCAGTCCAGTATCGGCTCTAAGATGGAGAGAGACTGTTATGAACCTTGAGCTGCAAATCCCGGAAGAGGTCGCGCACCTGCTCACGAGTGAGTATGTGGACCTGCCGCGCGCGGCGGTCGAGGCGCTGGCTTTGGAAGGATACCGCTCGAAGCGGTTTTCCGAGGGGCAGTTGCGGCAGATGCTCGGGTTCTCGTCGCGGATGCAGGTACATGCTTTCCTGAAGGAACATGGCGTCCACCTGCACTACTCCCTGGGAGATCTGGAACAGGACCGTGAAACCTCCCGAGAACTGGAAGAAAGGGTTCCGGGAATCCAGCGTCCTGCATGATTGTTGTTGCCGACACCTCGCCTCTCAACTATCTGGTACTGATCGGGCATATCGAAGTCCTTCCATATTTCTATCAGCGGGTTCTGATTCCACCCTTTGTCTGGGAAGAACTGCAGGACGTTAACACGCCGGATATGGTCCGGGCATGGGCAGCTCGCCCCCCGGCATGGCTCGAACGACACTCGCTGCGGAACCCTCCAGACTCGTCGCTGAATTTCCTGGATCGTGGAGAGCGGGAGGCGATTACGCTTGCGCTTGAAGTTGGAGCGGATCGCCTGATTGCGGACGAGACTCTAGCGCGCGAAGAGGCGAAGCGAAGGAACGTTTCTGTAATCGGCACGCTGGGCATATTACGCAACGCCGCCCGCGCAAACCTTTTATTGCTGCCGGAGGCTCTTTCCAGATTGCAGCAAACAAATTTCTATGTTGCTCCTGAATTGATTCGCTCGTTGCTGGAAGAAGATGCACTACGACAAAAATGAGAATCATCGGCGTCATCGGTTCTCCAGAGGATTAAGCCTAAGTTCTCGAATAGCAGATATTGCGACCGCAATAAAGTCCTTCACAGAAGAACGCATCTGATCTTTCCGCACAAACAGAGCCGTCTCGATGCGGATCAGGTTATCGGTCAAAGGCTTGAAAAGCACGCCAGAGCGCTGAAAGCGAGATGCGGACTGCGGGATAAGCGCGACTCCGGCGCCGTGGGCGGCGAAGTCGAGCGCCTGCGTGATGGTGTGGGCTTCCAGAAAGCGCCTGGGATTGAATTTGAGCGTGAGCAGATAATTCACGATCTGGTCATAGAACAAGCGGTGAAGGCTTCGCGGAATCCAGACCAGCGTTTCGTTTGACAGTTCTCGCGCCGCCAGCCGGGAATGAGTTGCCAGTGGGTGATGTTCCGCGATGCAGACGCAGAATGGCTCATGCGCTACCCGCTCGATCCAGAGCGCCTTATCGACGATCGGTAACACGCCAAAGCCTGCTTGAAGTTCTCCGCTCCGCACGCGCCATACCAGCCGCGACGTTGTCGCGCTTCTGAGAACGATGGGTTGAGCTTCGCTTCCCGGCAGGCTGAGTTGTTCGAGCAGGGGCAGAAGACTGCCGTGAATATACGGAGAGTGGCCGACATAGAAAGGCCGCCGATGCAGGCTGGTTTCATATCGTGCAAGGTCAAAAGCCAGCTTCGCTTGTTCCAGGCTGCTACGGATTTGGGCGCCGTAAACTCGCCCAACGCTACTCGGCTTCAGACCGCGCGGTGTCTTATTGAATAGGTCGATCCCCAGCCCGTTGGTGAGTGCTTTCAGGCTCCGTGAAATCGTGGAGTGGGTCGTGTGAAGACGGTCCGCGGCCCTGACAAAACTTCCCTCTTCGAGAACAGCTTCGAGGAACAGAAGCTGTTGCAGTGACGGACTGTACCACATGGCATAGGCCCCCCGGCTGAAGCGTGCTCATGCTCCACGAAGGTACGCCTTGTGGCGAGTGCCGACTTGGAAAAGATTTCCGCGAAATTCCCAAAAATTCCACGGCCCGAACCAACAATTGACGGAGAATGAGTGCCTTTCTTCAGTTGTGCCTGAGGGATATGGCAGGCAACCGTCTTCCTTCGCAAGAACATCGAGTCCCAGTCGTGAAGCGCCCGGCGTCATCTCGGCACAACTGTGATCTTGGTAAGTAAGTATGTTATTGCCGAAAGTGTTACTGACTGGATTGTCGACCGGCGAACGGGACCATCTGAATCTGTCTCGCAAGTGCATACGCTGTCGGGAGATCGCTGTCGTCGTAGACGAGGATGCGACCGAGCACGAGCACAGAGTTGTTCGGCGAGCATATTATCTTCATTCCTTGCGGCACATCCCCTTTCCAGTGTGGGCCGCTGATCAGGTACTCCCCAGCTAAGGTCCCTGTTGTGCGTTTGCCAACGTAGGCAAAGTTAGTGTTGGTCGACGGATCAGTGAACTGCACGCTGTAATAACGACCGGCCATGTCCGGCACATGCAATATTTGCGGTCCTTTATAGAGGTCCAACCAGCCGACCGTGGGGAGCGTGTCGCGGTTCACGCCGGTAGTCGCCAATTTTGAGGCCGAGGCCGGTGGGTGAATGGGATCCGCAAAAAGCGCCTGGGGCTCCGTGCAGAGCGTATTAACCGGGATTGGGCCGTCGCCAAACCCTTTGACGAGGATCGCCCGCTTGAACACACGGAGGATAAAGCTCGGCCACAAATAAATGAAAGCAAGCCATGTTATTACGCAGACCCCGCCGAATATGAGAAGGTGTTCAAGTGTCATGGAATTTTCGCCTTGACGACCGGCGGCACAGTATACTCGCCGTCGAGAATGGCCTCGCCGGGTTGGTACGCGCGCAGCCAGAGTATGAAGTTGCCCGAGGGCGCGGGCAGCCAGTTGGATTCGTGCCCCGTTGGAGCGGCATTCTGGATGAAGATGTCGATTGAACCGTCGGCGCTCGGCAGGAGGCCGGAGCGATCGCTCACACTGTACCGTTTGATCGGATTCGGCACGAAACAATTCCGGGCCGTACCCATCGTGAGCGACCAGAACGCGTCGTTGGGTGGAAGCTGACCCGCCGGGAAATGCATGACGTAGTCGTGTCGGCCGGAGAGTGCCCCGCCCGCGCCGTCCGCATTCGTCCACCAGTACATTGCCTCCTCCGGCACGTTGACCGGACCGGGAAACAGTTGGGCGTGCGCGGCCCGCAAGAACATGCCATTGCCGGGTTTGCCGAGGCCCAACATGGTGATCCAGCCGTTTATCTTCACGGCCTTGATCCTCGCATACGCTTGGGCCGTGACAAACGCCAGTCCGAAGCCGATGAGGAAACCCTGTATCACGTCGTTGCGCATCGTTCTCACATGAGTAGAGAAGAAGAGGTGGATGATGAAGTAGGCGCAGAGCGCGCCGATAAATGCCGCGAAATACGAGAGTGCCCTGCTCATAGTGCCTCTACCTGCTGGTTCAGCGGCGTGAGTTGCTTCTGCGAGAGCGCCACTTGACTTGTCTGTTATATCCATAGCAGATATAGTGATGCAATGTCCATCGAGGCCGTGTGAAATTCCGCAGTGTTGTCGCTCCCTCCATTGCATTAGCGATCACGGCTTCCATCCTGGTGGGACAAATCACCGACAGCTCAGGAACACCTCCTGTCAGTCAGTCCTCGCATATGCGAAATCCGTGACCGCCGGCGTTGGAAAACATTCCGCCGAATGTACAAACATTCCATTCCACATCCCGATGAAAGGCGAATAATGCGTCGATTATGCTCCCGCGTGTTTCACTCTGCGCTTGGCCGCAGCGGCATACAGGCGGAACACCTCCGCGTCTCCGGTCAGCCACTACAATGCCCTGTATGAGTTTTGGCAGCCTGCTACGTCGCTGGCGCGCTGTTCGCCACCTCAGCCAGCTGGACCTGGCAAACGATGCGGAGATCTCAACGCGTCATCTGAGTTGCATTGAGACCGGCCGCGCTTCGCCCAGCCGGGAGATGGTGCTGCGTCTTGCCGAGGCGCTGCAGGTTCCGTTACGCGAGCGCAATGCGTTGCTCCTTGCGGCCGGCTATGCTCCGCTTTACCGTCAGACCAGTCTCGACGCACCCGAACTGGAGGCCGCTCACCACGCCGTGGAGCTTCTCTTGACGCAATTGGAGCCGTATCCAGTGCTGCTGCTGGATCGATATTGGAACACCCTGACGATGAACACCGGCGCAAAGCGTTTTCTCGCCCTCTTTCCCGGTTGTGATTCTGGAACGCCCCACAATGGCGTCCGCCTTGTCTTCGATCCCCAGGGATTGCGGCCGTTCATCGAAAATTGGGAACTCATCGCCGCACGCATCGTCCGGCGAGTAAGTCACGAAGCTGCCAGCAACCCGGCAGACGAGACGATGAAGCGGTTCCTCGATGAACTGCTCAGCTACCCGGACGTGCCGAGCCGCTGGTGCATACCCGATTTGCATGGCGCTCATTCGCCGTTCCTGACCATCAACTATCGATGGAATAACTCGATCCTTCGGTTGTTTTCTGTACTCAGCACCTTGGGCACGCCGCTGGACGTTGCTCTCCAGGAACTGCGAATAGAAACCTTTTTCCCTGCAGATGAAGCCACTCGCGCTGTGATGAGTTGCCTGGCCGAAGCAACGGTCTGACATCTAAACGCTCCACTGCGGCGGGTTTCTTCATGACCTCCGAGGTCATGGACAATGTTTTTGCTCCGTTGAATAGTAATTCTTGGATCTCCTGATCCGCTAAATCGAGTTGGAGAGACAGCAGATGAAAAAGTTAGTGACGATACTGTTCGCCTGTGTATGCGTTGGACTGGTTTCGGCTCAATCAGCCAAGGCGCCTTCAAATGATTCAAGTGCCGCCGATATGTTTAAACAAATGACCCAGGATTGGGAAGACGCAACTCAGGCCCGCGATGTCGATAAGGTAAGTCAGATCGAGGCAGATGATTTGAGGATCGTTGGGTCCGATGGCAAGGTTTGGACCAAAGAGAACGATTTGGACGGCATCAGATCCGGTAAGGTCAAACATGTGCAAGCCGATTTGGGACCTATCGACGTGAAAATGTTAGGCGACGATGTTGCCGTGGTCCAGGGCACACTGACCGACAAGTCTGTCGCGGACGCACGCAATGTCACTGCTAAATCGGTGTATGCCTACATAGACGTTTGGGTGAAGCGCGGAGACAAATGGATGGTCGTCCGCTCCCAATACTTCCGCGTAAAGTGAGCGTGCTTCGCAACTGTATCTCGCCGCGACCCATCATCGCTGACATTTGCAATCTTCTATATGCTTCGGCGACCAGATGTCGACTAACTTCTACCTGCTACGGATTTACAAGCTGCATGCAGGCAACGAGCAGCACTTGCCGGGGTCTTGGGGCAAAGCGTCATGAACAAATACCGGAAAGAGGAACGGCTAAAGTGACTCAACATCTGAAGGACTTCTCACCAGTGCGGCTCGTGAATCTCGCGCTTGGCGCCGGAAGGTTCGTGTTCTCCGTCGCGATTGTTGCGTTGGGCAGCGAAACCCTGCTGTGTGCACGGTATGCTGATAACCCGCACGGCCGTAGTTGTAGTTATAGAGTGATCCCAGTCATTCCCTGGCTTCCCGCTATTCCCTGGCTCGCTTGTTTCTTCGGAGCAATTGTTGTGGCGTGCGGAGCAGGTCTCCTGCTCAAGCGCACCGCGCGATCTTCGTCGTTGGTCTTGGGGAGCCTTTTCTTCTTGTGCGCGCTGATTCTTGACTTGCCGAATTATGCTCACGATCTCGGCAACATGGGATTGCGCACCGAAGTTTTTGAGCCTCTGTCACT
Organism: Acidobacteriaceae bacterium; assembly: GCA_027452245.1. Taxonomy (GTDB): domain Bacteria; phylum Acidobacteriota; class Terriglobia; order Terriglobales; family Acidobacteriaceae; genus Sulfotelmatobacter. Next base: position 20,698 of record DAIDGW010000259.1, read on the forward strand.
CGCTGCCCTGGCCTGGCTTTCAGTCGGTGACCTTGCGATTCCGGGTTGGCTCACACGCGGAGCCCGTTATGTGCTGGGGGTTTCTCTCGTCGTCTTCGGAGTTGATCACTTTATAGGGGTCGTCTTTATCGCCACGCTGGTTCCCACATGGATACCCTGGCGGGAATTCTGGGTCGGGATCTCCGGCGTGGTCTTCATTGTTGCGGGAATCGCGATCGGCTTGAAGACTCTGCAAACATGGGGCGCATTTGTGCTGGGCTTGATGTTTGCCGTCTGGGTATTCACTCTTCATCTGCCGAGGGTTCTGGGTCTCTACGGCATTCCAGGAGCCCCCCACAACCCCAACGAGTGGTCGAGTCTATTTATTGCCGTGGCGCTTTGGGGAGGTCCATGGGTCATTGCCCGGCCCGCCAAAGCACCTAAAGCATCGTCCTTGGATTCAAACGCTGTTCAGGTGCCATAAAGTCTGAGACAGCCTGTCGCCGTTCGCGTGGCGAACCGCATGCTACAGGTTGCTCACCAATCGATGATGAGGAAATGGCTTCAGAATTCCTTTGTCAGGTATAACGAGCAACGGGTACCTTTGGCGCGGTTCTCTCCACGGCTTGTATCTGGCTCTTTTCACATACGCATAAAACCAGCGTGAGTTCCTGCGAGGCCAGATACAGACCCACGATATCGCGCACCTTCTGGCGATCACGCGGACCGTAGCCGTCAAAGACCCCTTACAAAAGCGTCTGCAAGTTGATGCACGTAAGGCGCGGTGTAAATGTTGGCGTGTCCGGCGCCGGAAATGACGACCGGCTCAACACCCAGGACACGACGCGCCGCCGACTGTTCCCACTCGGGCCGAATCTGATCGTCAGCCGAACCCGAAACATCTACGTTATCGACGCTCGGGAGCGCCTTCAAGGGGCAGACTTCGTAAAAACCAACTATGGCATGGGCAGATGGCGAGGCGTCGATGCGCTCCTGCATCGCTTTGAACTGTGCCTTCGTTGTATTGGGATCGTTGACGAGTCTGAGAAAATCGTCCGTGATGCTTTGAGAAGCCTTGAGCAGCCGGTCGAGAAAGCTTCCCGGAACAGCGACCTGCTCGGTTTGGCAGATTTCGATGAATGCCTTGCCAGGAAGCGGGATGGCGGCATTGACATAGACGAGCCGTCTGACGGGACGCGCCGCCGCGACCAGAGGCAGGAAATTACCCTCGTTCGATGTTCCGACAATCACAACTCTATCAGTGACGCCTTGAAGCGCTTTAACAACTGAAGAAGCGCGATCTTCATTGGGCGTGTTGGAACCCCGTACAGAGCTGTGTACGAGCATCGACGGGAAGCCTCGATTCTCCAATTCGGCAAGGATTGGGCGGTAAGCCCGGTCTATCACACCGCCGACGGAACCGGAAACGTGAAAGACAAACCTGGTCGCAGCGTTGACCTCCGCTGTCAGGCCATGTACTGCCGTCCATGCAAGCCCTGATAATCCAGTTGCCAAGAAGGTCCTTCGCTGAAGTTTCATTGACTCCCCTCAATTACCCACGAAGCTTTGTTTAGAGCAAGGAAGCGATTTGGTGTCGCTCTCGTGTGGCCGCTGTTTGCATTATATAACCGTAGCGGATATAGTAAACAATAATACGCCAGAGCCTCGCGGCGTTGGAAAGTGTGACGTTCGCCAGGGCATACCATTCCTGTCACACAAGCATTGGCCCTGTGCACAGGGGAGCAGGAATCTGTGAATCGTGACGACTGAGGTGCGCTGGCCTCCTCTTTCAGCGAGTCGCTGAGCGGATATTGAGACCGCAGTTTACCGTCGTGTCCCACGAGGGGGAACGAAAGGACCACGAAGTGAAACAGTCGGTTGCCAACAGTTCGTTAAGTCAATACGCAACGTCAGAGGACTTCCACCGGGTATTCGATCAGGACAGGCGCAGTTTGCATCGTTTGTCTCTGCTCTTAACGGTGGTTGAAGACATGGCTGAACGGTGTGTTCGGTCAGCTCTCGAAGAGTGCATCACAGTCAATGGCGTCTTCAGGAAGTTTGCTACGTCGTGGGCTCGGCGCAGTGTTATTACAAACGCGATTCGCTTCACGGACATGAGAGAGAACCTTCCTTCATCGCCTATCCAGAGAGTTTTCATGGCTGATGCTTCTCTCGCCGAATCTCAGGCGATTTGCGTTAGTGCTCTTCAGAATCTACAGCGTTTTGTGTTCGTTATGTCCGCCCTCGAACAATATACCGATCACGAATGTTCCATCCTATTGCGCTGTTCATATCACGATGTGTGTGAGGCACGAACACTGGCATTTCGGCATATCGAAGGAGCTTGCGGGCTATCTGTGAGGGAATACGTTCCGAGTCTTCGAGCATGGCTAGCTTGCTCCAGGGAGTCAGGGAGTGACCAGATGCACGCTACAGTCTGATGGATTTGGCCTGCCCGGTATTTGTACCAGTAGACGAGTTAGTGTAGCGCAACTGTGAAGATGTTATTGGCCAGTCGCAGCTACCGGGGGTTTGGGAAGGCGGGCAACATAGCGCGACACCCTTTGTTGTGGTGCCGTCAGAGTATGTGCAGGTCGGAGATCTGCCCGGAGGTTTCGATGAAGGTTCGTTCAAATATGGTCTTGGCGTGCTCTCTTTTAAGCGCATTTGCAGGCATCAGCATCACCTCGTCCGCTCATGCCGAGGGGCGTGTATATCAGGCGGCAACACAAGCAGGCGCGCAGAGTACGGCTTCAACACAATCTAATGTTGCTTCGGATTCGTCGTCCTCACCCACGGCACTACAGCGGACGGCTGTTGTTCTCCGCTTCGCAGTTCAATCGCAGCCGTCGTCGGATACGGCAGCGCTCTCTGCACAGGCTTGCCCACGGGTTCCCGCTGCAGCGCCGTTTTCTGATGCGGGCAGTGCTGACGCCTCGCAGAAGCCTATCAAAGTAGACCCAGCCATTCTTGACAAAATCACCGTTGAGATGCAAGACAAATTGTCGAAGAAGATGACCGTACTGGTTAATCCAGATCCACAATCGATTCCCCTGGGCGCGACTGTGATCAGCGGATGCATTACAAGGGCGAATGCCGGCAACTCTGCAGAAAGACTCCTGGGCATGGGCCTGGGGTCAAGTCATCTCAACGTCCATGTCGTTGCTCTTTCACGAGTGAAGGATGGCTGGAATTCTGTCGACAGCTTCGACATTCGGATCAAAGGTGGAATCCTTTTACCGCCGCTCGGTCCGGTTGGTCTTGCAGTCCACGTGGCCCGGGACACACAACAAACACTCTCAGCAGATGCAAAGAAGCTTGCAGACAAGATTGTGAAGCGGCTGGCGACAGACATGAAAGCAAAGAAACAGGTCGCAAAGAATGGTTGAGGCCCGTTCGCCTAAACGCTGTTTGTCCGGTCCTAGAATCCATTGCATCGGCAGCAAGGACCAACAGTTGCAAGCGACACTTGGCGTTCAAAAGTATGGCAACGCCGGGATCTCCGAAGTGAGGGATCCGCCATGCTATTTACCAGAGTGTGTACGTAAACCATCAATAGGAGGAAATAGTGAAACGAATCTCACCAACCCCATTCCTGTTTGCCGCGCTGTTTGTGGCTGCAGCAAGTACAGGCAGTTCATTGACTGTAGATGTGGCACCGTCCGCAATGGCAGCGATCGCAGGAGTTGCCGGTCAGGACAGCAGCGCATCTTCGGCTGCCAGAAGCTGGAATATGTTTCAACTTTCAGGTATGGGTCGCTTTCTTCCTTTCTTCACGGAGTCAGGGAGTCAGTTAGAACGCACTGCGTCCCGGTAGTTTCGTAATTCGGAGCTTTGATCTTTGTCAAACGGATGGTTCCTTTATACCTAATGACTCTTCACCGGCAATTCCAAAAAAGACGACCATCCGGCCTCACGATAGACGGTCCAAACAGGCGTGCCCGTGGCTGGATAGCGCTGGAACAGCCCTGCATCAGCTCCAGCCATCGCAATTCGGATTGAATGTCCCTTTTTCAACAACAATGAAGTTGGCAGTAGTGCTAGCCGGATTGTTGCAATCTCCCCCGGGTTCATGGGTTCTGCATCCTTTCGAAGAAAACTGTGAGCTGGGCCGAGCGGCACGTAAGGTAAGCTCCTCGGATCCACTTCTTTTCGATCGATCAAGCGAAGGATCCCTTCGTCGAGGTACGTCACCCGACCCGTCGGCGCCACATCTTCCAGGTATGCATGGACCGCGCCGTCGCTTCTGGTGGAACTCATTACGAGCGTCAGCACTGGCGTCCCGGTGATCTCCAGATCGCTTCGGAGAGGATCGCTCGTGTATGAAAGAAGTTTGTTGTCTTCCGTTCGGAGGTCAGGATATACCACATCCCCACCGCCAAGTTGTGTTTGCCAACGCGTTTGCGTTCCACTTGATGCGGAGTAATCGACAATATAGGCATCGCTACCCACGCGCGTCGCCGGTGAAATTGGCTTCAATGCGTGACCTTCGGTGAAATACAGTGCTTCATTCTGTAATCCGCGCGGGGGCCACACCGAGGTTGTGTGCCACTTTCCTTCACCCATGGTGTAGTAATGAATTGAGGATTCGATCTTCGGCGCCACTTGATCTCGCAGTGTTTGATCGAAGAAATCTGCTTCCATTTTGAACTGCTCTTCACGAGTGGGGACGGGAGGTAGATGTTTCGCAGCAAAGGGATCGACATTGAAGCTGCCTCCATGAGAGAGCGGCCCGATCACTACCACTTGTGGATTGGAGAAGGTGCGGTACCGGATGAGCGCTCCTTGACAGGAATTCGCATCCAGCCAGCCACACCAGACCATCATCGGTACATGCGACGTTTCGATCCGTTCGCGCAGCCCATACGGGCTTATGTCAGCGAAGCGGACTGGGCCCGTCTGTGTGGCCAGTTCATCATCCCGGAATTCAACTTTGCCTAATGCCTCGGCAATATTGAGGTTGTGGTGCGCGGCCACCGCCGTGGCGAGAAATTTACCGTTACGGTCCGCATCGACGCGCTGCACTCCAGGGATCGTCTGCCGGTCCTTCCAGCAGGCCCACCCTCTCACGTCGTCGACGCCGCATATATCGTCACTGTCTAGCGCTGCAACCAATTTGCTCCATTGATCAATGAATCCGCGAAGGGTAACTCCCCCTGGCTCGATAAGCTCTTGAGGATCGAAATCATCGTATTGTGGCATTACTGCACGGATTGTCGGCTGACCAGTTGCAGCCGCTAATTCTGCATCGTTGCCGTCGTACGAGACACCGAAGGTTCCCACGCGTCCATTGGACCAAGGTTCTTTGGCTGCCCACGCAGCCACTTCGCCCATATCTGCGACCTCTTCAGGCGAAAATTCCACTCGACGGTAGCCACTTGAGGCCCCGCTCCCACGAGCATCCGCAACGATTACAGCGAATCGCCTCTTATTAAAGTACGCGACCTCTTCGTCCACAAGAGTTGATGGACTGACGAAATGCAGCGCCACCATCACCCTGAGTCCCCACCCTACTTCTTCGCTCCGCCAATATCGTGTTGTTCGCATCAGGACGGGGACTCGCTCCCCAGCCCGCAAATCGCGCGGCAGGAAAACAGTCACCGCAATCCTTACCCCGTCGCGCATTCTGATGTACACGGAACTGCTCTCTCGAAAACCAGCGGGCGTCATTGCCGAGCCGGGGAACTCGGTGGAAGTGGTCGTGATTGTACTATAGGCGATGCCAGCCAAAGCGATTCCAACCATTCCCATTGCAACCCATTTCATCCTGCGCAGCATGATTCTGAATCACCCTCCTTCTCCCTTCAGAACTGGCTTGGCCGCCCTTCTCCTCCCGGTTGGCGAACCTCTTCTCTGTCTTCGAGATTCGCCTGCATGTCCGTCAACGGACTCAAGTAGCAAGCGTGCGATAATGGGAAATCTCTTCCGCGACTCGGGCACACGTTGCCCACGCGCCACGAAGCCAATCCATACGAGGTAGAAGAGCTCCATACGATTACGGCCGCCGACAAGGTGCTGTAGCTGCCGGATTCGCGTTTGTTCAGCCTTATCGACGCGGCGAGCGACCTCGGGATCCACGGATGCCCACGCAAAAATCGCCGCATCCGATGGTGTCTTCCCACCTTCGCTCAGCCTCACACGCTCCTCCAGTAGCCGAAGGAAGACGTCCAACTTGTCGCCTCTTGATCGCTTTTCCAGTTGAGTGAGGAGGCCGTGCAACTCGTCTTCCCATTCCTGGAGAAGTAATTCGAGCAATTCTTCGCGGTCCTTGAAATGCCAATAGAAGCTTCCTTTTGTGACTTTAAGCGCGCGAGCGAGCTTCTCTACCCGCACTTGCTCAACGCCGCCGCGTAACAGGGCTAGTCGGGCAGCGTGCAACCAGTCTTCGCGTCCAAGGTTGGTGTCCATACGCATCCGTATGGTATGCCACGGTGCAATCGAAGGTCAATACGCATCCGTATGGTTGAGAACCCTTTGGGAGAAGGGCGCCATACTTTTCGGAAGTATGCTCTCGGCCTGGATCGATTGGGTGACATAGACATCGCCACCGAGTTCAAGCCAAAGATTGCCAGTAATGCCGAGTTTCAACAGATGTTGTCGCCCGACAGTGCGTGGCCGCAGAACAAGGCAGACACTTCGGTTCCACCTTCATTGGGCTATATGGCCGCGCACGGAGGTTTTGCTTTTCCTCCAGCCGCGCTCCCTCACTCTCAATAGATCGAGCAAACTCTCGAATATTCCACTCCAGTAGTGCACAGTCTCCTTGTCACGCATTGACTATATCTGTAACGGATATATACTGTAACCATGAACAGCTTGAGGGGAGCCATATGCTCGAACATCACAAGAATCGAGGCTCTGAGGTACGAATAGCGTTCCGGCTGCGACTATGACCAAATGCCCACCAGGGAAAACTGTACACGCATGACGAACCGCAAAAGGAGGTTACTTGCAGCAGCTTTTCACATGTCTCCTGCTTTTCGGACTATCGGTCACGACCGTTTCGCTGCAAGCGCAGAATTCAGGCAACGGAACATTCGCCTCGGCAGCATCGTCTTTGATGGAATCGCAGACGACACAAAGCGCACCGTTACCCAGTGCGCCATCAACCTCAGAAGGGAGATCGGCCAGTGTGTCAGGAGCCGTGCTGGACGTAAGCGGAGCCGCGATGTCAGGGGCGGAGGTCACTTTGACGGAGATCGGCAATTCGCAACAACGCTCAACCTCAACTGGGCCAGACGGCAACTTTACCTTCAGCGGTCTCCCTTCCGGTTCCTACAGAATCGTTGCCACGGCCAGCAATTTTCAGAAGGTCACATCTGCACAGTTCACACTCACGCAGAATCAGAGATATCAGGCTTCCAATATTGTGCTTTCGGTCGTGACGACATCCACAGAGGTTGTCGTTCGGCCCACGGAAGTGATTGCGGCTCAGCAGATGAAAGCGGAGGAAAAGCAGCGTCTGCTTGGCGTCATTCCCGATTTTTATACCAGTTACATCTGGGATGCGGCCCCGCTCGATACCAAGCAAAAATTTTCTCTTGCCTTTCGTGACACCTTCGATCCCGCTACCTTCGTTGGCGTCAGCATTGGGGCAGGATTCCAGCAGGCGACTGACGCCTTTTCCGGATATGGGCAAGGCGCGCAAGGGTACGGCAAAAGGTGGGGCGCGCTGTTTGCCAATGGACGCACCAGCGACATTCTGAGCAGGGCGGTATTCCCCTCGCTCTTCCATCAAGACCCGCGTTACTTTTACCAGGGAACCGGCTCCACCTGGTCTCGCACAAAACATGCGGTCGGCTATGCGTTTGTTGCCCGCAGCGATAGTGGACATCTCATGCCGAACTACTCCTACTTTCTCGGCGATCTATGTTCGGGCGCGATTTCCAATGCTTATTATCCTTCGTCGAATCGAGGGGCAAGCCTGGTTTTCACCAACGCCGCCATCGGTCTTGCAGGACGCGCTGGACAGGATCTCGTACGCGAATTCGTCTCCAAACGTTTGACAACACATGTGCCTGGCAATGGAAAACCCGCAGTCAGTAGCGGAAATCCGTGACAGCGCGGGACGCACAACCCACAGAGGGCAATGCTCTAGCGAGCAGATACGCGCTGTAGAGGTATTCACGATGAAGTGGCCGCGCTACATCCACATCGATTCGATAGCCGATTTGTTCAGTTCCCGCAGAGCGCGTTAAACTCTGAATTCCAGTATTCGCAGCAGGTAAGCAAAGGTACCGCTGACTTTGCTCCAGATGTTCCCGCCGATGAAGAGTATGGCGGAGCATTCTGACGCAACCGTGCGTCTCCATTATGTCTGCCAGTTTCAACGCACTGCTGTATGTGGCCGAGCACGGATGCAAGTGGCGCGGACTGCCGAAGCGGTGCAGCAACTGACACACCATCTACACGCGGATGAACCTGGAGGGGCACAGATTCAGAAACTCATCGCGCCACTCGATCGGGGACGTGTGCATTCCTTTGCAGACCTCTTGCTGCATTGAGTCACACCATCTTCCCGTTGCAACGGTGATTCCGTTCGTGCTCCAGCAAGGACCATTCATCCTTCGCGGAAGCAACCATTTCTTCGCACTTCAGACATAGCGAACCGATGTCGCCATGCTCATTTAGCGAATGCTTAAACTGCCGGGCAACCTGTTCATTTCCGCAAGACCGCTTGCCACATGGCTGGGCGTCCGAGATTCCATTTCCGGCTTGCTGTTTGTTCGTTCTCTGCATTGGCGACCCCGCCGCTATTTTGATTGTTGGTGCGGCTCGACTTTGGCGAAGGCGACCGCAATGAAATGCTACGAGGCAGCCGAAGGCCCAGGCTATAAGAATCCACTCATACGGAGTATAGCGACAAAACGCTCCCAGCACTGCGATGCCGCCAACATCCACGACAACAAACGTGGCTGTTGCAACCCATCCGGCGGCCGAATGGAGGCCGATACCCCATCGCTGATCCGGTTGCTCCATCCAAACCGATAATGCTGGTCAGCCACCGGTGGGCCTCCTTACGTACGTGTTGTTCGAGCCGGTTTCACCTTGGGCAGGCGCTTTGACGAAAGATTTGTACAGCGCTGCCGGGATGAGCGGAACGATTGGATCGGATTTCGTCATGCTTGCATTATATATCCGTAATGGATATACTGAATATGGGGAGTTCAGGCCCCTCACAGAATGAGTATGGTGATTCGGTAATTGACGCATGATGGAACAGAACACAGTACAACCCCACCGTTCGCAAGAACCTACCCGAAGCTCTGGATTGCTCGCCTTCCTATGGCGGCGGAACATCGTCTCAGACGTTGTGCAGGGCATCATCGTTGGCGGTGTGCTGGCGTTCATCACATTCCAGATCATCGCGCAGACCTACGTCACAAAAGTCAACGGCTGGACCACCATGCTCGGATGCGGCCAGCCGGGAGCTGGCATTCTCATGCGCGGCGTTTGTGGCGACATATTCCCGGGCCCAATAAACGTGCCACAAGAGGCGATGTACTGGCACACGAACAAAGATGATGCGGGCCAAACACTCTCCGGCCACCACGACTACATCATGCACTTTCCGGCAGGACAGCTCCCACCGAACGATGCGTTCTGGTCACTCACGATGGGCGACACGAAAAATCGCTTTGTGCCGAATCCGATCAACCGGTACAGCGTGAGCGACCGCTCCGGCCTCCTGCCGAATGCCGACGGTGCCGTCGACATTTACATACAAAATGCCGCTCCGGCAGGCCATGAGTTCAATTGGCTGCCCGCACCCTCAGGCAACTTCATACTCAGGTTGCGGGTTTATCTGCCCGGATCAGCCATTCTGGACGGCAAATACAAGGTGCCGCCTGTTGTCGAGACACGGTGATATCGCCAATGAAACACAAGCATCTCATCATATTCGGTTCGGTCATGGTTGTGGCATGGGTGGCCGGCACTTTCCTGTTCATCTTCTTCTGGCCGCACCTCGTGAGCAACCACTTCAAGAGGGCGATCCTCGTCAAAGGGTTCGGCGACGGCCCTGTTCCGATCAATACCCTCTATACCGAGTCCCAAAAACTCTTTGCCGAACCCCTCCACACATCGCTGCCGCACGGAAGTTCGAATTTGGCGACTGTTGGCGTGAACCACGACACGCTCCTTACGGGTGGCTGGTTGGACCTCAGTAAAGGTCCGCTGGTTTTGCATGTGCCAGATTTCTTCGGGCGCTATTACAGCGTGCAGTTCACCGACCCGTTTGACGACGACTTCGCCTATGTCGGTACGCGCACCACGGGGACCCAGGCTGGCGACTACTTCATTACTGGCCCGGATTGGAAAGGGCAGGTACCGAGCGGCATGAAGCAGATATCCTCGCCGGACAACTCGGTGCTTGTGCTCGGTCGCATCCTTGTCTACAGCGACAGCGATCTCCCGACTGCCTATAATCTTGCGAAACAAATCCGGCTCACGCCTCGGGGCAATTGACGGGTCGTTCTCGGTCCGGCCAGGGGGGTACCTCTTGAGGCCGCGAACCTCCGCAGCTTTCGTCCAGACAGGCGGCATACGCGACAGCCACACGAAGCCGATATTTCCCGGATGCGGGCACGGAGACTTGACTACATCCGCAACAGATATATAATGATCCCATGAGTAAGGCGAAATCTGCCGGGCCGCTAACGCCGGCTGTATTCCACATCCTTTTGGCCCTTTATCGCCGGGAGCGCCACGGCTATGACATCATGCTCCAGGTCAAGGAGGACTCACGCGGTCAGGTGAAGATGGGCCCCGGAACGCTGTACGGCTCGCTCGATCGAATGATCGGGGCCGGTCTCGTCGTCGAGAGCAATAAGCAGGATCCACGCAGGATTTACTATAAGCTTACGGCGCTCGGACAGGCTGCCTTGCGTGCGGAGAGCGAACGGCTCTCGTCGGTCGCGGCTATGGCTCGCCGTCATCTGGGAGCGACGTAACCTCATGCCGCAACAGAGACAGTGCGGAAGGTCCCGCTCGCTCGCCATCTACGGGCTGCTGCTGGAGCTTTATCCGCGTACATATCTGCGGCGGCATCGCGAGGAATTGCTGCAGAACTTCCAGGATCTCGAACGGGACTCGCCCTCCACCGCTGCGCTCTGGTGCTTCATCCTCAAGGACATGGCCGTCAGCCTGCGGTCCGAGTTCATCCGGACATTCTGGGGGCAGACCATGGTTGTCTTCATGATATTGAGCCTGCTGCTGGGAATCGCGCACAGGCATCCCGGGAAGCCTGAACCGTACATCTGGAGCTGCTTTTTCGGATATGCGCTCGGATGGTTTGCCGGGTGGTTCGGCCGGGATTGGCGGATGAGTTCGAGTAGTCGATTTCCCAACTTTGTCAGGTCATTCCGCGGACAAGCGACAATGCTCCTCTGCGTGATCACCATTGTGCTCACCACATCGGCGCTCTTCCCAGACCTCCAAGAGCGCCTCGTGCTCGCCTCCTGCTACGGGGCCGCGCTCGCCTGGTTCAGCGGATGGTGGAAAAACTATCGGCGCATGCGCCTATGAGGCCGCTCCGGGTCCGCTCGTTCCATTGTTGATGCCTGTCTGAATCGCTGTTCGTGACACGAGCTAATCCGTCGCCTTACTTGAGCGCGAGGCATTCCCCGCTCTACATCGAGACGTCCGTCTCTGCCGAAACGTCGCTGATTTGCGGGCTCATCACTTCTATCGGAACAGATGCATGGCTATGTACATTGCGAGCATTCCGAGAAGAAATCCGAGCGAAGTGCATTCCATCCTCCCGAGCTTCGCAGTACCACCAATCAGAAAGGAAATCCAATTCGCCAGCGGGAGAACGCCGAGAACTTACAGCTAGAGGTGACGACCTTTCATATGTGATGTCCGCGATGAGTCGCGTGAGCTGTGAAGAGGTCGAAAATGCCTTCGGAATCGGAGGCCTCCGAATATTTTGCAGCCGAAATCATATATCTGTCACGGACATACAGTCAGGCAGTCGCGTACCCGTAAATCTCTGATCCTTCGCCAGCCAGCAGCCTGGCTCGTCAGAGTGCGGGCGAATCGATCCACGCGTTTGTATTCGTAGCATCCTTGACTTGCGTCTGCATATCCGTAACGGATATAGTGTATCTGTAGTTATGGAGGTCATGTGAGATTTCGCAGGGTTCTTTGTCTCTTCGGTGTTTTGGCGGTAGCCGCATCCACTCTGCTAGGACAAGCCGCCGACAGTCCGGGTGCGCCTTCGGTCAGGCAGGCAGTACAAGACAGTAAGGCCACCCCCATTGTCTCCGGCACATGGCAGATGTCCTGGACCGGTCTGAATGGCGATCAACACCACGCCACGATGGAAATCAAACAAGAGGGGACAAAGCTAAGCGGAAAATTTCATGGCGAGCGTAGAACAGTCCCGCTGAAGGGTGCTCTCGACGGTAATCAGGTGTCCATCACCTTTAAGGTGCGAAGAAGGCATGTCACCTTCGTCGGGATCGTGGATGGCGACAAGATGAGCGGCACAACCGCGAAGGGGATTTCGTGGTTCGGTACTCGCCAACAGCAGTGAAACTGACTGCTGTTGCGCCCTTCATGCGCCGCCGAACGCTTCGATCTGACCAAGCTGGCGATTACAAGTAGTTCGCGGTCTCCATCAGTTCTGTTCTTCATGTGTGACGGTTCGGCAAGTAGAGAGGAACGGTCTTGGAAGGATCGCCTCTAACGGGAGGTGAATTCGACAGGCGCGAGATGAGGATAGAAGCAACATGTCCTTACTGCCAATGTTTGCGTGCTGTCCCGGCCAAATGGAGATGACGTTACACGCGAAGGCGGACTCGCCTCTGTAGACCGCCAGAATATCAGGAGAGTCGAATGCGCAGGCCAAAAGTAAAACTCGACAATCTGATGGCGCTGATGACCGTTGCCGCAAAGCACAACGTGGACGATGCGGCGGATGAGCTTGGACTTTCGGCCTCCGGCGTGCGCAAGCAACTCGATGTCATCGAAAATACCTTTGGGATCCGGCTGTTTGAAAAGATTGGCGGCCGTATGATGCTGACCAGGGACGGAGAGCAGTTTTACGAAGACGCCATGAGAGGCGTCGAGCAGATCGTCCTCGCCGAAGAGCAGGTCTATGCGCGTCAGGCGATGCGGGACCATCATCTGGTGGTTGGGCACTCGACCAATCTTCCGCCGAAGCTGATCGCGGTCATTACAGGAATTCAAATCGAGGACACCCACCCGGTGCGTATCGAGCACCGAAGCGGGCTGACATCGACCACCGTGCGAGGGGTGATTGAGGGGTCGCTTCATGCCGGTTTCGGTATCCTGCCGATCCGCGCGCCGGAACTGCTCATTCGCACGGTCTACCAGGAGCCACTGGTCGCCTGCATTCCAACCGGACACAGACTGGTGTTGAAGTCGATGATCTCGCCGCAGGACTTCGACGGTGAGCCGTTTATCGCAGTTTCGAGGGAACCCTGGCCAGAGCGCCACCGGGAAATCGAGGATCATTGCGCAGGTTTTGGAGTTACGCTCAATGTGGTGGCGGATGCGTATTCGGCGCCGGAGGCTTTGGCATATGTGGAGCAGAAGACAGGCATCTGCATGTTGCCCGTTTCGTCGGTCGCAGGCCACCCAGGGATCACAGTGAAATCACTCTCCACGCACGTCCTCATACGACGGTGCGGGGTATTTGTTCGTGAGGATAATCGTTCCCCCTTATTGCAGAAGCTGGTAGAAGTGTCGCTTCGACTCGCTGAAAATACACGCTGGAAGCGAGGGCCAGTCTCAATCACGCTGTCAGCCACAGACAGGGAAGATTCCCGGAAAACGAAGGGGGTATCTTAGTCGTCGCCGAGAAAATAGCCAATCGACTTGCCGTAAATCTTTGCGATCCGCTGCAATTCAATAATGTCCAGTCGGCGTTCGCCAAGTTCACACTTCGAGATAAAGGAATGCGGTTTGCCAAGACGCTTCGCTACCTCCCCCTGGAGATAACCGGCGTCGCGCCGTGCTTTTATCAGGCGCCTCAAGAATGCCTGATAGGCTCGTTGGTAGGCAGCGTCCCCTTTATTCACAAGTTGAGAGTGCGGGAGCGGCCTTTAATTCCCCAAAATCGGGAATGCCTCCGGGGGTCAACACATCCGGCTTCGCCGAACGGCGAATCTAATGAGGATAGAGGAGCCTATGAATCATTGCTGTTTGGAATTCCCAGAGACTACGGGCAGGACCATCGAGCACATCCGCTATATTTACGATCCCTCGGGCGCGCCGGAGGTGGACATCCGGTTTACGGATGGTGTCTCGCTCTCAATCAAGCTCCAGGTGGACATGAAGGCAGAAGGAGAGCTGTATCGGACATGCGAGGGCGACGTGCAGGTGCTTCATCGTTACCCCGTGGTCCAGAGGATCGCCGATTCGTAACTGAGTCAGTTTGACTCCGGGTGCATTCAGAGCCAAGCTGTTTACAACAAAACTTGAGATCGGATGCCGCGCGGCAAGAGAGCAAGGACAGCCAGTGGTTTCCGGGAGGAGCGGCTCGGATGCGTCGATGGAAAATGCTCATCGCTTCCAGTCTGATTGTGTTCTCCGGCTGCAACAGCGCGAAGAAGCCGAATGAGGCGAACCTGAAAAACGCCATCGATCAATATCTTTCCACGCAGGATCGGGCGTGCGTGACTATGGACGGGCAGTTTCCGCATGATGTGCCTGTGGGCGACAAATCAGGCACGGCGGCTGAGTTGGCCGCTCTCGAGCAGGCCGCGCTGGTGCAGTCCGTGAATACGACCGCTGTGGTGCGGAGTCTGGCTGATTCGCTGTCGCTGACTCCGCAGAAGCCCAGACCTGTAAAACGCTATACGGTCAGCGCGGAGGGGCAGAAATACTTTCATAAGGTTCTGGACCTGTCAGGCCGGTTGGACGGATTCTGTTACGGCCATGAAAAGGTGGCTTCGATTGTGAACTGGACCGAACCCCAGACGCAGGGCAGCTATACCGAGACGACGGTAACCTACACCGGCAATGTTCCTGATCCTGCTGCGTGGGTGAAGCTGCCTGAGATCCAGCAGGCCTTCCCGTCGATTCAGACAACCCTGAACGATATGGGAAAGAGCCAGACGGTCGCGCTTCACCTCACGGATCAAGGGTGGGTCGTCAATAATTTTTGAGCTTCACGCAAAGCAGGGTCGCCCTCGCGCACGACTTCGAGGATTTCCCGGATGAACCGCTTTCCATCAATACGGGCGATATAGACGACCAGGTCGAGGCAGCGTTCGACCTCTTCTTTGATCCGGTGAGTATCCGCATGGACATCGCCGCGCAGCGCCAGTGTTCCCATGCGATAGAGTGCTTCCATTGCGCTGCTGGCGTGAATCGTCGCCAATGTTCCACGATGCCCGGTGTTCATGGCGTCGAGCAGGGTGCGCGCCTCCGGGCCGCGTACTTCTCCGACGATGATGCGGTCGGGGCGATGCCGGAGGACCGCTCGGAGCAAGGCATCGAAGGTGATCTGGCTGTGATGCGTATCGGTCTGCGATTCCGCGGAGACGACATGCGGTTTGCGGATGTGCAGCTCCGCCGTGTCCTCGATGAGCAGGATGCGCTCGTGTTCCGGGATGGCGTGGGCCAGTACCCCGAGCAGTGTCGATTTGCCCGAGCCGGTAGAACCGGCGATGAGGATGTTCTGCCCGTCGCGGACTGCGTCTGCCAGCGTTGCGGCCTGTTGTTCGGTCAGCATCCCGACGCGGATCAGGTCGGCCAGCGTGAAATTTTGGGTCGTGAACCGGCGGATCGTAACCAAAGGAAACGGATTGACGACAGGTGGAATCATGGCGGCCAAACGACTGCCGTCCGGCAGGCGGAGGTTGAGGATGGGTGAGTCCGCGTCCAGCTTCTTGCCGAAGCGATTTGCGATCACTTCAAGGCCGGTCTGCAATGCTCCGTCGTCAAAGCGTATCTCTCGTAGCTGTCGCATATCGCTGCCTTCTTCGATCCAGACACTGCCGTCCGGATTCACCATGATCTCGGAGATGGTTGCCGATTCGAGCAGAGGCTGAATCGGGCGCAGGAACGGGATAATGACCTCGAAGCTCACTCACGTATCCTTTCCGGCTCGAAGTCGATCTTTTCCTGATCGAACCAGCTCATTGAGACGGGCAGGAAATCGGGCTTGAGGTAACAGTAGGTTGGGGGCAACGGGCGGATGCCGTTGAAGGCGACGATGATGGCCTGGGCATTGCTGAGACGGTAGAAAGCGTTCTCGTCGAACAGCGGCTCCCGGCGCTTCTGATATTGCTTCGATGCGGAGACAGTGCCGCGGCTCGATGATGTGCGGCCACTGAGCCAGCCGACATTGGCATTGGTGGAAGATTCGGAGACGGTATAGCTGATGTGGGTGCGGTCGGTTGTGCCGCACAGCTCGGAGGCATAGCGTGCCGTGTCCGGGTCCGAGGTGGTGAGAAAAATCTTCGTGCGGAACGCCTGCAACAGAGTTTTCACGCCTTCATTGGGCAGTGCCTCTTTGAGCGACGAAATGCTCTGTGTAGCGACCAGTGGGATACACTTCGGCTGCCGGGAGAGCGACCAGAATCGCTCGTCGCCGGTCGGATTGTCGCCGCCGACGGTGGCGAAGCTCTGGTACTCATCGCAGAGAAACACCGTGGGCCGGAAGTGCCGTTCCGGGTGCGCGTCCATTTGCGGGATGCGCAGCATTACGGCCCGCTGGTAATCGACCTTCATCAGCGTGCCGATGACTTTCGCCAGCGCGGGGTTCAGTGCTTCGGGAAAGTTCAGGCCCACGACCTTGCCGGATTCAATTAAATCCTCGAACGGCGGCAACACCTTCGCTCCCGGATCGGAGGCCAAGGCTTTGCCGTCGTAGATTTCCTTCGGAGGGCAGAAGATGCGGCGCACGGTGCGGTTGGTATCGAACAGCGAGAGAAAGATGGTGACGCCCTGGATGATGGCTGTCTTGGTTTCGTCGCGGAAGAACTTCCAGTGCTCCCAGTACCAGTAGAAGACACTCTCCCAACTGGCGCCGGCGTCTTCATTGCCCTGCTTCCGTATATATAAGGATGCGGTGGCGGCTGTCTGCCGGACGATAACCGATTCCAGCTCGTCTGATCGGCAGGCGATGTATTGATTCACTGTATCGTTCCAGGCGAAGCCGAACGGGGCCAACATGGATTCATATTTGAGGTAGTCGGCCTTGCGGACGCCGATAAATGAAACCTGAGTAAAGCGCCGCCCCGTCTGTGTCAACATGGATTCGAGCGCCCCGGCGCTGATCACGGTGCGAAAGATGTCGACCATCGTGACATATTCGTCGCGGACACGGTGGAGCATGATGACGTACCGGACCAGGTCCGTATAGCTCTGCACCCAGAAAGGCTCCTTGCCTTTGCCCCAGATGGCGATAATGACCGAGGCGATGTTGAACGCCTGCGCGTAGGGATCGGCGTCGTTGTTGAGCGGGTTGTAGCGGAGATTGCCGGTAAGCGAGATTTCGACGTAATCCTCTCCCCGCCCGCAATCCATGAGAAGCTGCCGCACATGCCCGCAGAGATCGCCTTTGACTTCGAGCACCACGCCGGAGAGCCTACGTGCCGGATCATTGGCGCTATATGCGAAGAGCTGCCGCATCGCCGGAAGCAGAATGGCTCGGGTTTTTCCGCTGCCCGTGGCTCCGACGATGCAGATGCCGGTGTAGAGGCCGCGTGCGGGGATCGAGAGCCATTGGGGAACCGGAGAGGGCTTCGGTTTCGTCTGGTGGTGAAGTTCGCCGACGACCAGAAACAGGTCCTCGCGGACGAGCGGATCGGGGTACAGCGGCAGCGGCCCGGAGACTTCTTTCTGCTTTGGCGCATAGAAGTGGACGTAAGCCAGCGAAAACAGAATGGAGAAAATCAGGAACGGTGTGCTGTATAGAAACAGGTTGTAGCTCCAAACCAGACCGCGAAAGATCGCGGGGCGCTCCATCTCGATCAGCCGCAGCATTGGATCAGCGGCATGGACTGGATACAAACTCTGCAGCACGATGCCGCAAGCTGTGCTCAGGCCGAGTGAAAGCAAAATGCGGTACTCGATCAGCGGCTGCACGGCATTTTGTATGGAGACATTCAAACGCATATTTCTCGCCTCCTTCCTATGCGGGCGGCGCGGCAGCCGGATCGGATTTAAGATTCGTTTCCGGTGCTGTTTTGGCCGGTGTCGATCCTGATTTCACGACGCCAGGAATCTTCGCCGGGCTTGCGGCAAGACTGGCCTTGTATCTTTGGAAGTCCTCTTCCTGCGCCAGCGCGAAGCGCAGCAGTTGGTTGATGACAAACTGCGGTTCATTGTTCGACCAGTCAGCCAGGGCCTGAATGTCATCTGCAATGGATTGGTCGATGGATGCCTGAAGTTTCGCCCGGCGTACCCTGCTGACCCCGTGTTCGATTTTCAGCTTGTTCATGGCGTCTCCCTTCGGTGATGTGAAATGAATCTTCGATGGATCGTTCGCAGATGCTCCACGCATCCGCCGATGATCCGTAACTGATCTCCTCTGCGTCCGGCCCGCATCGGACTCTGACCGGTGAAATATCTGCGCCGGATATATTCGAGGCACATGGGCGGGAGCGATCAGCGCGGCGTGAGCCAGCGCGGCAGGCCGGAGGTCGGGATCGCTCCCGCCCATGTGCTACCCGGAATACTTATTGATATGTCGTCATGTACTTGGAATCGCATCGGTTATCACCTCCTTTGCTTTTCAAATGCGAACCCTCGCGGAACCCCTGACCTCACTTCGCTGAAGAATGGGGTAGCTATAGCCGAGCAACAGTGTCGTGAAACGCGGCTGGAGAGGAATGCGAGGTTGTACTGCAACCGAGCGCGAATCCTCATCGAAGAGCCTGGGACTGCGGCGCGGGTCGCCGACAAATCTCTTCCAGAAGGCTGCTTTGGCGTCCTCGAAGTGAGAGTCTGCAGCCGAGATATAGACCAGTTCAAAGTTGCCGACTGCGCGCAGCAGCGGGTCGGCAACAGCGAGAAACCGGAGAAACTTTTCTACGGTGACAAGCCCTTCGTCGATGAAAGCGAAGCGCACCAGCGAGTGCGCGGGGCGCGTGCGGTCCGCCAGCGAGATAGGAAACGAAGCCAGCAGGGGGTACAACCCGCCATTGTCGCCAGTGAAAATCTCCAGTGAAATATGGCGAACGTCCGCGAAGAAGCGAAGCCGTTCTTCCTCGGACGTAAGATAACGGTCGCCCTCGTTTTCAAGAACGCAATCGAGCGCCATGAGCCGGGCGCGCACCTGGGCGTCGCCTTTCCTGCGCCGCAGTTGGGACTCAGGATCGCCGAGCAGACGATAAATAGTCCGCGAGGCAATGTGATACACATGCCAGCCCTGCTTATAATCCAGGGATTCGATATGACCGGCGAGGCGGGCCTTTTCGAGAAACCGCATGACGATGGAGCCTTTGTTGCGGTCGCTGAAGTAGTCGAATTGGCGGCGCAGGAAATAGCCGGAGTGGGCGGCGGCCAGATACAGGAACGCGGCCTCGCGGTCCGTGTAGCCGAGCGATTCGAGCGCGGGGACGGGGTCGGCGGCCACGGCTACAACTCCAAAATCCGTTGCATGAGGTGATGATCGCCCTCGATCTTCGCGGTGAGTGTAGCGCGGTCGGAGGCCGATGCATAGACGTGGAAGCCGGCCTGCGCTTTGCTGCGGAGATGGCCGGGGCGGTAAGCGGCGGTCAGAACCTCGATGTCTTCATGGCCGGTGCGCGGTCCCTGATCGACATCACGGTCAGGATCATGGGGCCGCTCATATTCAATGCGGGCATCGGGAATCTGGATGCCGCCATCGACGAACGGCAGATCGAACTGCTGCGCGACCTGCTCTTTGATGTCATGGATGTCACGTTCAGGATTCGCCTTGCGCTCGGCGTGAATGGCTTTCTGAATCTGCGACTTCAATTCAAAATCGAGCTGGACGCGGAGGTTCGTGCCGCCTTTGTGCCCGATGCGCTCTGCCTCTTTCAGATAGGCACGGTAAATCTGAGAGTCGTGTTCCACCTCGCGCGGCTTGACCAGACCGGCGTAGAGTTTCTGGTCGCGCGGCAAATCGCTGGTCACACGGGCCAGCGACTGGCCCCCTTTGGTGAGCGTCACCACCTCAATGCGCTCGACCCTGCCGCCGCGACCGTCACGGCGGGCGTTCACGGTATCGACATGGATAAGTCCTCTTTCGCGCAGGAAGGCCAGGTCGCGCTCCATCCTGGGGTGCCGGTTGTCATAGATGGTCTGGGCCAGATCGCGGGTGGCGACGACGCGGAAGCGGCCCACCTCGGCGAGCAGCTTGCGTTCTTCCCCACGCAAGGAAAGACCGATGGTCTGCGGCGCGATCGTCTGCCGGCGAGGGCGCTGGTCCACCGGGCGATCCATAGGGATCGTGCGCTTTTCTGAATTGGATTCACGCTCAGGATGCCGGGAACGATTCTGCGGTGCCTGAGGCATCGGTCGACGGTCGGCGGCGCGCGCGGCCAGCGCCTCCCGCCTCAGCTCGACGGGCGATGGCTCCAGCGGAGCATCGGTGCGCTGCTCCTCCGGCGCGCGGCGGAGAGGAAGATCGCGGGGGAGATCGAGCCTCATCAGTCTTTCTCCCCTGGCTTGCTTTCAAAGTCGAGAGGGGGCTGCGACGGGGTGACGGGTTCCTCTTTCAGTTGGCCCTGGAGGATGACCACGTCGTATTCAGAGGGATCGCCGAAGGATTCCATCTCCCGCTGCGCCGCTTCTTTGGCGGCGCGGACACGAGCCACATGATCGCCGGAGAAATCCATGAATTGTTTCTCCTCGGCCTCCGTAAGTGGCCGATGAGGCGTCCCCGATGTGCTGCTTGAGTCCTGCTTACTCTTCGCCGAACTGCGCGGCGATCTCCTCTGAGAGTTCCGAATGTCCACTGTGTATCTCCTGGTCAAGATGTTTGAGTTTGCGGCCTGTGTCGCGCAGGAAGAACTTGCGTTCGATCCAGATGGCGAGGCCGAGAAGATTGGCGAAGAGCAGAGCGCAATAGAGCGCGATGCTCTGGAGGTAGTGGTGCAGGATGAGGCTGCGCCATGGCGTGAGAAACTGCATCTCGCGCGTGAGCCAGAAACCGAGCGCGAGAAAGATCAGCGTGGCGACGAAGACGGCATTGGCGAGCATCGGACTTCTTTCCGCCGCAACAGCAGCGCGGCATTTTCAAAACTATGCGGAGAGGGGAAATCCTCTCCGCGAAATGAGGGCGGAACGGTGTCAGCCGTCCTCGCCCGTATTCACGGCCACCAGGGGCCGTTCCAGTTTGCGGATGCGGATTGCGTGGACCGCATAGATGTCACGGCTCACCGAGAATCGTTCTCCGGCAACGACCACGCCACGCTCCTGTTCCAGAGCGCGCAGCTCGCCTTCGATTTCGAGGTACTCGCCGCGCCGCATGCCGCGCGTGAAGCCGCAGAACCAGGGGCCGGGACAGATGACCCGGTGCCAGTCGGTGCGCGGCGTCCACTCGTTGGTGGACAGATCCCATATGCCGGAAACCGTAGCCAGCAGCAGGACTGCGAAGGAATCGTTCTGGATGTGGTCGGACGAAGGAGCCTCGACATCTTTAGCGAGAAAGCCTCTGAGCGTTACGGCATTTGCAAAGAGAGTAGTCATGATGCACCTCCCATAGGGAGGAGGAGCGCCGCTTACGCGGCGTCCTCCTCGGTGATGGGATCGGCGTCGAGGTTGTCGCCTGCCGGGGGCGGCGTCAGCTTCTTCACGATGCTGGCGCGTATCTCCCAGCCGCGGCGCTTCACGGTCGTCTTCTTCTTGCCTTCGCCAAGTTCCAGGTCGAACTCGGTGCTGCGCAGCTCGCCTTCCACCTGCACGTAGTCGCCCTTCTTGAGCGTCTTCGCGTAATCGGCGGGCTTGCCGAAGGCGACGATGCGGTGCCATTCGGTGTGGTTCACCCACTGGTTGGTCTGCTTGTCCTTGTAGCCGGACTTGGTGGCGAGCGACAGAACCACGAACGAGTTCTGCTGCCGGGTTGCGAACGACTGGGCGTTCTTGCCTACATAGCCTTTCAGCGTGACGTTGTTTTCATAAAGTGCCATTGGAATTTCTCCTGTTTGAATTTGCCCGGATTGCCCTCGGGACACTCCTGCGCGAAGCGACGCGAGTGTGCCCCGCTCCCAAGCGCCGTGGGCGTGTCTTTTTCGGAAGGTTCGGAAAATGTTTTTTGCGTTCTCTGCACAAAAGATTTTCTGAAAGCCGAAACCCGCAGGGCGCGAAATCCGGGTCCCCGGCAGGTCCGCACTTGACCTGCTGGGGTGGTGAAGCGAAGCAGAACGCCGAGTGCCGACGGGCGCGGGACCAGCACCGAGCGAGTGACCGAGGGTGAGCAGGGAAAATACGGGAGAATTGGCGCTCTATGAAAACTCTCTGTTGAAGGGCATCTCCAAAAGGGGCGCCGCTGCGACCTGGCTGCGATAGAACCGTTCGCTGTTGCCTGCCGTGCTTGCGGCTGCAAAAGCAGAGAGTGGGGGAGCCATGCTTTCAGATGGTCCGCATCGTCCTCCGCGCCATGCAATGCGAAGGATTTGCGCTTGGGCGACGGAGTCGAAGGCGAGCTGCACGACTCCAGCGTCGGAGTGATGAGGGCAAAATGAAGACTCACTTCCTTCAGTGGTTGGAAGGTGTGAGCCAGTGTCGTTTGCGTGTGCGGCCGCCCGCTCATCCGGCCCTCTCGTTGCCGCGCCGGTCACGGAGGATGGCATCGACGGCGTCGATCCGCTCCCCGATCCAGCGCATGACCGGAACCGCCATCGAGTTGCCAAGCGCCTTGTAGCGGGATCCATCGGCCGCCAGCTTGCCGCGGTACTCGACCAGGGTGTAGTCGTCGGGGAATCCCTGCAACCGCTCACACTCACGCGGTGTCAGCCGACGCACGGCCATCTGCGGCGTCATCACGCCATCGGCCCTTCCGCCCTCGCCGCCGCGCTGAAGGGTTCCCGCGACATCGCTGGATGCAGTGAGTTCACCGGACCAAGCGACAGCTACCTGTCCACCGCCGTTGGAATGGCTCGCGTCATGGCCCATGCCGCGCAGGGTGGGCGCGATGTCATCCACGTCGGCGCAATAGTCTTTTGCGGAGAAGGCGACGTAGCTGTTGCTGCTGCCTCCCGTAGCAGCGCGGATGCTGGCTGCATCGGACACTTCCGGCAATGCGCCGCCCTCTCTGCCACGCAGATTGAAGGCGACGGCTTGGGTGCCACCACCACTCTCCAGCGTGTGTGCGATGCCATCAGACAAGCCGCAGCCGTTGCTCTGCGTGTGCGCGGTACAGATGGCGACAGGCACCATCGGCACGCCGCGCCCGGTGCCGTCTTCGCTCGCATCGAAGCCATCGGCGGAGAGTGAATGAACCACCATCTGGTGTTCGGGAATGCGACCGGCGCGCATCGAGCCTGCGGTCGCGTACTCCTTTACTCCAAACTCCGAGTCCTGAAAGACGCTCAATAGCGTTTCGGTGTCGAAGTCCTGCCTGCCCATGCCGCCTGCATTGAGACAGTATGAGGTATCGCCTGTGCTTGGAATCAAACCTCCGTCGAGATCAAAGTGCGATCCAGGTCCGCCACCGCCATGAGCGCGTGCGCTAAGGGTCGGGGCAACGTCTTTCCGCGCTTCTCGGCGCGGCGGAGGATACCCCGACAGGCAGTGGAACTCAGCCAATACCGCCTCGGCGGGTCGCCAGTCTCCAGAATGTCCGACAATGAAGACGCGTCGCCGTCGCTGGGGTACTCCGAAAAACTGAGCATCCAGGATTCGCCACGCGAGGCCATACCCGAGTTGGACCAGGATGCCGAGGAAGGCTCCAAACGTCCGTCCGTCGTCAATCGACAAGATACCGGGGACGTTCTCCCACACCAGCCAAGTGGGCCGGAGCCGATCAGCAAGTCGAGCAAACTCGATGGTGAGGTTGCCACGCGGGTCATCCAGTCCCGCTCGCTTACCGGCGATGGAGAAAGACTGGCAAGGTGTTCCTCCGGCCAGAAGGTCGATTGTTCCCACATCGTTTTTACCTATCTTTGTGAAATCGCCCGCATTGATGATGTCGCCACCGGCAGGCAGAGCAACGACGTTGCGAATGGCTGCCGCGCGACGCCTCGCTTCCTTGCGATCAGGCGCACCCTGCGGGCTGGGCATGAACACAGGCCGCGAGGCGCGATAGCGCGAGCGCAGTAGCCAGCAGCAGAAAGGATCGATCTCGGCGAACATGGCTGGCTGCCAGCCGAGAGGTTCCCATGCGACCGAAACAGCCTCGATACCGGAGCAGACAGACAGATATCTCATGCTGCGCTCCGAGGCTTCGGCCCTGTTTCGCGACGGCAGAGTATCTGTAGCGCGGCGAGGATGTGTGCCATCGAAGTGTTTCGTCCATACAGCACCATGTCCGCATAGCGGACGGGTGCAAGATCGCCGGCGCGGTCCACGAGCAACAGAGGGATGTGCAGATCCGATTCCAACAGACGGTGAACCAGCCTGCCAGCCGGGTCGCCTTGTTGCGCGTGAATGAGGACTCCACATACCAGATCATCGCTGCCTGCCATCATGAGCGCCGCGGCATTCTGGATATCGATGACTGCAGTGACATCAAAGGGGTGCAATCGCAACGCGAATGCGGTAACCGAGAGCAGTTCCCGGTCGGCGGAGTAAAGCAGAATGGGCTTCTTCGGTCGCATGGTGTTCAGCTCCCGAATGCTTGGTCTTCGTGGACGTAGCTGATGACGAGGCCCAACGGATTGGTGAGCAACATCTGGTTCGGCACTTCGTCCCGGAAGCTGTAGAGGACGTTCGCGGTCCAGCGTTCGCGGCGCTGTTCCTGTCCGTCGCCCGGTGAGCGGAAGACCTTCTGAAATTCAATCCGAGCGCGGTAAGGAGCCTGCCGGGTGTCCTCCAGCACGACCGCATCGATCTCGATGTCGACATCCGGCGCGCCCGGATCGAGCACGAACGTCTGCAGGGCCTTTTGCTGATTCACGCGCTGGAGCGTGGCGGCCTGCAACTGATTCGAGAAGAAATCGAGGGACTGCGAGAAATCCCGCTGCAGCGTCGCGTGATTGCGTCCGTAGTAGAGCTGCGCCCAGTGGGCCAGATAATACTTGCTCACGCGATCGACGGGGATTTTCGAGAAGTCGTCATAGTTCATGACCTGTCCGCGTCCGATGTCGGAGATGGAGATAACCAGCGGCTTGAGCCGCGAAGCGGCAGTCTCTGCTCGATAGAGGAGCGCCAGCAACGCGAGTGCGACGACCGAGAGCACCAACAGCGCAATCTTCAGGTAGGTGTTGGTGACAACCGGCTCGGCATACAGCTCCAGGAACCTGTGCCCGGCTTCGGTCGTGGAGAAGGATGTTTTTGCCATAGCGTTATTTCCCCGTGGGGTTGACCCAGGTTCCGGCGCGACCGCCGAGGATCGAGGCGGTCAGCTCCGGTATTTTGTGCAAGCCGTAAATGCATACGAAGACCAGCGTGAGCAGCGCGGGCAGCAGGGTCACGATGTTCGAGAGGCTGAGGGTGCCAAGCACCTTGAAGATGCCGACGACGACCTGCGAGAAGACGAACAGGAACGCACTGGCCACGACCTGATAAAAGCTGAATCCGATGAATGCCTTGAGCCATCCCCAGAACAGCCAATCGAGTTTCGGCACGATGAACCACGGAATGAAGACCGGCCCGATCAGGACACACACGGCAGAGGCTACATAGCCGTAGGCGATGACGGCGAAGACGAACGCCTGCATGATCGCCAGCGCCAGCCGGGCGATCAGCCAGGTCAGGTCCTCATCCGGGCTGAAGAGTCCGGGTGAAACACCAAGCTGCTTTTCCGCGGTAGTGATGGAATCGACAATCTGCTGCGCATTGCTGGACTGAATCTCGGCGGAAAGCTGGATCGCCTCTTTGGTGATGAGGTCCGAGAAGCTGTAACCGACACCGGGCAGCGGAGTCGAGTAATAGGTGAGCATCCCGAAGCCGAAAGAGATGAGCAGGATCAGGTCGGCAAATTTGGCGAAGTGGAATCCGCCGCCATGTCCCTGCGCGGCGGACAAGGCGGACTTGATTCCGAACCAGGCAATCAGGATCACGGCCAGGCCACGGAAGATGTCGAGGCCGGTAGCCTGAATTGACGCGCTCTTTGTGGTTAGCAATTGATTGATGGCCTGCGAGAGAAAATTGAGATAGTTCTCGGACATGGCCTACCTTCCACCGGGGCTGAGAGAGATGGACTGGATGGCATCGGTGATGCCTCCGGTTACCTGCTGCATGACGTTGGGGAAGTTCTGCTGGAAATAAATCGACTCATTGATGAGCCGGTTGCGCTCGTCCAGTCGCTCTTTTTCGTCGAGCGCCTGCTGCGCGGCAACGGTCGAAAGAATCTGATTGGCGTCCTGCTGCGAGTGAATTTGCAGCAGGGTGGCGGAGTTGATCTTGCCGAGCAGGGCGTTCGAGGTCTGCTGGCTCGGGTCGGTTGAATAGGTATCGGATTCGAGGTTCGCCAATCTCTGCTGAAAGGTCTGCGAGTCGGAACGGATGGTGCCAAGCGTGGACAGCGAATTGGTCAGCGTGGCCTGTCCGATCTCTGAGCTGGCGTACTGGTTCTGGATGGCCGTCCGGGTATCGGCGTCCTGCTGTGACAGATTGCCACCTGGATAGCTCTGCAACGGAATGACGGCGCTGTTGTATGCGGAGACAGCGCGTGTGGGGCTGCCGAGATCGAGCGCGTTGATCCACGCCGAGGTATTGCCATAGGTGTCGGGTGCGGACGCGGACGAAAAGTTCGTCCACATGGAGAAATCGGACTGATAGCGCGTGGCCAGATTCTGCGGCATCCGCGACATCTGGTAAGCGAGGTTGTAGGCCGCGATGACCTGGTTCATGGTCGTGTACGCCGTGGTGTAAATCTGCTCGGCGGTCTGAAGAGATTGCACCCCTTGCTCGATCTGCTCGATTGCGTGGGCACTCTGCGTGGGATCGAAGACAATGCCCGATCCGAACTGTGCGTGCGCCACTGGCGCGAGCGCGAGGAGGAGGGCGAAGCCCGGAAAAAATAATTTGCGATACGTCATCGTTGATCCTTTCCGTGTGCGCCGAGCGCGAGCAACGGCGCATTGGTTGTGTAGCGATAAGGTGATGGCTTCTTCGGTGGAGAGGGGGAGGCGCAGCCGACCACGAGCACGAGAAGCGCGAGCGAAGCAAGGCGCATCACATCACCCCCGGCGTGTCGTGGTTCTCATAGGCGGGCAGCAGCATGTCCTCGGTGAGATAAATCTTGACGCGGTGGCCCTCGCGGATGGTGATGGTCGGCGGGATGTTGATGAAGCGGTCGAGCACGTCCGCGCCCGATTGCGACAGGCTGGAAGCCACGCCCTGTTCGTACATGGAGGGGCCGCTCAGGGTGTAGCCGTTGCCATAGGTCGTCGCCTCGGCTGCGCCCGCGATCACGCCGAGAGCAATGGACGCGCCGAAAATTTGCAAATAATGGCTGTTGACCCTGTCCTTGAGTCCGGTGTCGCCGATCTGGTCGAGGCCGTGGAATTGGTCAAGATCGACCGAGTAGCCGTCTGGCATGATCATGCGGTGGAAGGTCACGGCCAGCCGCTTCTGGGCAAAGCCCGAAACCTTTTTCACATCTCCCAAAAGGAAAGTGCCGGATGGAATCAGGACATGCTGACGGTCCCGGCTGTAAACGGGGTTGGTCACCATGACCTTGACCGGCCCGGAAAACTCGCCGTCCAGACGATTGGTCAGCACGGTATCGATGGTGGTGCCCTCGAAGATCACATAGGGGCGGCCATGAGCCGCGTCGATGTTAACTTCGGGAGCGCGTTTGCTGGCGTTAGCGGCGGGCTGCGAAGCAGAAGTCTGTTGCTGCAAATTCGTAGTACGATTCGCCTGCGAAACATTGGGCTGGCCCGCCTGGACAGCCGAATCGACAACTGTCGAAGTTGTGGCCCCGGCAGGAGAGACGAGATTCGACGCAAAGCGGGCCTTGAAGGCCAGCGCCTTTTCCGCATCCGCAATCGGATCGCGCGGGGGCTGCGCGGGTTGCTGCGATTCCGCAGCGGAAGCGCCACTACCCGTTTGTATGGAAGGAGCACTGCCGGAGCCGGGGCCAGCGGGATTTTCCTTCTGCGCCTGTGCCTGCTGCTGTTGGCTCTGCCGCTGGTCGGCGCTGAGGTCCTGCTCCAGCTCCCGAATCTTCTGCTGGTTCATGTCGTTGGAGACGGCGGTTGGAGAGGAGACGGGCTCCTTCGGCACCGTCCGCGCATGGTTCTTCGAGAACAGCACGGCCATGAGAATCAGCACGGCAAGACCGGCGACGACGTAACCCTGCGCCTGCTTCGGTACGACGCCTTCTGGCAGCACACGCTTGTCTTTCACCTGCGCGCCAGGCATGACTTCCGTTGTGTCCTGTTGTTGCGTTTGCTTTTCCTCCGTGTTCGGCATCACTGATTTCCTTTCCGCACGAAGGTGAGTTTGTGCTTGCCGATTTGGAGATATCCCTTGTCCACCACCTGCGGGAGCACGTAGGTGTTATCGGCGAGCTGGAAATTGATGAGGTCGGGCTTGCCGTCCCTCACTTCATAAACGGCGAACTTTTCACGCGCGTTGGACTTGATATACGTGAACTTGTCGTCGTGATAGATGGCGGCGACATCGAACGGCGGTTTGTTCTTGTAGGTGTAATCGAACTTCAAAGCCGAGGTGGGGTAGCTGGCGCGGAACGCTTCGACTGCGTCAGCGTCATGCTGCCGCACTGCTTTGGCCTGCGTCTCTAGCGTGGAGACTTCCGACGCCGGGACCCATTGGGTTACGCCATGCGCCGCGGCGATGGAAGACGGATCGCTCGGCTCGATGACTACCTTCAGGTCCGGCTCGGTGGTCTCGTCATCCTTGAGGACGAAGGAATAGACATTCCCCTTGCTGGTAATCAGATCGAGATCGGACTGGATGCCCGCCTGCGCCGGATGCAGAAAGCAGTAGTTGCCGACGGCGTCGATGATCCAGAAATCCTTATCGCCGGTGGCGACCTCCATGATCTTTTCGGTCGATGGCAATTCGATCAGAGTGGTATAGCGCATCTTTGCGCGAATGCTCACGATGTCGTTGGAGTGGTAGTGGACGATGCGGGCCGATTGCTGGCCGTGGGCGACGGACGCAGCGAGACCCAGCACCAAGGGGAAGATAGGAGCACGCTTCCTTGAGATCATTTCGGGTTCACCTCGGAGGTTGTGGGATTGGGGTAGTCGTGGGCCAGGCGCAGGAGTCCCTGCTCCGGCCCGAAGCGAGCGAAATACTCCTGCCTGCGCAGGCTGTCGCGAGAGTTGTTGGTGGCGATCCAGTAGGTCAGAGCGTCCACGTCAAGCACCAGCTTTTTCGTACCGCGCGGCTGGATCAGCAGCAGCTCGCGTTTCGGCACGAGCGATTCGAGCAGCTCAAGCTGCGTATCGTTCAACTGGAAAATCTCGCTGTACAGCTTGCGGTCGATGTTGGGGTTGGCGAGAAAGATTTTGGTCGAGCAGGACTCATTGACGATGTGCAGCAGGTCGGAGGCCGCAAGCTCCACTACCGACTGCGTGGCCAGAATCATGGCAGCGTTTTTCTTGCGCCAGGTCTTCTCGGCCTTGACGATCCAATCGCGGATCGTTTTGTTCTTGAGAAATATCCACGCCTCGTCGATGACGAATATCTTGAACATCGCGGTGTTGGCTAGCTTTTCGATCTCAGAAGACGCCCGCTGGAGCACATAAAAGAGCAACGGCTCCAGCACGTCGGGGTATTCCGACCAGCCATCGAAGTTGAAGGTCTGGAAGCGCGAGAACGAGAGCGTGTCTTCCACGTTGTCGAAGAGGTGTCCGAACTGACCGGCTCCCTGAGAGGCGAATCGGGTCCAGCGGTGCAGCCGCTCGCCGAGAGGTCCGAGGATGGACGCGACGTTGGTCAGCGTCCGTATGGCGGCAGGCAGCTTATAGGCCCGCTCGATCGCGGCGAAGAGCGCCTTTTCATCCTCCGGCGTCAGCTCGTAGCGCCCGCCCGACTCGATCAGCACGCGCAGAAAGAGAAACAGGAAGTTCCGGTTCTCGTCGGTGGCTGGGAGCGAAAACGGGTTGATGGCAAACCCCGGATTCTTGAGGCCGACATTGAGATAGGTGCCGCCGAAGACCCGCGTCAGCGTTTCGTAGCTGCCGCCGAGGTCGAAGATGACGGTCAGCGGTTCGTATTTCTGTGCGGCCTGAAGCGTGGCGACCAGGCAGAAGCTTTTCCCACTCCCGGTTGCACCGAGCAGCAGCGTGTGGGCCACGTCGCCCGCGTGCAGGTTCAGGTAATACGGCGTGCCGTGCGTCGATTCGAGAGCAAGCAGGTACTCGCGCTCCAGATGCGGGTTCCACTGGCTGCCACTATCGACCGTAAACAGAAAACTCAGGTCGGCGTAATTGGAATTCAGCGCCCACTGCTTGCGCAGATTGAACTGCTTATTCCCCGGCACCGTCGCAAAGAACGCATTGAGCAGGTTGTAGCGTTCCTCATACAAGAGGCCGTCATGTTGCGTGAAGATTTTCTGAAACTCCGCGACCGAATGCTCCACCTTCACACAGTCCTCGTCATAGATGACAACCGATAGCGTGGATTCACCGAAGTTTTTGCCTTCCATGCCGAGCGCGGTCAGGGCCGCGCCCAGCTCGGAGACGGCAGCCTCCTTCGAGTCGTCGACCAGCTCATCGCGTGGTCCGCTGTTCTGCCGGTCCTGCAAGTTCGAGATGAAGCTGGTCTTTGAGTTATGGTGGTGCCGACGGCGGCTGGTGATCTCTTTGCGCGCCTTGGCGTTGTCGATCGGATGCCATTCGGTGATGACATGGAAGTTCGCGGGAATATCGAACAATCCCAGCAGGAGCAGGGGTCGCGTCTCGGATGGAAGCTCTTTCAGGGTAAGCACGCGGACGTAATCGTCATCTAAACGCAGGTAGCCGCGATGAGCCTCCAGCTCCGAATCGCACAACTGGGAATCGATCTGCTGTGCGCTGTACAACCGCGCATTCTGAATCTTCGAGGGGCGGAAGTTTACGAGACGGCGCAGTATGCGGAACGTCTCTTCCGCCCCTGGCAGTGCGACCGTCATCAGGTCGTTCAACTGCCCACTCAAGCTCTGAACTTTCTGCTGCAGGCGCAGCCGGTCGCGCTCAATCTGTTCATAGATGAACGTGCGTTCCTTATTGCCGGAAAGGAGGGCATGAATGTTTCGCAGGGACGAACGCGGCTGTTTCGGAAACTGTTCGAGCGCGTGCAGCAGGCCGGTTTTGGCGTAGCTGCCGTCAATCATCACGACCCAGAAGATTTCTATGCTGTAGAGCCGGTCTGCTTTCGATTGCAGAAATGCTGCGCGTTGTTCCACAGCCGCGCGGACCAATGGGTTCTCATACTCTGCATGGGGAATGATGGGCCGGTTGTGCTTGAACAAAATCTGATAGAGACGGCATCCGTCGTCGAGCGAGCGCAGCGCCGCTTCGAGGCGCTTCACTGCATAGTCGCGGCCAGCACGGTCGAGGCTCTCGTAGTCGATCCCGCAGATCTTCAGAACGCTGCCGAGATCGCCGGATTTGGTCAGGAACGAGTGCTCGTTCCAGAACCCGTACAGATTGATCTGCGCGGGGAATGAGCCTGCTTCCTTCCAGTCCTTCGTGATACCGTCAATTCTGACCATCGTGCCTCCTGACGGCGATCTTGATGTGGTCCTGCTTCATCGGGTCGTAGCGTCTGCGGAACTTGCCGGAGTTGAAGAGCACGCGCAGAATCTCCACATCATGCTTCGTGGCGACACGGGCGATAATGACCCCGACGACGAAGAGCACGATGCCGCCGACAAGCGAGTGCATCAGAGAGAAGACGGCGCCTCCAGCGATCAGCGCGACGAAAAACAAACGCCTCTCCGCGCCGAGCACGGTCAGCGGGCGGTTCATCGCTTTGTAAACTCTGTTCTGTCGAAAACCGTCCGCTGCCATCGTTCCTCCTTTCCGCCTATCGTGTGTTTGGGTTGTGTTTATCCCGGAAAAAGCCAGGCCATGAAGTTCACCGCGCCGACCGCCATGCCGATACCGAAGACGATCCCGGCCAGCATGCGCTTCGATTGGCCTTCGCCATAAGCGAACATCAGTCCGCCCACGACAATAGCGACCAGCGACAAGCCGGTGGCGATGGGGCCAGTGAATGCCTGTTCCAGCACCTGGACGGCGTTCTCCCACGGGCTGCCCCCGCCGCCCGCTTGTGCGTATACCGGCAGTGCCGCGAGGAGCATCAGGGATGGAACGGCCAGTCTCCGGGCGTGTGTGCGCCATCGCCGGAGGCCGGGTGGTTGGGTTGGAAGTGTGTTCTGCATCGTTTCCCTCCGTGTACTTTTCCGGCGAGCGGGGTGCTCCCGGCTGTAACGTCTGGAGCGAAAGTAAGACAGAAAGGGACAGATGCCCATTGCAGAATTCGTCAGGGGTGTGCAGTTTCCGCACATGCCCCTCGATGAGAGGAAAACGGCGATGGATATGCGAGCGGTGTGTGGCCAAAGGCGAGAATCGACGGAACAGCGGAGATTCCAAGAAAGGGAGATAAGAGATGCGGTGCGGATGCACAGACATCATCATTCCCGCGATGAACAGCAAACAACGTGCGCGACTGCGTGAGTCAAGGCTACAAGAATCACAGTGCAGAGCAATGGATCGCCTTGACGCGCGCGGGCACGCACGCATCATGAACCGGACGCGGGAAAGGAGAGGACCGTCTTGCGATCCTCTCTTTGACTCGGAGCAACCGATCGCTCGCTGCGCGATGGTATTCAACGTCGAGTTCAATACCGATATACTTGCGGCCCGTCAGCAGTGCTGCCGCACAGGTCGATCCACTGCCGCAGAACGCGTCCAGCACCACGTCGCCGGGAAGCGAATAGGCGCGGATGACGGGCGCCAGCGACATCACGGCTTTCTGTGTGGGATGGAGCTTGTTGCCGGTGAAGTGTAGCCGCTGCACGTCTGCCAGTGGAGCGCCTGTCATCGCCGGACGGCCCTTTGCCAGCAGGTAGGCTTGCTCATGCTGATACTTGAGGAACTCGGTGGCCTTCGTCGTGTAGCTCTTGCGAAAGATTAGATGGCCGACAGGGCGAAACCCCGCTTCTCTCCATGCTTCCAGAAACTTCTCCGCGCGCGGCCATCCGTAAAAACACAACATCAGGCGATTCTGCTTGAGCACCCGAAATGCTTCTCGCATCGCGGGCCTCAGCCAATCGGCATTGGTGTCGTTCTGCAGCGTGCGTCCCTGCCGGTCGCGGAAGTTCACCAGATATGGCGGATCGGTGAGGATGAAGTCTGCGCTGTTCGCTGGCAACTCACGCATGACCTGGATGCAGTCGCCGTGAAGGATCGTGTTGACTGGAAGCTGTTGCTGGATCGTGTTCATGATGTCACTCCGTTTTGTGTGGTCTCCCGATGAGTCGGGGCACACCTGCGCGAAGCGACGCGAGTGGGTCAGGCTTCCAAGGCCAAGGGACGCTTTTTGGGAGGGACCCGAAGAAAGTTTTCGCGTTCTTTCAAGAAAACTTTGTTGGGCGAGGAACCGGAAAAGCAGAGGCCCGCTGTGCCGCAGGACGCCGGTAAAACCCCGAGCGCGTGCCCGATTCAACGAAGACCACGGTCTGCGAGTGACACAAATGCGAATTTTTCCAACAGCACCCATTTGATACGAATCGGCTGCCCAAAAAGAGGTATGTGCAGAACCTGCACACCCCTGACCAATTCTGCAATGGCCTCGCCGCTTCACCTCGCCTACTTTGAGGAAGTCAGAAGAGCGACAGGTAGTTGGCGAGGTTCCGAATATGCAGCCTGTTCAAAAAACCAATGAAGCATCCGTCACCCCATCCTTTGAACGGTTGCTCGATCTGCGCGAGGCAGCGGTCATCCTGGGGATGCACTGGAAGACGCTGGAAGGCAAAGCCCGCGACCGAAAAATTCCCGCCGTGAAGGTCGGCAAGCGGTGGAGATTTCGATTGAGTTCGTTGAATGCGTGGTTGGAAAGCGAGTTAAACTCAAGCACAACCGACTATGCCGTGCTAACTGGAAAGGAACAACTTCCTTGAAGCACACACGGCAACGTTTTCAACGAGGCAGCCTGCGTAAGGTCGCGCGGGCCAACGATCAATGGGCGTGGGAGTACCGCTACACAGACCCCGCGTCCGGCAAGGACAAGTCAATGTATTTGAGCGCAGAAAAGTTTCCGACCGAGATTGCCGTCTCGCGGCATCTGGAGGCTTTCGTGCTCAAACTCAATTCGGAGAACCCGACTCTTGCCATCCATGAGCCGACCTTCAATGCCATTCTGGAGCGTTTTATCGAGGAGGAGAAGCTGCTCGAAATCAAGCAGCGCCGCCCCGGTGAACCGTCGAGCGGCGAAGGCGAACTGAGCTATTCGACAGTCGTCTCGTACCTGAGCGTCATCAAGCAGGTTCGCGTGAAGTGGGGAGCGACCCGCATCACGCAGATGAAGCCGCTCAAGGTGCAGAACTGGCTGAAGGAGATGGACGCCGCGCCCAAGACCAAAGGCCACGTCAAGGCCATCATGCACAGGCTGTATGAGAAGGCCATGCTGTGGGAGTTGGTCGAGTGGCAGCGGAATCC
Source organism: Acidobacteriaceae bacterium (assembly GCA_027452245.1). Lineage (GTDB taxonomy): Bacteria > Acidobacteriota > Terriglobia > Terriglobales > Acidobacteriaceae > Sulfotelmatobacter. The sequence goes on from DAIDGW010000259.1 coordinate 55,353, forward strand.
TATGGAACTGGTCGAGGTCAAGGGCATCAGCAAGCGGCAGAAGAAGCCGATCGTGCTGACAGTCGAGCAGTATTACCAGATCCTCGAACTGCTGCCGCAACCCTACCGGACGATGGTGATTGTGGCGCAGTGTACCGGCCTCCGGGCCGAAGAGGTGCTGGCGCTCGAATGGCAGGACATCGACTTCGAGAACCTGAGCATGAAGGTGGTAAGGGCGGTCATCCACGGGCGGGTCGAGAGCGTCAAGACCGAGTATTCGGAGGACGAGCTTCCGCTCGATCCCGACTTCGCTTCCGTTCTTCTGGACTGGAAGAGGGAATGCGAAAGGAAGGCCGAAACTGAGGAATCAACCCAGCTCAGTGGGTTGGAACTGCTCTTTACCAGCCCGGTCACAGGGCGACACTACCACACGGCTCCGGTCCAGCAGGACTACATTCGTCCTGCCGGATGCTGTCTGGTGGCGTGTCCGCAATGCGGTGCCGGGGAGGGCGTCTGGTGTCTGACCGACGGTCCGACTCCAAACGGCAAGCGGCTCCCGCTTCACAAAGAGCGGTGGGCGGCAGCCGGGAAGTACAGCAGCGTGGGGTGGCATACCTTCCGCCACACCTATCGTTCGTGGCTGGACGATACCGGCGCGCCAGTGGGGGTGCAGCAGAAACTGATGCGGCACGCCCAGGTCTCGACCACGATGAATGTCTATGGGAACGCTTTGATGGACGCCAAGCGAGAGGCGAACAGCAAGGTGGTCAGAAGAGCACTGCGGAGCGCATAGCCATGCAAAGGACACTGCAAAGACAGCCCAACCCACCGAGCATTTTTCCCGGTTCTGACTGGGTGGGTTATTCTGGGTTGGCCTTTGGCCTAAGTGGTTGCGGGGGTAGGATTTGAACCTACGACCTTTGGGTTATGAGCCCAACGAGCTACCGGGCTGCTCCACCCCGCAGATTCAGTCTATCAACCATATCGGAAGGGGTCAATGACTTGCCGCTCGCGCTCTTGTGCGCACCTCGCGCTAATGGGATGAGTCAGGTTCA
>DAIDGW010000260.1 GCA_027452245.1 Acidobacteriaceae bacterium
GGAACTTGAGAACTTGAGGATGATCGCCGAAGCCTGGGATCCTGCTACCTATCAACTGGGCCGGAGTTTCCCCGGGATCTCATGGCTGCAGTGGAATGGCCAGTTCCGCGACGATATCCGTGCATTTGTGCGAGGTGACGCAGATATGGTTCCGAGGCTCATGTCTCGCCTTTACGGAAGCTGCGATCTCTTTCCCGACGACATACTCAACGCATACCGACCCTACCAGAGCGTGAATTTCGTTACCTGCCACGACGGCTTCTGTCTGTACGATCTGGTTTCCTACGACCACAAGCACAACGAGGCAAACGGCCACGGCAACACCGACGGCGCGGATAACAACATGAGCTGGAATTGTGGATGGGAGGGAGATGCCGGTGCACCTGCCTCGGTGCTCAAGTTGCGGAAGCAACAGGTGAAGAACTTGTGTGTGTTGCTTTTTCTATCGAACGGAACACCGATGTTCTCGGCCGGCGACGAGTTCTTAAACACCCAGACGGGTAACAACAACCCCTATAACCAGGACAATGAGATTACGTGGTTGAACTGGGATCTTCTCGATCAGAATCGGGACGTATTTTCTTTCTTTAAAAACATGATCGCTTTCCGCAAGAGCCACCCATCGATCTGTCGCAGCCGCTATTGGCGGGACGACATTCACTGGTACGGCCCCAGAGGCGGTCCCGATCTTTCTCCGGATTCGCGTTGCCTGGCGTATTACTTGCGAGGAGCGGCATTCGACGATTCCGGTCTTTATGTCATGGTCAACGGCTCTCCCGAGCCCGTTGCATTCATTGTTCAGCAGGGATCACCTGGACAATGGCAACGGGTGGTCGATACTTCTCTGCCGTTTCCGGACGACTTCCGCGAAGCAGGAGCCTCGCCGCTTCTGTCGAGTTCGGAGTACATCCTGAATCCGCGGTCAGTCGTTGTTCTGCTTCGGCGATGAGGTTCTGGATTCTAATCAGGGTCTCGAAACGGTGGGCGTGCCGGTTCGATGCCTGCGCATCAAGAGCGGGATCGATCGGTCGCATCCAGGGCCGACGCATATCAAACTCCCAGTAATTTCAATAGGTAGGCGTGGTTCCAGGCAGCCTTGAGGCGTTTTCCCTTGACTCCTCGTTTGAGCGATTGTTCTTGTTTAAGCAGGTTGAGTGCGATACGGTTCAGCAGAGAGAAGTTCTGGGCGGCGTGGCCGGCGCGTTTTCGGTCCAAGTCTTCGCTGAAGCCGACATCCAGCACCCAGTGGAGTTTGTTTTCGATTCCCCAGTGTTGGCGAATGCAGCGATTCAGCCGCGCTGGGTCGGGCGCGAGGCTGGTGATGTAGTAACGGATTTCGGTCTCGGTTTTGCCCGAAGCCTTGTGATAGCGTTCGGCTTCGATGCGCACCAAGCCCTTGAGCGAGGCCCACTCGGATGCTTTTTCCAGCAGGCTCAGGTCGGCCAGAACCGAACAGTGCCGCGTTTCCACGCGCCCGTGGCCGCAATCGACCTGCTGGTCCACGGCGTCTGCAGCCAGCATCTGAAACGAGTCCTTGATGTCGGCCAGAAGTAGTTGCTGGTTCTCTTTCACCGCCAGAATGTAGTCCGCCTTCTTGTCGATAATCTTCTCGGCGATGGCTCGCTGGCAGCCCATGGCGTCGATCGTCACCACGGCGCCAACCAGTTCCAGCGCGGCCAGCAGCTTGGGAATCGCCGTGATCTCGTTGGACTTTTCATCCACCTTGCGCTGACCGAGCACCAACCCATTGCCCTCGGCCCAGGCCGAGACCATGTGAACCAGTTTCTTCTTGCCGGCCTCGCAGGCGCCGCACAAGGTCTTGCCGTCGATGGCTACCACCTCGCCCGCCGTCAGTTTGGCGATGGAAGAAACCCATGCCACAAAGCCCCTTTCCATCTCTTCCGGATCCAACGCCGCAAAGACCCTGTTGAAGGTGTCGTGCGACGGAATGCCGCCGGGGAGGGTCAAAAACGTCTTCAGCCACTCTCGCTTGTCCTCGCCGTACAAAGCAATGTCGTTCCAACTTTCGGCCCCGCTCAACACCGCCGCGATGGCAATCAGAAGAATCTCTTCCAGCAAATGTTCCCGGTTCCGCTCCACCCGAGGGTCCGTCAACTCGGAAAAATACTTCAAGGGGTTGTCCATATCCCCTTGTCACAACTCGGCCCCGATTTGCATATAGCAAATCCGGTTCATTTATATGCGTCGGCCCTGCGGTCGCATCCGCCTGCCTTGTGGCCGCAGCACCTGGCATGCTATACCCAAAACAGGCCGCTTCGACGTTTCTCCGAGCACCTCCCTGAGTTTGCCGCGGCCTCGATGAGAAATGCTGAAGAAAGCCATTCTCGTGACCGTCTTATTAGCGCTGGCGACCGCTCAGGCGCTTGCGGTTAATTGCGATCTGCGCTGTTCGCTCACAGGCATTGGGAGCCCCCCTTGCGGCCAACATGCAGGGATGGCTACGGGCCACAAAGAGGCGGAACATTGTCATGGAATGTCCGTGCAGGCGGTAAATAGTTTTGCCGCGGTAAGTGGCGAGCATTCGTGCGGTGCGACTTTTTGCAAGAATGGGTTGTTCGCGATTGAGAAGGGCTCTGCGGTGAGGGGAGTGAATTTTCCTTCTTCGCAGCTGGCACTTTCGCCGTTATCCGCTCTGACCGGACAGGCCGCGAACAATGCGCGATGCTCAAATCGCCGACGAATGCCTCGACAACTCGCGAGGACCCCACTCGAGATGCGTCCCGGAACTTCCCTCCGTATCTAGCGTTTTCCGCCCGCCGCAAGTGCATCCGATAGGTCAGGGGCGAATCTCGTTCAAACTCCCATGAACGGTTTCGTCCCTCGATCTCCGCTCTGACCGATTCTAACGGTTTAACTGTGAGGTCATCGATGGATTGCGAGGATTTTGCTTACAACTCCTCTTTTCTCCCCATTACGCGCCGCAAGTTCGTGCAGGGATGCGCCGCGGGAGCGGCGCTGTCTCTGCTCGACGGCTTACCGGCTGCGGCAGAAACCTGTGCAACTCCTCTTGCCGAGTTGTCCGGCACACATTTCGATCTGAATATCGATAAAATTCCCGTGAACTTTACCGGGCGCCGGGCAGCGGCGACCGCAGTCAACGGCACTGTTCCTGGGCCTCTGCTCCGCTGGCGGGAAGGGGACACGGTGACCATCTCCGTAACCAACCACCTCAAAGTGCCTACCTCGATTCATTGGCACTCACTGCGCATCCCCGCGGATATGGATGGGGTTCCGGGTCTGAGCTTTCGCGGCATCGCGCCCGGCGAGACTTTCATCTATCGGTTCCCGGTGCAGCAGCGCGGAACGGCTTGGTATCACAGCCACACCCGGTTCCAGGAGCAGAGCGGCCTCGTCGGTCCGCTCATTATTGAGCCGCGTTCCAAAGACCCGCTTGAGTCGGAGCGCGATTACGTCGTGTTCCTGTCCGACTGGACCGATACCGATCCCGAGACCGTTTTCAGCAATCTGAAGGAGCAGAGCGACTACTACAACTACCACCGATACACGGTACCGAATTTCGTTTCCGCCGCGGCGAAGGGGGGCTTCTGGAAGACGATCTCTCGCCGTCTCGCCTGGGCAAAGATGAACATGAGTCCCAGAGATATTCTCGATGTCACCAGCGCAACGTACACCTACCTCCTTAATGGAAATCCGCCCGATGCGAACTGGACGGGAATATTCAAGCCGGGGGAGCGTGTCCGTCTTCGCTTCATCAATGGCTCTTCAATGACGGCCTTCGATGTACGGATCCCTGGTCTAAAGCTCTCGGTAGTCCAGGCCGATGGAAACGACCTTCAACCTGTGACTGTGGACGAGTTCCGCATCAACGTAGCAGAAACCTATGACGTGGTCGTCCAGCCGCAGGAAGAGCGTGCCTACACGATCTTTGCGGAATCCATGGATCGAAGTGGCTTTGCGCGCGGAACCTTGGCGCCCCGGCAGGGCATGATGGCGCCTATTCCCGCTCTCGATCCCGTCCCGACTCGCCCAATGAGCGATATGGGCATGGGCTCTATGAAAGGGATGAACGGAATGCAGATGGGTAGCAACATGGTTGGCATGGACGGTATGACCCAAGAGGACATGTCTTCGGGCAGTATGGCCGGGATGCCGATGGAATCGGGAGGCATGATGAACATGCCGATGTCTTCGGCTGAAGTGAAGGGTGCGTCCCCTAAGAAGAACTCGTCTCAGAAGACTGGCACAATCCCGTACCCGCAGCCAGGCCCCGACACTAAGCCGTTTGTGAACACTCCGGAGCCCGAAGTCAAGAGTGTTGAAGCACATCTGAAACCGACGAATCCTGTCCATCTCCACGTCGGACCGGAGGTTGACAACGTAGCGATGGAAGTCGCCGAGCGACTCAACGATCCGGGCGTAGGGCTTCATCAAGCAGGGCGGAAGGTTCTGACCTATGCCGATCTTCGCGCCCGCTATGAGGGAACCGACGGAAGGCCGCCCACACGAGAGATTGAACTGCACCTAACCGGCAACATGACACGTTTCATCTGGGGGTTCGACGGTGAGAAGTTCTCCGAG
>DAIDGW010000261.1 GCA_027452245.1 Acidobacteriaceae bacterium
GAAGATGACCAGATCGAATGCGCCGCGCAACAAGGCTTCCGTGAAATCAATAATCGGCTGATTGGATTCGAGGGGAATTTCGCGCATGGCAGGGGCCGTAAGCGGATCACCGCCGTAGGTGCGGATCAGCTTTCCGACTTCAACTGCGCGACGCGATTCGAGGGAAAGAACTCGCAAGCCGCCAAAAGTTGCCCCTGGCATGTTGTTTCTCCGTTAATTGAATTCAAAAGCGATCGATCTGAATGGTCGAGCCCGCCCGTAACGCCATGGATCCGGGTGGCAAACGATTGACGTTTACGATGCAAAAAACTCACCAAACTCATCGTGCTGAACTACGCTTATAAAATCGGTTTCCAGATCGATGCATCAGATAAATCCTTACCTAGAACCCGGACTGATGCTTGAAGAACTGGAAAGCGTGCCGCTTGGCGCATTCGAGGCACGCTCTTAAAGCGGGACAGTGAGCGGCACAAAGTTCGCCGCGAACAGTTCCGTCCCTTCTAACGCGATCGGTACATCCTGGTACCGACGGCGATAGAGGAATACCTAATTCCTTCATTAACACGGAGTTCATCGACAAAGCAATGAAGAGGCACGCAATATTCGGAAACTTGGCCACAGAGACTCTGAAATCGCTATCGCGAAGGTCCCACTAGGGTCCCACAGTCTCACTTGCGCTCCGAGCGATTTACCCTTATGCTCAAACGCAACCACTCCACGCGGAATGGCGGGGTTTCAGCCTTCCGCTCGCATTTGACCGGCCCTGCGCGCCGGCAGCTTCCCTAACGGAGTGATTTCGAGTCGGCTCCCCGATGAGCCTGGCCAAGCCGCCGCAAATAGACCGACACATCTAGTTGAGCTCTTGCGCCTGGATTTAGTCGCATGATGGCGAATCGGACGTGTGCCCCGGTGCCAGACATACTCTTTGCACTTTGCTCGCAAACTCACATTGATGGAGCTGTCCCCATGGAACTACCCCTACTCGAACGAGCCCGGGCAGGCGACGATGCCTTCCTCCTCACCACCGCGGCGAATCCAGTCGATGGAGTGGTGGCTTCGTTGTGCGGGATAGGTTCAAACATCGCACTGCCCGTTCCGCCGGGGCCTGGCGAGCAGTATCGCTTTCACTTCGACATGACCAAGTGCATCGGATGCAAGTGCTGCGTGGTGGCCTGCAACGAGCAAAATGGAAATCCTGCGGATATTCTCTGGCGGCGCGTTGGGGAAATCGAAGGCGGCATCTACCCGGATACGCTTCGCCATTATCTCTCAATGGGCTGTAACCACTGCCTTGAGCCTACCTGTATGACGGGGTGCCCAGTCGATGCCTATTCCAAGGATGGCCCAACGGGAATCGTGCGTCACAGTGCGGATATCTGCATTGGATGCCAGTACTGCACTTGGAACTGCTCTTATGGCGTTCCGCAGTACAACCCTGAGCGAGGAGTAGTGGGCAAGTGCGATATGTGCTACGGAAGACTGACCAAGGGACAGCAGCCGGCCTGCGTCTCCGCATGTCCTGAGGGCGCAATTCGAATTGAGACTATCCGCACGGCGGAGTGGCGCGAGGAATATCGCGCGGACGCTAATTCGCCAGGCATGCCTTCGGCAGACGACAGCCTCTCGACGACTCGCATCACGCTGCCCGCCCGGATGCCCCACAATCTTCGAAAAGTCGATCTCAACCGGTTGCGTCCCGAGCATCCCCACTGGCCATTGGTCGTGATGACGGTTCTCACGCAACTCTCCGTTGGCGCATTTACGTCCATCTGGCTTCTGGAAATCTCTAGTGCTCATGCG
>DAIDGW010000262.1 GCA_027452245.1 Acidobacteriaceae bacterium
GCGTCTCCCAGATCGACCAGGCTCGACAGCGCATCGGCAGCGTGCACGGGACCGGGCTTCAGGCTCCGGGTCTCGGGCTTCGGCTCGGACGCTTCCACTTCAGCTTCTGACGGCTGAGAGCTGATAGCTGACAGCTTCGGCCGCAGGTTCTCGAACAGCATCTGCTGCTGGCCGGTCAGGAAACGCATCTGCAGCCAGCGGAAGATGTAGTCCATGATCGACTTGGCGTAGCCGATATCCGGATTGCCGCTCCAGCCGCTCGGCTCGAAGCGCGTATGCGCAAACTTCTCGCAGAACAGCTTCAGCGGAACGCCGTGCTGCAGCGCGATCGAAACCGCCAGCGCAAAGCTGTCCATCAGGCCGGAGACGGTCGATCCTTCCTTCGCCATGGTGATGAACAGTTCGCCGGGCTCTCCGTTGGGATACAGCCCGACGGTGAGGTAGCCCTCGTGATCGCCGACTTTGAATTTGTGCGTCACCGACATGCGCTCTTCCTGCAGCTTGTGACGCACGGCGCGCGGAGGCGCGTTCATGTCTTCTTCCTCCACGATCTGAGCGGGACGGGCACTGTCGGGCTGATTGCCTGCCGAGGCGGTCTTAGTTCCGGCGGCCGAAAGCGGCTGCGACTTCTTGCATCCATCGCGGTAGATGGCCACCGCCTTCAGGCCAAGCTTCCATGCCTGGATGTACGCCTCCATGATGTCTTCCACGGTGGCGTTTTCGGGTAGATTGACGGTCTTCGATATGGCACCGGAGATGAACGGCTGCGCCGCCGCCATCATGCGGAGATGTCCCATGTAGTGGATGGCGCGGGTGCCCTTGGCCGGCTTGAACGAGCAATCGAACACCGCGAGATGATCGTCTTTGACGTGAGGGGCGCCTTCGATCGTGCCGGTCGCGTCGATGTAGCTGACGATGGCGTCGGTCTGCTCGTGCGTGTATCCCAGCTTGAATAGAGCGGTGGGCACGGTATTGTTGACGATCTTGATCATGCCGCCGCCCACCAGCTTCTTGTATTTCACCAGTGCCAGATCCGGCTCAATCCCGGTCGTATCGCAGTCCATCATGAAACCGATGGTGCCGGTGGGAGCGAGCACGGTGACTTGCGAGTTGCGGTAGCCGAACTTCTCGCCGTGGGCGAGGGCTTCGTCCCAGCACTGCTTGCTGGCTTCGAGGAGAGCGGCCGGAACGTTGCTCTTGTTGATGTTGTTGACCGATGCCCGATGCATGCGGATGACATCGAGGAACGGCTCGCGGTTGATGTACCAGCCGGGGCAGGCGCCGCCGGGCATGACATTCGATCCGAGATTGGTCTCGCCGAGTCCCTTCTTCGTGGCTTCGGTGGCCGGGGCCAGCGGCTCGCAGAGTTCGGCAATGCGGCTGGACTGTAGATACGCCTGGCCGCACATGATGGCGGTAACGCAGGCAGCATAGTCGCGTCCAGCATCGGAGTCGTAGGGATGACCGGCGGCCATCAACAGCGCCCCGAGATTCGCGTATCCCAAGCCGAGGGGACGGTAATCGTGCGAGTTGCGCATGATCTGCTGCGTAGGATATCCCGCGTTGTCGACGATGATCTCCTGGGCGGTGATCAGGACGTCGACCGCATGCCGATAGGCTTCCACGTCAAACGTGCCGTTGGGCGCGAACTTCAGCAGGTTCAAGCTGGCCAGGTTGCAGGCCGAATCGTCGAGGAACATGTACTCGCTGCAAGGGTTCGAAGCATTGATGCGGGCCGTGTTCTTCGAAGTGTGCCAACGGTTGACGGTGGTGTCGTACTGCATGCCGGGATCGCCGCAGTGCCAGGTGGCTTCGGAAATTTTGTGGAGAAGACCTTTCGCTTTGTACGTCTCAACGACGTGGCCGTCGGTGACGGCGCGAGTGGAGAAATCGGTGTCGCGCAGAACGGCGTACATGAAGTCGTCGTTTACGCGGACACTGTTGTTGGCGTTCTGGAAAAATATGGACGAGTAGGCGTCGGAATCAGGATGGGAGCCGTCGTATCCCATGGCAACCAGCGCATGCGCCTTGGCTTCTTCTTTCTGCTTGCACTCGATGAAGTCGATGATGTCCGGATGGTCGACATTCAGGATGACCATCTTGGCGGCGCGACGGGTTTTGCCGCCGGACTTGATGACGCCGGCGAAGGCGTCGAAGCCTTTCATGAAGCTGAGCGGGCCGCTGGCGGTACCGCCGCCGGAGAGAGTTTCGGCGGACCCGCGCAGAGGAGACAGGTTCGTTCCCGTACCGCTGCCCCACTTGAACAGCATGCCTTCGGTCTTGGCCAGGGTGAGTATGGAATCGAGAGAATCTTTTACCGAGTTGATAAAGCAGGCGGAACACTGCGGCTTGGTGTATCCGGTGACGCCGAATTCGACCTGCTGCGTTTGCGGGTTCCAGTGCCAGTTCTGGCCGTCGGAGTTGGGCTCGATGCGGTCGCATCCCACGTTGAACCAGACGGGCGAGTTGAAGGCGGCGTACTGGCGAACGAGAATGTGTACGAGCTCGTCATGGAAGACGGCCCCGTCGTCGGGAGTGCGGAAGTAGCCCTGGGCGAGTCCCCAGTCGCGAATACTTTCGGCGACGCGGGCGACGAGCTGGCGGACGCCGGTCTCCCGCTCGGCGGTTCCCAGCTTGCCGTGCAGATATTTCGAGGCAACAATGTTGGTCGCGGTCATCGACCAGTCTTTGGGGACTTCGACGTCTTTCTGTTCGAAGATGACGTTGCCCTTGGCGTCGGTGATCTGGGCGAGGCGAGATTCCCATTCGACTTCGTCGTAAGGAGAGACACCGGCCTTGGTAAACAGGCGGCGGAAGGAGAGGCCAGAGGTCTTCTTTCTCGCGGGAGAAGTCGTTTGGGTTTCAGTGGTTTTCACGTCTGTGGTCTTCAGTTCGGACATTCGGGGCTCTCTCCTAATTAGATTCTAGGTGGTGCCAGGCGATTCCAGGATCCGGAAGGGCCTTTGATCTTCTATTTCAGGCGTCCCTGCGGGCCGCGGTCGTTCTCTGTCTTTTCCCCGGGCAATTTTCAGGTGTTCTCCGGGATAATCGGGGGCTAAAGCCCCTTCAAATTGCAATTCCTGAGCGGCCCTAAAGGCCGTTGTTCCACAAATCTCCGGGGCAGGCGATAGCTCTCGTCTAAAAGCCTGCGGGGAACGGCGGCGAGTGCAAAGGAGTCTCTGTAGGGGAGTGCTCGTGGGGCTGGTCTGTCGATTGAGCCTGGGTAGGGGACAAGGTCCGTCCCTCCTGAATGGGCAGCTCCAGCGAACTGGCGAAATGGGCACCGATGCCGGAGGCCTTCTCCGCTGACGACAAGAGCCATTGGTTGAGAGCATTGCAGATATTGCGGCGCTGGACCTGGTCCTCAATCACGACAAAACGGAGGAAGCAGCGTCCGGAGAGCAAACGCGCCCGCATGGGGTTCTGGAGCGAGAACATGCGATCCAGAACGAAAGCCATATCATCGTCCTCGCCGAATTGAAGAACAGCTAGCATCCGGCGGGCGGAATTTACCTCGCCCGGAGGGTCGAGAGATGCCGCGCCACTCCGGAAGCTCATGACATCTTCGGCAATGGCAAAGATGCCCGGCTTGCTGGGGATGAACAGGAGACTGTGAGGAGACTCGCAGGGGAACCAGCGCGACCAGTGCAGCCGGCGGTAGTCGAGCGGGCGATCAAAGCCGTGGCGGGCAAACGATTCCGTAACCAGGCGAGTGAGAGTTTCCATCTGAGAGCTCCTAAAATTTCACAACCGGAACTTCCGGTGCCCGGCTCCGTGGTTGCGGAGTGTGGACACAAGAACCCGGCCAGCATTTCAATGTTCAGCTAGCATTTTCGTCGCCCCGGGGGAGGATCGGGGAAACGGTCACCGCACAATCCGGACGGCGGGTCTGGCTTGCACGTCCGGCCAGAGAGTGTCAGCTTTGGACGCCGGCTTCACGGATCAGGAACCCGGCGTCCTGGGAGCTGAACTCGGTTGTTTTTTGCAGCGAGTGCCGGATCACCTCTTGGCCCGGAGCCCGCCGCCTTGTTGGCTACCTTCTTCGCTCCGCCCACATTCCCGTGAGAGCGGATATTGCTGCTGGGATTGTCACGTTACTCCTGTGTATTGTGCCTGTCAATAGGGAAATACCATATGTTGTACCCACAGCAATGACGGGCCTGATACATCGATAATGCCGCGATTTCCACACCGGGCTCGGCCGACTTGCTTTTCCGGCCTGGTTGACGACCGGGTTTGACTTACGGTTAATGGGTTGACCTGCTGAAGTCTGCTCCGCCCGCCGGGCTACATCACGCCCAGCGACGGACCGGGGCTGCGGCGGTCTCGCCAGGGTTGAACAGGTTTACGCCGGGATGGCTTGCCGTTTTCGAGCGGAAGAAATGCCCTTTGCTCGAGCAGCATGGGCACGTAAATGTCTTCAAAAATGTGGCGAGGCGCGATGCGCACCACTCCGTCGGAAGATTCGACGAGGTAGTCGCCCTTGCGACCGGAGTGCTCGCGTCCCAGGGGATCGACGAAGCTGAGGTTGGAGTTGAGTTGTTTTGCCTTGACGAGGAACCGGGTGCGGTAGGTCTTCCATTCTTCTGTTTTCATTCTTGCCAACCGGGAAAAAATAAATTGCTCAACGGTGTCGTGCGGAGGGTTGCAACACGGCCGGACGCCGCAGCGGCAGACCATGCAAGTTGATTCTGTTTTTGACGTAAATTTTGCTGCAAGGCGAGAGTGAATGTACGGGTAAAACCCTACGGGGTCAATTCAATATTTTTTGTGCAACTGAGGAAAATCTTTGGAGAAATATTTGGCGGCACACAGCTGCGAGAAAGAGCTGTAAGAAGCTGTCGGGAAGTGAGATGAAAGCGGCATTTCTTGATGCGGGCGGTAACGGCTGCCGGAATTTGATAGAGTGGGCAGCCGGAATCTCCACAGGCTGTGCACAGGAAATGCAAAGCGGGCCGGTGGCCGGCGGTCGCTGTCTGCGGCTGCCCCTGAGACCGTTTCGCGATCAACAGCGGAATTTCTCATGTTGCTCGAAGTGACAGAAGAACTATGGAGGTGCAGAGATGCGCAGAATTTTCGGAATCGGGTTATTAGTCGTGCTTTCAACATTTGGATGGGCACAGAACGGCGCAGGGCGAGTCGTGGTTTTGCGCTGCGGCAACCTTTTCGATGGACGCGGCGATGCGTTGCGCAAAAATGTCGTGATCGTGATCGATGGCGGCAAGATCGACGACGTGGGGACAAGCGTGCCCTCGGGAGCGCAGGTCATCGATTTGTCCCGCGAAACCTGCATGCCGGGATTGATGGATACGCATACGCACATCCTGCTGAACGGCGACATCACCGCAGAGGATTACGACGAGCAATTGCTGAAGGAGTCGCCGCAATACCGCGCCATTCGGGCGACCGTAAATGCGCGGCGGGCGCTGGAGTATGGGTTCACGTCGATTCGCGACCTGGAGACGGAGGGCGCGGGCTATGCCGACGCCGATATGAAGAAGGCGATCAACAACGGGATGATTCCCGGGCCTCGCATGGAAGTGGCGACGCGCGCGCTCGATGTGACGGGAGCGTATCCGCTGCAGGGATACGCGCCGAATCTGCCCGTGCCGCACGGGGTGCAGATCGTGGACGGCGCGGACAATGCACGGCAAGCGGTGCGGGAGCAGATCAGCTACGGGGCCGATTGGATCAAGGTGTACAGCGACCGGTCGTACCGGGTGCGCGAGGATGGCGTTCTCGATGATATCCCGACGTTCACGATGGATGAACTGCGGGCGATTGTGGATGAGGCGCACCGGGAGCGGCACAAAGTGGCGTCGCACGCGATGGCGCTCAACGGAGTGCACAACTCGGTGGAAGCGGGAGTCGATTCGATTGAACACGGAAACTACATTGCCGATGCCGATTTGAAAATGATGGCGCAGCACGGCATTTTCTACGTGCCGACCATTTATGTGGGCGAATACGTGGCGCAGGGACGAGCGGCGGAAGGCGCTCCGGTCTGGGTGAAAATGATTCAGATCCACGAAGACACATTCCGGCGCGCGATGAAAGCCGGCGTGAAGATTGCGTTTGGAACCGACGCGGGCGGATTCGCGTGGACCGTCAATCCGGCGAAAGAATTTTCCTCGATGGTGAAATTTGGCATGACTCCGGCCCAGGCGATCCGGGCGGCCACGTCGTCCGCGGCGGAGTTGCTGGGCGTGCAGGACTCACTGGGAACTGTCGAAGCGGGAAAGCTGGCCGATATTGTGGCTGTACCGGGGGATCCGCTGAGCGATATTTCGATTATGGAGAAAGTGGATTTTGTGATGAAGGGCGGGAATGTAGTGAAGAAGCCGTAAGGCACAAAGCTCTCCCGCCGAGTATCGAACAGTGCGCCGAGGATTTTTATCCGTAGTCGCGGAACGAGACTGGGCTCGACGGGAGCTTCCCATGTCCCGCAAAAGCGGCGAGACCTGGGGCATCCCATTGAGTCCCAAGGAATGATCATTATGAGTTCCTCTACCTCGGGGATTTCATGGATTGAGTTCGATCCTTGGCTCGGTCATGCTGTGAGGATGAACGATTCATCGCACTGAGGAGGAAGCAATGGCGACCGATCCGGTTTGTGGAATGCAGGTGGACGAAAACCGCGCCGAAGGGAAATCCGAATATCAGGGCAAGCAGTATTACTTCTGCTCGGATGAGTGCCGGAAAGAGTTCGAAAGCCGGCCCGAGGAGTTTCAGAAATCCCAAGCCGCATAAACGTGGAGAAAGATTCAGGAAGGCTCCGGCGGCGCCGGGGCCTTTTCCGTCAGTTGAGGATTTCGCGAACCTTGCGGGAGAGGTTCTGCAAGGTGAAGGGCTTCTGCAGAAAGGCGGTGCCGCTCTGGATGGTGCCTTCGTTGACAATGGCATCCTCGGTATAGCCGGAGAGATACAGGACCTTCATTCCGGGACGCGAGGCGGCGAGTTGCTGCACCATTTCGTATCCGCCCATGCCGGGCATGACCACGTCGGTGATCACCAGGTCAATCTGGCCGGTGTGGGAAGTGGCGGCGGCGATGCCGGCGCGTCCGTCGTTGGCTTCGAGAACGCGGTAGCCCTTCGCCTGCAAGGTGTCGCGAACGAGTTCGCGGACGGACTCTTCGTCTTCGACCAGCAGAACGGTTTCCGAGCCTCTGGTTTCGGTGCGCGGCGCGGGAGTGGAACCGCAAACTTCCGCTTCTTCGTCAACGCGCGGGAGGTAAATCTTGAAGGTGGTGCCCGATCCGATTTCACTCTGCACCATTACGTATCCGCCGCTCTGCTTGACGATGCCATAGACGGTGGAAAGGCCGAGGCCGGTGCCTTTGCCTTTTTCTTTGGTGGTGAAAAATGGTTCGAAGATGCGCGATTGGGTTTCCCGGTCCATGCCCTGGCCGTTGTCGCTGACGGACAGGACCAGGTATTCTCCGGCACGAATGAAGCTGGATTCTTTGCGGTGTCCGTCTTCGACCTCGACTGCGGCGGTTTCGATGGTGATGCGGCCGCCGCTGGGCAGAGCGTCCTTGGCATTGACGACCAAGTTCATCAGCACCTGCTCAAGCTGACCGGCGTCGGCACGGGTGTGTCCGGCTTCGGGAGCGAGGCGGGTGATGAGTTCGATATTTTCGCCGATCAGCGGACGCAAGAGGCGCTCCATGTCGGCAACGATGGAATTCAGGTCGACGACTTTGAGTTCCAGCAGTTGCTTGCGGCTGAAAGCCAGCAATTGCCGGGTCAACATGGAAGCTCGGTCGGAAGCCGCCTGAATCGCGCGCGCCTTGGAATGCAGCGGATGCGAAGCGTGCAGGCCGGTGAGCATGACCTCGGTATACCCGCCGATGACCATGAGCAGATTATTGAAATCGTGAGCGATGCCGCCGGCCAGGCGTCCGACAGCTTCCATCTTCTGGGACTGGCGAAGCTGATCTTCGAGGATGCGGCGTTCGGTGACATCCTCCGCGATGGCTTCGAGGACGTCGGCAGGCTCGTCGGCGCTGCTGACCGCACGTCCGCTGATGCGCACCGTGATGGGGGTGCCGTCGCTGCGCTTCCATTTGACTTCGACGCCATCCATGCGCCCGGTGCGGCGGAACTCTTCCATCAGGCGGACCTGATCTTCGGGCTGCAAGAAGATGTCGCTGCGTGGATCGAGAGCCAGGACTTCTTCTGCGGATGAATATCCCAGCATGTTGATCAGAGCCGAGTTGACGTCCAGAAATTTGCCTTCCAGGCTGGAGCGATAAATTCCATAAACGGAACTCTGAACCAGCGAACGATAGCGGGCCTCGGAACGGCGCAGTGCCTCCTCGTGCTTTTTGTGTTCGATGGCCGTAGCCAGCTGGCGCGAAACGAAGGTGAGAATTTCCTTGTCGCGCTCGGTGTAACGCACGTTGGGCGAATAAGTTTGGACCACGAGCGCGCCGAATGCGCGACTGCCGCTCTTGAGCGGAATGCCAAGCCAGTCGAGTGATCGGGAGCCATGGCATTCGATTTCTCCGCTGTTCAGCAGCCTCTGCACCGCGGCGGGATCGGCCAGGAGGGGCTCGCCGGTGCGCAGCAAATATTCCGTCAGCCCGCGCCCACTGCGGCGAGGGGCGGGTGACGGATCCATTTCGTTTACGTAATAGGGAAACGTTACCGTGTTTGTAACCGGGTCGTGCATCGCGATGTAAAAGTTCTTGGCATACATCAATTCATCGACAATGCTGTGCACAGCGGCGAAGAATTGTTGCAGGTCTTCTGCGGAGCTGCTCTTTTCTGCAACGCGATACAGGGCGGAACTTAACGCCTGCGCCCGCTTGCGGTCGGAAATATCGTGATAGGCGACATGCGCGCCGGCGATCTTTCCATCCACGATCAGGGGAGCGGTGGAGAGGGAGACATCCACCATCGAGCCGTCTTTGCGGCGGCGCTGCGTCTCCAGAGTGATCTTCTCTCCATGGAGAATGCACTCGCTGATCCACTTGGTCTCGGCCTCGCGTCCCGGCGGGACGATAAGATTGTCAATGGTGTGATTGAGAGCTTCTGAAAGGGAGTAGCCGAACACTTTCTGGAATGCCCCGTTGATGCAAATCATTCTGCCCTGGGCATCCACAATACAGAGCGGGTTGGGCGCATTCTCGAACGACTGCTCGATATAGCAGAAGCGCAGTTCTTTTGTGTCGCCGTCGGGCGAGGCAAATACAGGGCACTGGCGTGGAATACTCTGGGCGTTCTCGCGGACGACGAAAGAAGGAGGCGCGCCGCTCTCCAGCGTCTTCTTGAGACGCCTGGCGCGGGCAAGTTGGTCCGTGTTAGAGGGAGTGACACGTTCCCCCATAACAGAATTTCCCCCTCAACATGTGCCTCGAACCTTTTGATCGTAGAACGGCGGGGATTGCCCAGAAAGTTACTGAGGTAATTGCAATTCTCTAAACACCGCGTGGAGCGCGCCGTTCCCGCGCCAAATCGGGCTCAGGCGCGCTTTTACAGCGTGAAAGTAATGCTTCATTCAGGCTTTGGTGGCCAGCATCTCGCAGACGCGGCGCAGGGTATCGCGCTGCTGCTGGGTGAGGGTCAGAAATTCGAAGCCGTAGTGAAGCCCGCTGCGGTAGCGGACGATGGCGCGAATCTTCAAGGGATAAGGGCTCAACGGAAGCGGAATTTCCAGCGTCACGATCTCTCCCGATTCGAGTTCGCCCGTGAGGGTGGCGCCAATGCCATCCGGTCCCATTTCGGTGGAGTGTCCCCAGCAGTTCTGGAACTCGCCGTCGTGGAACATCTTTACCTGGATGCGGACATCGAGAGCATAGCGCGGAAAGCGCCGCATCGATTTGCGCGAAGACTTTGCGGAAGTCGCCGATTTTTCACCGGTACGGCTGGTCATTGTCCTTCTCTCGACTATTTCGCTGATCGAAGATATCTGCCTGATGCTTCGGCAGGCAGGGACAGCCGCGGTCTAATTGCCATGCAGCAGATAACCGGGCTCAAGCGGCAGCTTGCCGCCCAACTTCAGGACGCGCACGCTGCTGTTGATGGCGTAAACATCGACCACACCAATCGCCCCGGGCAGTGAGGCCACTTTATTCACCAGGTCATCGTCGGAGGTGGCAATCACGATGGCGGCGTGATTGGCGCGTTCCCGGTTGGCAGAGGCGATCAACTGATTGACTTCGCTCTCCGGCATCTCGTACACCTTTTCCAGAAAAACCTTCATCTCAGGAACGGCCGGCGAGCGCATGACCAGCGTTACGGATTTGCCATCGGACCAGTGATTGGTTTGCGCCTTGCAGATCTTCACGAATTCCGCGACCGTAAGTTCCCTGGTCGGATTGCCGTTATTGGCAACGACGGCCAAATCGCGCGCTGCCGCCATAGACACGCAGCCCAGCAGCAAAATGATGGTGAACAGCGTGCGACGGTAAGACACGTTGCTTCTCCCCGCAGACAGCGATCTTGAGCAATTGTCGGCCAAGTTCCAACCAGACTCAACGGGAACGAAGGTCATGTACCTCCGGAGCTAATAACGTTTTGCGAGTGTGTTCAATGCGGCGTCGCGGGCAGCGGCGTAGGGCGGTTCCGGCTCGGATGCCGAATTCTCACCGGCACGCCGCAGGTGCAGGCGGTGCATCTAACTTCGGCATTGATTGATGGGGATTGCGGCAAGTAAGGTGAACTCTTAGCTCAGATTCAGAGACGCGATGGCATTGGCTGATCAGCGGGATCACAGGCGGCCCTCCGACCCCAGCACTTCGGGTTCCTCCTGCCATAAATGGGGATACCTAAGGGAGATCCGCGCGCGGTTGCGGTCCATCCTGCTCCTTTGCGGTTTCGTGGTATGGCTCGGGTGGGGCGCATGGGGGCAAATCCAACCACGGCCCGCATCTTCTTTCACCGTCATGGTCACCAACGAAAACGGAGTGGCCCTGCGATCGGCGCGCGTGGAATTGCAGCCTGCGACGGGCGCCCCGCTGCGCTGTGAAACCGATTTTTATGGGCGCTGCCGTCTGCCAGTCCCCAAGGGGGGTAAGTACCGGCTCCGTGTGGAGAAGGAAGGCTACTACGCCATGGAGCAGCCGGAGGTGGATGTAGTACCGGGCACGGGCCTCGAAGTGGAGTTGAATGAGCAGCAGGAAGTTAAGGAAATCGTCAACGTGACGGAATCGACGCCAGCCATCGATCCCCAGCAGATCTCTGCCAGGGAATCCATTAGCGGACTGGATGTCATCAACATTCCTTATCCGGCGACGCACGACTACCGCAACGTGCTGAACTTCATTCCGGGCGTGGTGCAGGACAATACCGGTCAGCCCCACGTAGCGGGAGCGCAAACCTACCAGACCGTCACCATGCTCGACGGCTTCAACATCACGCAGCCGGCCAACGGGGAATTGCTGGCACGCATCAGCACCGACGCATTCCGCTCGATCCAGGTGGAGTCCGCGCGCGAGCCAGCGGAGTACGGCAAAGGGTCGGGCGGTGTCCTGGCGCTCAACACCGGCATTGGAGACGACCACTTCCGCACCTGGGCCACCGATTTCATTCCCTCGTTCCAGAACAAGAACGGGTGGAAGTTCGATCAGTTTCTGCCCCGTTTCGCCTTTTCCGGTCCGATCAAGAAAGGCCGGGCATGGTTTTACAACGCCGCCGATCTCGAATACGAAAACACAATCTATACCGACCTGCCGCCGGCTACCGACTACGACCACTTGCTGCAATTTGGCAATCTGCTGAAGCTGCAAACCAATATCACGTCGCGAAATATCGTAACGATGAGCTTTCTGCTGAATCATTTGCACGACGACTATCCCTATCTCTCGCCGCAATATCCGCAGCAGACCAATCCTGCCGATACCGAGACGGGCTATATCGGCAGCATCAAAGATCAGTACTACTTCAAAGGTGGAGAGTTGCTGGAGGCTGGATTCGGCTTTGATCAATACGAGCTGGAACTTACCCCCTACGGAACGAATACGTTCTGGTTCAACAGCGCGTCGGCCAATGGAAGCTACTACCTTTCGATGGGAACCAATGCGAGACGCTGGCAGGGATTGTCCAATCTCTACCTGCCTCCGGTGCAGTGGCATGGGCGGCACGATTTTAAATTTGGCGTGGACCTGGATCGCATCACATATAACGCCGATTTCAATCGCCAGCCGATCTCGTATCTGGCCGATAACGACAAGCTGACCAGCCCGACAGAATGCCTGACGATTCCATCGACCGGCAGTTTTCCCTGCCGGCGCTATACGACATTCACCCCTGTGGCATTTCACCAGACGATCAATGATGAAGTCAGCGGCTATGCGGAAGACCGTTGGGGCATTACCAATCGCCTGCTGCTCGAACCCGGCATCCGGCTGGATTGGGACGACATCGTGCGCACGCCCGTCGTTTCACCCCGTCTGGCGGGCACGTATGTGCTCGATAATTCGGCCACGACGAAGCTGTCGGCAGGTGTGGGGATCATTTACGAAACTACCCCGATCTTTTTGCTTGCTCGACCGTACGAGGGAACGCGTATCGACAACTTCTACCAGGTGAAGACCAGCGGCTGCACCGTCAATTGCGTCACGGTTCTGCCTCCGGTGACGACCAGCTTTTCAATCGACCCGCACAATCTGTACGCTCCGAAGTTTCTCAATTGGAGTCTCGGGTTGGAACGGAAACTGCCCAAGGCGGTTTATCTGAAAGCGGAATATCTGCAGAAGCGGGGGCGGGACGAGTTCGTCTACAACACGCTGAGCGGTGCGCCTACGGGGAACTTTTTGCTCGAAAACACGCGCCAGGACCATTACGACGCATTTCAAGTTTCGCTCCGCCACAATTTCCGCGAGAGTTTCATGATCATGGGGTCGTACACGCGGTCACGTTCGATCTCAAACCAGGTGCTGGATTTCAACGTTGACAGCCCGATCCTGAGCTCCCAGCAACCAGGCCCCTATTCCTGGGATGTGCCCAACCGGTTCCTGGCCTGGGGCTACCTGCCGTTCTTCAAGCTGCCGATCCTTCACCAGACAGAAATTGCCTTTTCGGCGGAGGCGCGCAATGGCTTCGCGTTCAGCGAATTCAACGATCAGCAGCAACTGCTCGGGGCGGCAAATGCGTATCGCTTTCCCACGTACTACTCGCTGAATCTCCAGTTGGAAAAGCGCTTTCACCTGTTCAAGAACTATTGGGCGCTGCGCGGCGGATTCGATAATTTAACCGGACGCTGCAATCCTTATGCGGTGAATGGCACGATTGATCCAACGCACCCGGTGCCCACGTTCGGAGCCTGCGAAGGACGTGCGTTTACCTCGCGGATCCGGCTGATTGGCGGGAAATAGAGAGGCCAGGGGCGGTTCCCGTGCGGCTGCGAGTCGGCCGCCGTCGAAATTTGCACGCCGGACAAAAACCGGCCAGAAGTGGGCAATCCGATTAGCGGGCCAGTTCCTGGCCGAGTGTGGCGGCGTTGCTGGCGTAGGACAGGCCAGCTTCGAGTTCCACCACCCGGTCGCGGACCAGTTGCGCAATCTCGCCATCGAAGTACTGCATGCCTTCCCCGGAGCCAGCCTTCATTGCGTCGAGCAGTGTTTTATTTTCCTGCTCGCCCTTTTCAATGCACTCGCGGGTGCGCGGGTTGGCCTTCAGGATCTCGACCGCGGGAACGCGGCCGCCGCGATCGGCCTTGGGCAGCAAGCGCTGGCAAATGATGTAGCGGAAAGACTTGGCAAAGCGCTCGCGGATGCTTTGCTGCTCGTTGGGCGCAAAAGAACTGATGATGCGCTCCACGGTCTTGGAAGCGTCCATCGTATTGAGGCTGGAGAAAACCAGGTGCCCGGTTTCGGCCGCTTCCAGCACGATTTCAATCGTTTCGCGGTCGCGCATCTCCCCGACCAGGATGACTTTCGGCGCCTGGCGCATGGCCGAGCGCAAGGCATGGGCGAAGCTGGGCGTATCGCTGTGCAATTCGCGCTGATGAATGGTCGAATTTTTGTGGTTATGCAGAAACTCGATCGGATCTTCGATGGTGATGATGTGATAGAACTTGTCGCGATTGATGCAGTCGAGCAGCACCGCCATGGTCGAAGACTTGCCCGATCCCGCCGGTCCGGTGACCAGCACAATGCCATCGCGCAGCTTGGATACATCGGCCAGGCTCTTGGGCAGGCGCAGCGAATCGAAATCCGGGATCGTCGTCGGGATTACGCGCATGACGACGGCGCAACTTCCTCGCTGAATGAAGACGTTGACGCGGAAGCGGGCCATCCCGGGCAATCCATAAGAAATGTCACAGGCGCCGTTCTCGCGCAGCGTGGTGATGGCCTGCTTGTTATCACCCAGCAGGTCCACGGCGATGTGCCGCGTGTCGTCGGGAGTGAGCACGGTCAATCCAGGCACCTGAACAGGGATCAGTTGCCCGTAGACCTGCACTTGCGGCGGACGCCCCGGCGAAAAGATCAGGTCGCTGACCTTGTCGGACGAGCGCAGCATTGCGGTTAGCAGGGCCGGGGTAGCGACGCGGCCTTTGCCTTTAACTCCGTCGAGTTCGACTGAAATGGGGGCTCTTCCTGGTGCCGCCATTGGTCCTCACTTTCATGGGATCGCACTGCCACAGGGAGGGAGACTGCCTTAGAGAGACTGTATCTCTTTGTGCACCAGAAACCTAGGCACAACAAGTACGTATCCCTTGGTAACCGAGCGGGTAACTTTAGTAAAAAAGGGCGGCTCGCGGAGCCGCCCTCTGGGTCGAAAGGGTAGGTCTACTTCTTGGATGTCTTCTTCTTACCGTACGAGGTTTCCACGGAGGCCCCGATGCTCGCCAGCATCTGTTTCGAAGGATCGGCATAGGTCCCGGTCGGCTGCAGTTCCAGGTACTTCTGGAAGGCTTCGGCGGTTCCCGGAGGCGCCTCCATCTTGCCGTTCTTGCCTAATGTAGCCTTCCCGATCATGTTGACGCCCTTCCAGTAGTAGGCATCGGCCTTGGTGGGATCGGCGGCAATCACCTTGTCGAAGGCCGCGACCGCATCGTCCACCTTGCCAGCGTTGGTGCAGACGGCGCCAGTGTTGAAGTAATACTGCGCGGCGTTGCCAGGATTTGCCTCGGCGGCCTGGGCGTAGGTCTTGATCGCATCGTCGACCTTGTTGTCCTTGGCGTAGGCTTCGGCCAGATTGTTGTAGTAGGCGCCGAGTGTTTCCTTCGCCTTGGCCGGATCCTTATCCTTGCCCGACTGCAGTTCATCATTCTTGATCTGAATGGCTTTCTGGTACGCCTGAATGGCGTCGTCGAAGCGCTTCTGCTTCACCGCGGGGTCGGTCTGCTTGGGCGCCGAGAGCCGATTGTAGTCGCCCAGCTTGAACCAGATCAGGTCGCGTGTCGGGTCGATCTGATTGGCTGCGGTCAGGTCGGCGATGGCCGAGTCATAATCTCCCGCTTTGGCCGAAGCGTCGGCGGCCTGCAACTTCTCATTGAGCGACTTCACGGTGTTAACTTCTTTTTCCTGCTTGGCCTTCTGCTCCTGCATCTGCTTGATTTGCTCGGGAGTCAGCCCGACCCCCTTGGCCTGCTCCTCGGCCTGTTTCTTCAGATCGAAGTCGAGCGTGCTCTCGTCCATCTGGACCTGGAACTTGTTGTAGTGGAACAGGTCCTTATTGGCTTTCATGTCGTCAGCATTTTTATAGAGCACGACGTTGTAGGTTCCGGGTGCGATGCCAAGGGAGAAGTACTCGCCCTTCTTGTTGGTCTTCAAGGTATATTTCTGACCGTTATCCTGGTTCGCCCAGACTACGAGGGCGTTGGCAATGGGGTTACCCTGGGCATCCTTGCAAACACCTTTGACCGTCCCGGATGCCTGGGCAAACGCAGCGGGCAGGGCCGCCAATACAAGAACCAGGACAGAAAAGATAGCTGACAGTTTTCTCATGTGTGGCCTCCCGGCCATATAAATCTTTTTATTTAGCGGCGTAAGGAATCGGGTCCTTTACGCCTGCCGCCGCGAACGCCCGCAAACGGAGCACACAGCTATCACATTCGCCACAGGCCTCGTCTTCGCGGCTATAGCAAGACCAAGTTAAATCGAAGGGAGCACCGATTTCAAGGCCGAGGCGCACGATCTCCGCCTTGCGCATGGCGATCAGCGGCGTGACGACCTCGATTCGCCCTTCCTTCGTCCCTGTCTTCACTACCTGGTTGAAGGCTTCGTAATACGCGGGCCGGCAATCGGGATATCCGGAACTATCCGGCTCGACCGCGCCAATATAGACCTTTTCGGCCTCCAGGACCTCCGCCCAGCTGACCGCAACGGCAAGAAAATGCGCGTTGCGGAAGGGAACATAAGTCACGGGAACCCCTTGGCCGACAGATTCCGCATTTGGGACCGCGATTTCCTCGTCGGTGAGCGCCGAGCCCCCGATGGCGCGCAGCGCGTCATTGCGCACCATAAGTTTGTCGTAGATGTTCAGTCGCCGGCAGATCGCGAGAAACGACTGCCGCTCGCGTTCTTCCGTACGCTGACCGTAGCTGACATGGACGGCAGCGGCGTCATGATCGCGCGCGGCGAGTGCGGCGCAGACACACGAATCCATCCCGCCGCTGAGCAGCACCACCGCCCGAGATCTTTTTGTGTCCGCCAAATCCGCTCTAACCTTCGACGACCCTGGGATGCTGCCCGCCCGAAGCCGCGCCCTTTCGTCACACCCCCTTAAGGGCCGGATCCCAAATGAACTTGTGCATTTGCAAGCTCAGGCGCGCCGGAACATCGTCCTCAAGCATCCATTCCGCGAGTTGCTGGGGATCGACGAGACAATGGGAACTGTCGCGCGCGCCCCTCGCGTCCTTGCGAAACGCCGGGGAGAATAGCACTGCATTCACCCGCGAGTCCAAGTTATGCCGGCGGGTAAAATCGCGGGCAAATTCGTAATCCAGGCGCGATGCAATCACGAATTTTATTTCGTCGTGCATCTGCAGAGCCTGCAGGTTCTCCCCGCAGAAAGTATCGCCTTCGCCCGAATCCGGACACTTCACATCCGCGATTTTGATCACTCCCGCCGGAACGTCGGCCAGCGGACGTTCTCCGCTGGTCTCAAGCAGCACGCGGTAGCCATCCTCAAGTAGCGTCTGCATCAGTGGAACGACCTCGCGCTCCTGCAGCATCGGCTCGCCACCGGTGATCTCGACCAAGCCTCCGCCGGGGCTCAGCCGGTGCACTGCATTGAGCACGGCTTCGAGAGTCATCTTGCGTCCGCCGCTGAAGGTGTATTCGCTGTCGCACCAGGAGCAGCGCAGATTGCACGCCGTCAGCCGCACAAAGACGCACGGTAGTCCGGCGTAGGTGGACTCTCCCTGCAGCGATTTGTAGATCTCGGTTATCTGCATAAGAGCAGCCGCTGGCCGCCGGCAGCCGCCTATTCACTGTACTTGGCGGTGGTCGTATCGGTTTCGAATACCGTCACATCCTTTACCCGCACGCGGCCGCTGGTCACGCGCTGCAGGCGGGTATTCGACTCGTCGTAGAAATACTTCGCCAGGTTCTCTGCGGAAGGATTGATCTCGGTAAACGGCGCGATGTCGTTGATCATCTGGTGATCGAGCCGCTCGATGACGTGCCGCATGACTTCGCGCAAATCCTTAAAGTCGAGCAGCAGCCCGGCCTTGTCCAGTTCGGCTCCCGCCAGGGTGACCCGAATTTTGTAGTTATGCCCGTGCGGGTTCTCGCACTTGCCTTTGTAATTGCGCAGGTAGTGCCCTGCGGCAAATGTATCTTCTACGGTGACTTCGAACATGAATCCCTCAGCGCGCCCGCATCAATGCTGCTTAAACCCACGATCGCAATCTTTATTGTACCGCGACGGCGCGAGGCCGACTTGACTCAGTCCCGGCGTCAAATGTAGCTTGGCCGATTAGTTTTCCCTTCCTCAAGGAGCCCTAATGCGCCGCATTCTGCCGGTATGGATTGCTGTCTTTTGTTTTGCCTCCGCCTTCGCCCAGAACTCCGCCGATAAGCCGGATTTCGACGTCCGCGCGCACTATACGAAATACGAATACCGCATCCCCATGCGCGACGGCATTCATCTCTTCACGTCGATTTATGTACCGAAAGATTCTTCGCGCTCTTATCCGTTTCTGATCAATCGCACGCCCTACAGCATCGGCCCGTACGGAGTGGACAATTACCGAAAACAGCTCGGACCTTCTCCCGACTTTGACCGCGCGGGCTACATCTTCGTTGACCAGGACGTGCGCGGCCGTTGGATGTCGGAAGGCCAGTTTGTCGAAATGCGTCCGCACATCGACCACAAGACCTCGAACAAAGATGTCGACGATTCCACCGATCTTTATGACACCATCGACTGGCTGCTGAAGAACATTCCCAACAACAACGGCAACGCGGGAATCTGGGGAATTTCCTACCCGGGCTTTTACACTTCTGCCAGCATCATCGACTCGCATCCCGCGCTGAAGGCCGCGTCTCCCGAGGCCCCCATGACCAATTTGTTCATGGGCGACGATGCCTACCACGGCGGGGCATTCATGCTGGCGGCGAATTTCGGTTTCTATGCATTTTTCAAGCCGCAGGAGCATCCTGAGCTGCCGCCGAAGGCTTTTGTTCCCTTCGATTTCGGAACCGAGAATGGCTACAACTTTTACCTGCATGCCGGTCCGATCTCAAATCTCTCGAAGCTGCTGCAAGGAAATAGCTGGCTCTATGACGATCAGATGCGCCATGACACTTACGACGATTACTGGAAGGCCCGCAACCTTGCGCCCCATCTGAAGAACATCCATTGCGCGGTGCTCACGGTCGGCGGGTGGTTCGACGCCGAGGATCTGCAAGGCCCGTTCACCACGTTTCACTCGATCGACAAGAACAACCCCGATATTTTCAACGCGCTGGTGGTCGGCCCGTGGGTTCACGGTGGATGGTATCGCTATGACGGCGAGCACCTCGGCCGCGCCGATTTCGCTTCCAACACTGGTGACTTCTACCGCAAAAATATTCTGTTTCCGTTCTTTGAGCATTATCTGAAGGGCGCCACGGATACGAACCTGCCGAAGGCGTATGTCTTCGAGACCGGGACCAACGTCTGGCGCCGCTATTCGGCATGGCCTCCGGAAAACGCGTCGGCCAAGACGCTCTACCTGCACCCCAATGGAGTTTTGTCATTCGACGCGCCGAACGACTCCTCAGGATTTGACGAGTACGTCAGCGATCCCGCGCATCCTGTCCCCTTCGTGAACTACACGGCGCTCGACGTTCCGCAGGAGTACATGGTTTCCGACCAGCGCTTCGCGGCCACGCGCACCGACGTCCTGACCTATGAAACTCCGGTGCTGGACGAAGATGTCACCATCGTCGGCCCGGTTTCGCCCAAGCTGTTCGTCTCCACCAGCGGCACCGATTCCGATTGGGATGTGAAGCTGATCGACGTTTATCCCAACGATTATCCGGACAGCAAACTCGATAAGCGGGAAAACCGGCGGGAGCGCACCGACGTTGGCATGCCGGCCTTCGAAATGGGAGGCTATGAGCAATTGATCCGTGGCGAACCCTTCCGCGGCAAGTTCCGCCACAGCTTTGAAAAGCCCGAGGCCTTTACTCCCGGCAAAGTCGAAGAAGTGAACTTCAACATGCAGGACGTGAATCACACCTTCCAGCGCGGCCACCGCATCATGGTGCAGATTCAGAGCTCGTGGTTTCCTCTCACCGACCGCAATCCGCAGACGTTCCTAAATATCCCGGATGCGAAGCCGTCCGACTTCGTGAAGGCTACTGAGCGTGTGTATCACAGCAAGACGAAACCCTCGGGCATTGCGGTGAAGGTTATGCCGGCATATGCGGGAGAAAAATAGAGCGGCGTAACACGGCTAGGGCCGCTTCGTCCGGCGAAGCGTTTGCGCGGCGCACCAGGCAATCGCTTCGTTCATTTCCTTGATGGTGACCGGGCGTCGCGGCTTTTGAATGATGCCCTTAAGCTCCTGCACGCTGCCGGTCTTGGGAGTAGCGGCACGTTGTCCTTTTTTTCGTTTCACGGGTCTATTTTATGCTCGCTTGTATGGGAACAATCTCGGACGCTCCGGGATAGACCCGTGCTTCGGATGCGATTGTTATTGAAGTATTGAGCTCTCAACTACGACGCCCCGAAGAATTCCTCCACGATCTTCATTTCCGTCGTTCTCCGGTAGCTGGGCAAACTGTCGACGAACACGCGCCCGTATTGCTTTTTGAGGATGCGGTTGTCGAGCAGGACGAGCAGCCCGCGGTCGTGCAGCGAACGAATGAGCCGCCCGAAACCCTGCTTCAGCGTGATCACTGCCGACGGTACTTGGTAGTCGAAGAAGGCATTGCCTCCCCCGGAATCGATTGCCTTGACGCGCGCCGCCACCACTGGATCGCTGGGTACCGCAAACGGAAGCCGGTCGATGATCACGCAGCTCAACTGCTCGCCCTGCACATCCACGCCCTGCCAGAAAGATGACGTCGCGAACAGCACTGCATTCGGCGTGAGCCGGAATTCTTCGAGCAGCGCGGATTTCGGCGCATCCCCCTGCTTCAGCATTGGGAATTCAAGCTCTCCCAGCAGCCGCTGATAAATTCCATTCATCTGCGCGTAGCTGGTGAACAGCACGAAGGCGCGGCCACGCGTAATCTCCAGCAGCCTGCGCACCCGCTCGGCCGCCTTCTGCACAAACTGCGGCGTCCGCGGATCGGGCAGGTCGGGCGGGACATACAGCAGCGCCTGGCTTTGATAATCGAAGTGCGAGGGCAGCACCGCTTCGCGCGCATGTTCGAGTCCCAGGCGTTTGCGGACGTAGTCGAATCCGCCGCCCACCGCCAACGTCGCCGAGGTCAGGACCGCGCATTCCAGCTTCGACCACAGGCACTCGCGCAGGATCGGCCCGACGTCGATGGGCGTGGCTTGCAGGAAAACATTCTGCCGCCCTCTAAGCATCGTCTCAGCAGCCGAATCCCCTTTTTCCGGCCCTGGTTTATCGGCGCCGCTGAAGCCTTCCCGGCTGCGCGCATTGCGGATATTTCCACTCCTCCGCTCGATCCAGAAAACCGTGTTCTGGTCCTCGGATTCCATCGCGTATCCCAGCTGCGCCTGGATCTCCTGTGCGCGGCGGACGAAATTAAAAACGTCTTCGGGCTTGGAGGGCAGGTTCTCGAGCTCGCCGATAACCCGCGTGAGCGACTGGTTGAGCGCCAGGAATTCGTCGCCATTCTCTTCCAGGAATTCGCGGCGCGTCTCGAACGAGAAACGTCC
This sequence comes from Acidobacteriaceae bacterium, assembly GCA_027452245.1. Classification (GTDB taxonomy): domain Bacteria; phylum Acidobacteriota; class Terriglobia; order Terriglobales; family Acidobacteriaceae; genus Sulfotelmatobacter. The sequence goes on from DAIDGW010000262.1 coordinate 21,238, forward strand.
GTCGCCCGGCGGAAGCAGGGAAAAGAACAGCTGCGACTTTTCCCGCAGGCTCCCGATCGCTCCCGATAGCGACGCCGACATCATGCGATTGTGGATCAACGAGGCTTCCACATCGCGCGCCAGTTCTTCCATGCGCAGATTGCTGACCGAGATCCCGAAATAATTCCCCGCAACGTCTTCGATTTCGTGCGCTTCGTCGAAAATCACCGCCGCCGCTTCCGGCAGGATGCCCGCGTCGGGCGCGCCGTCAGCCTGCAACTTGATGGCAAGATCGGCAAAGAAGAGATGATGGTTGACGATGATGATGTCGCTTTCCATCGCCCGGCGGTGCATTTCCGTTATGAAACACCGCTCCCACTGCGAACACTTCTGCCCGATGCAGGTATCGGAGCGCGCGTCGAGCTTGTGCCACAGCGCGCTCGCCTCCGGCAGTTCCGCGAGTTCCGCCCGATCTCCGGTCTGCGTGTTCTTTTCCCATGCGGCAATGGCCCGATACTGCTCGATCTCCTGCAGGCCGCTCAGCACCGGCTGATCGGTCAAGTCGTAAAGCTTCTTGCGGCACAGATAATTGTTGCGCCCCTTCATGTAGCAGACGGAAAGGCGCGCTCCTTCAGCTGCGTTAGGATTCCGGCCGCCGTCGTTGTCATTCCCGTCTGCCCGAGGAATCTGCCTTTCAAACAGCGCCTGTTCCAGGAACGGAATATCTTTGAAGAACAGCTGCTCCTGCAGATTTTTCGTCCCGGTCGAAATGATCACGCGCTTGCCCGACCGGATCACCGGCAGCAAATACGCCAGCGTTTTCCCCGTGCCCGTGCCGGCCTCGACGATCAGGTGCCGCTTTTCTTCCAGAGCCTGCTCGACCGCCTGCGCCATCTGCAACTGTCCGCGGCGAAACTCGTAGGCAGGATGCTTTCTCGACAGCACGCCGCCGGGAGAAAAGAACTGGTAGAGCGACGCGTCTTTGCCAGACGGCTCCGAAGACCTCGGAGCATTCCGCGAAGCAGCGGGCTGGGAAGAGGACGGCACGAAGTCTCTATAATAAACAGTTGCCCGCTGCCGGTAATCGGCCGCGAGTCCAGGGCGCTGAATTTCGAGCAGTCGCATTCGAGTCTCAGGCCGACTCACGGAGTCGGCTATTTTGTTCATACACATGTCGAAAGAACTTCCAAACCTGCTCGCCATCGTCGGCCGGCCCAACGTCGGCAAGTCGACGCTGTTCAACCGCATCGTGGGATCGCGGCGCGCCATCGTGGGCGACGAACCCGGCATCACCCGCGACCGCCTCTACGCTCCGGCCGAATGGCGCGGGCGCAATTTCCGCGTGGTCGATACCGGCGGCATTATCCCCGAAGACAAAGATTTAATTCCCTCGGAAATCTTCCGCCAGGCGCGCGTGGCGCTCGACCAAGCCACGGCCATCGTTCTGGTCGTCGATGGACGCAGCGAGCTTGCCGCCCCAGATATGGAACTCGCGCGGCTGCTGCGCAAGACCGGGCGGCCGCTGTTCCTCGCCGTCAATAAGGTGGATTCCGAAAAACAAGCCTCGCTGGTGGATGATTTTCACCGCCTCGGCATTCGCGAGATGTTCCCCATCTCTGCCGAGCACGGCCGCGGAATTGATGACCTGCTGGACGCAATCCTGGAAAAGGCTTTCCCCGCCGGGCATGCCGAAAATGCCGAAGAGAGCGGACCCGACGATCAAGGGCCAACGGCGCAAGAGGACGCCCCCCCCGACCAGCCACCGACGACCGACGACGAAACCCGCGAGGTTTCCATTGCCATCATTGGACACCCCAATGTCGGCAAGTCGACGCTGCTGAATGCATTGACAGGCTCTGATCGCGCCATCGTCTCGCCCATCCCCGGCACCACGCGCGACGCCATCGACGAACTCATCGAACGCGATGGGCGCCGCTTCCGGTTCATCGATACCGCCGGTATTCGCCGCAAGGGCAAAACGCACCTCATGGCCGAAAAGCTTTCCGTGGTAATGGCGCGCAAGCATCTCGAGACGGCCGACATCGCTCTGCTCGTCATCGACGCGACCGAAGGCGTGAGCCAGCTCGATGCTGCGATCGCGGGATACGCCCACGAGAGCGGCCGCTCCGTGATCATCGTCGTCAACAAATGGGACCTCGTCCTCACCGGGAAGAAAAGTTCGCGTCCCACGAAAGCCGAGCGCATGCGCGAGTCCAAGCGTCCGGGCGATCGCGAGGCCTACGAGCGCCGCCTGCGCTACGACCTGAAATTCCTGAACTACGCTCCTGTCGTATTCGTTTCGGCGAAAGCCAACAAGGGCATCGACAAGCTCTTCCCCCTCATTGCCGAGGTCGCCGACGAGCGCCGCAAGCGCATTCCTACTTCGGCCATGAACCGCTTCCTCGAACATATCGACTTCGACCGCGCTTCGGTTCCCATGCGCCAGCGCGTGAAGATTCTCTACATGACGCAGGCCTCGGTCGCGCCGCCGACATTTGTGCTCTTCACCGACCGCGCCGTGAAACTGCACTTCTCCTATCAGCGCTTCATCGAGAATCAGATCCGCGACGCATTCGAATTTGTGGGCACCCCCATCTGGATCAAGACCCGCGCGAGGAATTCGTAGCGGCACGCGTGACGTGGGAACGCCTTTCCAAACGTCGCCAGGGCTGTTGCCTCACTCTCCCTCCACCTTTCTTCCCTCCGTCAACAAGCCGATTCTCTGCACGCCGGCATGATGCGCCGCGTCAATCACGTCGGCGACAAATTGAAAATCCACATCAGAATCGCCGCGCACAAACGCAACTTTTTCTGCCCGTTTCAAATAGATCTCGGCCAGCCGCATTTCCAGATTCTGCCAGGGCACATCTTCCTGGTTGATCTTCACCGTCGGGTCGGAATTCTTGTTGGACCACACCACCTGGATCACGATGGTGCGCGCCGGCGTGGGAGCGGAATCCCGCTTCGCATCCGGCTGCGGAATCTGCGCCGTCTCGCCCTGCTGCTTGTCCATTGACACCACGACCATGAAAACAATGATCAGCGTCAGGAGCACGTCGATCAGCGGCGTGACGTTAATTTGCGGACCCCCGCCTGCATTCGAGAAAGCCATAACACTTCGCTCCTCTTCTGCACGCGCGTGTCTGCAACATCAGACACCCCGCGCCCGGCGCGGGTTCCCGCAAAATGGCGCGAAGATCTGGCGCGCTCGTAACCATTCCCGAAGAACCGATACACTAAACGGGATGAAGCCGGTCACAATCGTTGGCGCGGGCCTGGCGGGATGCGAGGCGGCCTGGCAGTGCGCCCAGCGCGGCGTCGAGGTCGAGCTATGCGAGATGCGTCCGGTGCGCATGACCCCGGCGCATCAGACGGCCGATTTCGCCGAACTCGTCTGCTCGAATTCCCTGAAGTCTGACAGCGAGAACACCGCTCCCTGGCTGCTCAAGGAAGAAATGCGGCGGGCGGGATCGCTGCTCATGGAAATTGCGCGCGAGTGCGCCGTTCCTGCTGGACACGCGCTGGCCGTGGATCGCGTGACCTTCGCGGCACGCGTCACCGAGAGGATCGGGCGCGAGTCGCGCATCCGTGTTCGCCGCCAAGAAGTACAGAGCATCCGCGAATCCGAAGGAATCACCATTATCGCCACCGGACCTTTGACTTCGGACGCATTGGCCAAAGAGATTGCGCGATTGAGCGCGTCAGCGCCGGACGATCCTCGCAGTCCTCATCTTTATTTCTATGACTCGATCAGTCCCATCGTGGAAGCTGATTCCATCGATATGGCGCGCGTTTACATGGCGGCGCGCTATGACAAGGGCACCGCGGACTACATCAACTGTCCGATGGCGAAAGAGGAGTACGACGCGTTCTACGACGCCCTCGTCGCCGCGCAATCCGTCGAAGAAAAAGATTGGGAGAACCTCAATTATTTCGAGAGCTGCCTGCCCATCGAAGAGATCGCCCGCCGCGGACGCGATACGCTGCGCTTCGGTCCGATGAAGCCGGTGGGATTGCGCGATCCGCGAACCGGCAAGACTCCCTATGCGGTCGTGCAACTCCGGCAGGAAAATCTGCGCGCCGATTCCTACAACCTGGTGGGATTCCAGAATCATCTGAAATTCGGCGAGCAGGCACGCGTGCTGCGCTTGATCCCCGGCCTCGAGAACGCGCGCTTCCTTCGCTACGGGCAGATTCATCGCAACACCTACATCAACGCTCCGACCCTGCTGACCGAAACCTTGCAGATGAAGGCGCATCCGAATGTTTTGTTTGCG
>DAIDGW010000263.1 GCA_027452245.1 Acidobacteriaceae bacterium
CCGCTATGCTCTGCCCACTTGCTTGTTGCGCAGATATCAGTTCACGCCAGCGCTGACAAACTTCTTCTCTGTTATGACCCATAGCAGTAGAATGCCGCCTACATCCTACTCGCTCAAGATGCGGTTCACGCAGCGCTCACGGATGTTTCCGCTGGGAGTTACGTGTTCATGAGGAAGGCTCTGAACGAGCTCAAACGAGGGCGCAAAATCGGCGGCGATCATATCCGCGCTCGCGCAGTAGACGGGAAGTCCGCTGCAGGAGCGCGGGCCGTCGAGCGCGAACGTGGCGACGATCAGCACGCCGCCACTTTTTACGGCATTTGAAGCCAACGCCGCATATGTGGCCCTGTCTGCCGCATCCGTCAAAAAATGGTAGGCTGCTCTGTCATGCCAGATATCATAGGGCGATGTACAATTCCAAGTGAGCACATCCGATTCGATCCACTGCACCTCTGCTGCTTTGCTTCCTAACCGGGCTTGTGCAATTATCAGTGCTTTCGAGGAAACGTCGAGAACGGCGACAGAAATAAATCCCTCCGCAAGAAGGCAGTCCACCAGCCGGGAGTTACCTCCCCCGATATCGACGATAGAATTGCCCTTGCCGCGTACACTCCTTTGAATCATCTTCAGCGACAGCGCCTGCACCAGCTCAAACCAGCTCAGCTCCCAGTCTGGGCGCATTGCATAGACTTGCTCCCAATGATCTTTTCGATTCAGTGACTGCATTTTGCCCTCTCGATACTATTGGGATGACCAGCCCGGGACTGCCCGCATGGAAATGCAGCGTCTACTGCATTTCCATACGACGTGCAGCGCATTGATTCGTGTAGATCCGATTCAAAGACAGACAATCACGTCCCGCCTCGAGACGCTTCTTAGGTGAAGATAATCTGTGCACCGGCGGCCTTCTCGTAGAATTGACCGACCGATATGACTCCATCGACCTCTTCGCAAAAGTCGCTGGGCTTCAGGTGGAACATGTCCACCGTGGCGCGGCAGGCGTAGATTTGACAGCCGGCGTCGTGAATCATGGTGATGAACTCGCCGATGGGAGGAATGTCGATCTTCTCGATCTCTTTCTTCATCATTCCAGTGGCAAAAGCCGACATGCCGGGTATCGCACCAAGCAGTGTAGGCATGTGCATTCCCGGATTTCCGACGGTTGCGACTTTCAAGCTGTTCATACGCTTCTTGATAATCGCGTCGAGGCCAAAGAAAGTAAAGAAGAGCGAAGCTTCGATGCCTTCCATGCGCGCACCATTCGCCATAATCAGGCCGGGATACACCCCCTCCAGCGATCCGTGCGAAACGATGATTGAGACTTTCTGAATCGGTTCAGCCGAGTTTGTCTGTGTCATTTGACGCTCTCCTTAGATGCAGCCCTTCGGTTTTGGCAGTCCAGCAATCTTTGCGGCACGCTTCGCGGGGCCCTTAGGGAAGAGCTGATACAACGTCTTGGTATCGACGCCGCTCTCCTTTGTGAGGCGCCGGATCGAGGGCGCATCGCCTTCTTTTTCAAAGACCGTGCGCATGAAGTTAATGACGGCCCAGTGCGGCGATGTCAGCTCAGGAATGCCCTCCTGTGCAGCAATCTCTCGAGCCAGGTTTTCATTCCAATCATTTCGATTGGCAAGATGCCCGTCGGCATCCAATTCAATTGCTTTCCCAGCTATGTTCATCGTTTCCATGTGTCACCTTTCTACGGTTTGTGTTGCTGGTGTTCCGGCCGGGCCGGCGGAACCGGAGCGCGACCCAACGACCTTCAGGAACTCAACGAGAATCGCAATGCCTCGACGTGCATCCGGCGAGTTCATATCTCGCACAAGTTGGAAGAGGGATTTATTCACATTCATTGTTGCCTGAACTCTTCCAAAGCCATGGATTATTGCCTCAAGGGCTTGCAGTACCTCAGGCCGCGTAAGTTCGCGCAGAAACCCGACAAGTTGAGGCACACTTGCTTCCACCTGCTTCAAATCGCTGGGGGAATGCGACTGGACAAGCGCATCGCCGATCCGCATTCCCGCGGAGGCGGCTTCGAAGTAGCCCTTCTCCTGTAAGTTCTGGCAAGCTGCGATCGCCTGGTGGAACAGATCGCGAACGATGGGTTGAGCGTCCTGAACGAAATCCGCCGCGCTTTCCAACTGTAGTAACGCCCCATTGAGCAGCCTGGCATCGATCAGCAGGCTCTTGAACAAGTGCATGATCTCCTGGGGCCGAAGCGCCGCGGATCCCAGGGCTTCCACGGCGTCTCCCATCGCGTCCCTGCCCACCAGGGTGAGATCGGCCACCAGATCTTCAGCGCTGTTACGGACGCGCTTGAGGTGAGCGAGTTCCTCGACGATGAATTCAAGCTTGCGATCCAGTTCGGCAATACGGTCTTCCATAACTGTGGCGACCATCAGCGCACCCGCTTTCCTGCCATCGACATCTCCGCTTCGATCGGCAACTCCATGCCGCGCAGCAGGAGGTTCCAATACACCCAGCGGAACATCATCTTTCCGTAGTGGTTGATTGGGCTCTCCTCAAGCAGTTTGAAGGGACCGATCCCTGGCAGCGGAAACTCTCCTGGCAGTGGCTCGGTTTCGTAGTTGAAGTCGATCAGCAGTCCCTTGCCGAATCCCGACTCTATGAAGCAGTTGGCGTGACCGTCAAAGTGGGCGCAAGCTGGGCGACCTTCAATGTGTTCGAGAATGTTCTGAAAGAGAATCTCCGACTGGAAGTGGGCGACTGATCCGGCTTTCGAACTCGGAAGATTCGACGCATCGCCCAGAACAAAGACATCTTCAAGACCATCGGCTTTCAGAGTCTGCTTGTTAGTAGGGACGAAGTTTAATTCGTTGCCCATCCCGCTGCGGGCAATGCAGGCATTACCCATATTGGTGGGGATGGACACGAGCAGGTCGTAGCTCACTTCGGTCTCGTCCCACGCAACCAGCTTCTTCTCCTTGTTGTCTACGCGCCCAAGATCGAAGTCGGGCGTTACGGTGATTCCTTTGCGCTCAAGGAACTCGCCGAGTACCCTGCTTGAGACGGGCTTGGTGAACGCGCCGGAAAGCGGAGTGACCAGGTGTATATCTACCTTGTCGCGCATGCCACGCTCCGTGAAGTAGGCATCTGCCAGGAAGAGGAACTCGAGCGGAGCCACCGGGCACTTGATTGGCATTTCGGCGATGCTGAGCACGAGCTTGCCGCCCTGCCAACCCTTCAGGAATTGCGCCAGGCGGTCGGCTCCTTTGGGCGTATAGAAGTCGAACTTGCTGCGTCCCCACTCCTCGTTAAGTAGACCGTCGATCTGCTCGGGATGGATATCGGCCCCTGTGGCAATAATGAGACAGTCGTACCGAAGAGCTTCCCCGCTCGACAGCATCACTGTCTTCTTTTCAGCATCGATCCGCTCGATGCCGGAAAGGACGAACTTAATCCGGCCGGGAAGATACTGGCGCCGGGGCTTCACGATCTCGCGCATTCGGTAGATGCCGAAAGGAACGAAGAGAAATCCAGGCTGATAGTAGTGCTCCTCCGTCCCGTCCACGACGGTGATTCGCCAGTCCCGCTCATCCAGTGCGGAAGCTAGCTTGTTGGCCATGATGGTTCCGGCGGTCCCGCCGCCGAGAATAAGCATATGCCGCATTGTGTCTCCTCTTCTGCGGTGTTTCTCACTTGCATAAAGCCTGCTAGGGTCGCTGGCGTTACATGCACGGCAGCATTTGTTTGCGCCGCAATGACTCCTGAATGATCCCGTGGCCGCGGAAAACCGCCGTCACGTGGGCTGTAGTAAACTGCGCGTTCCCTGCCGCGGGCGGGCTGATGTTTGCTCCGCGCTGCGGCGGTAACTTTGTGACAGTGCCTTGCTAATCAGAACTGCCGCTTCCATGAAGCACGGATCGGCAATCCGGTAATACACACTCTGCGCACGCTTCTCCGCAAGCACTGCGCCCCGGTCGCGCATCAGGCGCAGATGCTGCGAAGCATTGGTAATGGAGATGCCCGCGTCGTTGGCAATCTCAGTGACGGTTTTCGCCCCAAGCTGCAACGCGCAGAAGATGCGCATGCGTGTGGCATGGGCAAGCGTGGCAAAGAAGGTGCCGAGCATCTCGCAGGACGCATCGCTGATTCTTTTATTCATCCAGCCGCCTCCTCTTGACATCGGGACTAAAAACTCTTCGCGAAACCGATGGTCAGCGAGTTCTCTGACATTTTGTTTGTGACACTGGTGCCGGGAATCGAGCCCAGCCCAGAAATCCAAGGACCGGTGATCGAGTTCTGGAAGGCGTGGTAGTAGGTCAGGTTCACGTCCCAACTGCCGACCTTCTGCACAATATCGCCCGAGAGGTGATGCTGCACGATCGCGGGCGCGGGTGTGTTGAAGAAGGAAAACTTCGCTGGCACGGGGTTCTGCGAGTAGTTATACCCGGCAATGACCTTGGTGGCGGAGGTGACCTGCTGTTCTACGCCGCCGCCCGCGGCCCAGATGCTGTTCCATCCGAAGCCTACAACCGCACCTTCGTTGTTGTATCCGGACTTGTCAAAGCCGGTTGTATCGGCGTAGTCGAACCAGCGCGCGTCCGCGCCGATGTGGGTGCGTTTCGTGGGGGATATGCCCACGCCCATGGAGACGAGTTGCGGTAGATCCATCTCGAACTCCTCGTCATGCTTGACTCCGGTCAGGTCGGCCATTTGCCATTTGAAGTCGCGGAAAAAGATGGGCGTGTGGTAGGGGACGCCCACACTCCACATGCGGTTGAACTTGTACTGGAGGCCAACCTGTGCGCCTAGGCCAAATGCCCAGGCATTCTTTGAGGCCGACAGGTAATAGTGCATGGTGCTGCCCGCGACAACCGGGGTTACGAATGGAGCGGGAACCACCTTAAGCATGGAGAATGCGGGGACCACAGAGATGCCTGCGGAGAGACGATCATTGATCTGCCGCGACATGCCTAGGGGCATAGTAAGCAAGGCATAGTTGGAGCGTAGTCTGCCAAACCCGAAGCCGTTGGGAGCCTGCGGCGAAAGAATGGGGTTGGAGGAGTTGTTGCTCTGATCGTAGTCAACGCCAAAGCCGCTCACCGCCAGGATGGCGCCGTGATAGGCGTTGCGGCTGCCCTCGGGATGGTAGATGAAGGCCAGTCCGGGCATGAAGGAAGTATCGGTGTGGCTGATCGTGGTTCCGCTGAGCGTTGTTCCAGGTACGCCCGGACCGAATGCGTTTGCAACGACGGTGCTGGAAAGTGAGCGCCAGGGAACAAAGATCGTTCCATGAAATTCAATGCGATGCCCTTTGAACTGGGAAGTGCAGGCCGGGTTCCACGCAATGGAACCGGTAGCGTCAAGGCAGATGCCGGTATCGGCGCCGCCCATGGCTTCGTTCACGGGACCAGCCCCGTGCAGATAATGCCCGTCGGTGGCTTGAAGCGATGAAGACCCTGATATCAACATTCCTGCAAGTACCAGGCTCTTTGCTCCGGCAGACACCAAGCCCTTAGCTGGCATCCGCCCAACCAAACCGCTCCCGATTTCCATAGTCTCCTCTTCGGAGATCGTCTGCGAGCCGCGTCAATTGCTTGCGCGCAGCAACACTTGTAGGCGATCTTGACGTGGGAGATGCACGTGTTATTCCAAAAGAGATACCCGATGGAATGAACGAGTTGCGAGAGGACTAGACGTTAAGCGAAACACTGTGTTGCAACACGCGTTTCAGATTTGAAACACAGCATTTGGGCATTAAGGGTGCTCTGTGATGTACAGTTCGCGCATTTTGCGCCAAAGCGTGGTGCGGCTCAGCCCCAACACCTTCGCAGCTTGCGAACGGTTCCAATGATGAGCCTCCAGCACAGCAACGAGGCGTTCAGCTTCAGCAGGCTGGGGACCATGCTGATAAGACGCCGGCGGCGCTAAATTCGTGCGTTCTGCTGCAAGCAGGCGAGGCGCAGGAGTTGAGAGGCGTATTTCTTCAGGAAGATCTTCGGGCAAGATAGTTTCAATCTTCGCAACTGCCACGGCATACTCCATCACGTTCGCCAATTCCCGGACATTTCCAGGCCAGGAATACTCCAGCAGCAGGCGCATTGCCTGCGGAGAAATGCGCCGTACGAGTCCGTGCTGCGATGTGACCCGATTGAGCAAGTGCACCGCCAGCGGATGAATGTCCTCTCTCCTTTGCCGTAGTGGCGGCACTTCAATGGGGACCACACAAAGCCGGTAGTAGAGATCTTCGCGTAGCCTCCCTTGGCGAAGCGCAATGCGCAGGTCGACATTCGTGGCGGCAATGATACGGGCCCGTGCCGCCCGGGTCACGCTCTCTCCCACGCGCTCGAATTGGCGCTCCTGGAGCACGCGCAGGAGCTTGACCTGCAACTGGGGATGCAGGTCGCCAATTTCGTCGAGAAAGAGTGTTCCATGCGAAGCTAATTCAAAGCGGCCAACGCGGTCACGCACCGCTCCGGTAAATGCGCCGCGGACGTGGCCGAACAACTCAGATTCCAGGAGATCAGCAGGCAACGCGCCGCAGTTTACGCCAATGAACGGACCGTTGCTGCGTGGCGAACTCTGGTGAATGGCGCGGGCCACTACCTCTTTGCCCGTTCCGCTTTCGCCGCTGATCAAAGCAGCGGCTTCACTGTGCTGGAGCGTCTCCACCAAGCGGAAAATGCGCTGCATGGCCGGTGAGCAGGCGATGGCGTCCGAATAGAATGCAGGCGAATTCGAGCACATCTGATCTTCTTCAGCTGGGCGAAGAAGAACCACATACCTCATTCGCGGATCACAGATGTTTGAGGCTTCATGAGCCACAGGAGCCGCAGTGATCGACACCAGCCGCGACGCGGTGTCTTTGAATTGCAAAGTGGCCCGCCATCCCTCCCGCCTTTGCCCCTCCAGCAACGCCTCCCGCAACGGTCCTCTCGACCCAAAGAGGTCGGCTCCCAGCAGTTCTTCTATTCCCCGGCCGACCAGTGCACGGGAGATCCCACTTCCCATCAGATCGTCCAGAAGATAAGAAGCATGCACAATCCGGAAGTCCGAATCCAGGCAGAAAAAGGCCCTTCCCACTGAAGCCAGAACCCGCGTCACACCATACAGGGCAATCTGGGTATCTGAGCTCAGTGGTTGATCGGCAACTGGAATGCACATCGTTTCGGAAGTGAGGCCCATTGCCAGCCCTCCTTAGCAGGCAGTTCTATGAACTGCTCTCTACGCCGGAAATAACCTGATTCCAGCCAGTCTCTCGTCAGACCGCTCAGCAAGACGCCAGGTAGCGCGGAGTGGTATTCGCAATTATCGAGCATCCCAATGGAACAAAGCCAGCCAAGCTTGCCAACGTTACAAGGTGCGGGTCGATTATTTCTCCAGCAACTGCTTTGGAAACCGCAGTCTCCTCGCAGATAGAGTTTAGCTGAAGAGCATTCCTCCCGCGTGGGATCATAGGCAACATACAGGGCAATCGCATGAAGGTGAGGTAGCTGAGTAGATACGGCATCTGGGTTGATACTCGTTTTTGTTGGCGAGTCCATCTGAGCTGTTTCCAGGGGGGCGCTATGGAGACAGCGAGGGGTATGCGTCTGGCAGATGTGTTTGTGTCGATTCACGATCCGCGGCAGAAGGCCAAGGTACGGCATGATCTGGTGGAGTTGCTGGTGGTGGCAGTGAACGCGGTACTGGTGGGCGCTGAGACCTTTGTGGAGATCGAACTTTGGGCGAAGGAAAAGCTGGATTGGTTGCGCAAGTATCTGCGGCTGGAGCACGGGATCCCGGCGCACGACACCTTTGGTCGCATCTTCGGATTGATTGATCCGGATCAGTTCGAGGGAGCTTTTCGGCACTGGGTGTCGAGTATATTGCCAACTCTGGGTGCTGAAACGGTGGCCATTGACGGCAAGACCAGCCGTCGTTCGGGTGGTGTGGATGCCACGGCGCTGCATCTGGTTTCTGCTTTTGCTGCCGGAGCCGGCCTGGTGCTGGGTCAGCGGGTAACAAGGGAAAAATCCAACGAGATTACGGCCATCCCGGAATTGCTATCCACGCTGGCTCTGCACGGCTGCACCGTTACCATCGATGCCCTCGGCGCACAGACACAAATTGCCGAGTTGATCCAGGATCGCGGTGCCGATTATGTTCTTGCGGTCAAGGACAACCAACCGCAGTTGGCCGAATCGATTCGCGACTTCTGGCGCACTTTCCGCGCCCACCCGACCGAGTGGGCCCGGCACTCATATGCCGAAACCGTGGAGAAGGATCATGGTCGCATTGAAACCCGCCGCTGTTATGCCTTCGACCAACTGGAATGCCTGGCCGAACCAGAGCTATGGAAAGGACTGCGCTCCTTTGCCGTGCTCGAAGCCGAGCGGCAGGTCGGCCAGACTGTGCAGCGAGAGACACGCCTGTATATCAGCAGCCTGGCACCCGACGCCCAGCGACTGGCCCAAACCATCCGCTCTCACTGGTCGGTGGAGAACCGCCTCCATTGGGTCATGGATGTGATCTTCAACGATGACCAGAAGAGAGCCCGAATCAAATACGCCGCTCACAACCTGGCCCTCCTCAAGCACATCACTCTCAACCTCATCCGCCTTGATCCGATCAAACGCAAAGGTGGTATCAAGGCCCGAAGACTCATCGCAGCTACCTCCGACAACTACCGCGCCGATCTCCTCGGCCTCAAATGATATTCATGCGATTGCCCTGAGGCAACATAGGAATTGGCCTCTGTTAGGCTCATCTTCTACAGTTTGGGGGTGGTGAGTCGCTGTAAACCGTTGATTTCATTGAAAACGACCGTCAAGCTTTGCAAAATGTAGTGTCACGGTATATTTGGCAGATATCGCATCATATGCTGATACATACGAGTATGTAGTGCTACTATAAGAACGCAGAGATAGGTGGCGTGTTTCTTCGCACTCAGTCAAATGGTACCCGTACGTACTTGCTGATCGTCGCTAACCAGCGCGTCGACGGCAAAGTCAAGCAACGCGTGCTGTGTCGCCTCGGCCGCCTCGATGAGTTACTGGCCAGCGGACAACTGGACTCGCTGCTCCAGTCGCTGGGGAGGTTTTCCGAAAAGTTCGCCGTGCTGGGCGCCCACGCGCGCGGTGAGAGCATCACCACATGCAGCGCCAAGATCGGCCCGGGGCTCAGTACTTCAGGTTCATGCACACTGTAAATCTTAGTCTTGTCGTGCTTCTGCTGTGCGTAGATTCGATGCGCTGTCTGAAGTAACTTGTCGAGCTTCACGAAGGGTTCTGCTGTCTGGCGTTCGACCTCTCGGATAGCGCGCTTGTTGATCGTGGAATCGCCGCTGGTGATATCTGCCTCTACATTATCTCCGGCGAATCGACCCAACACGGTTCTGTGAAAGTCTCAGCGCCAGCCTGTGGCGGCGCTTCCATCTCGCCGTTTGGAACAGTATGGCCTAATTCATTCAGGACCGTGCTCACCATAGTTTTTCAGCTTGATAGGTCGTTGATTCTGCGGGAACAAATACATCCTTAATCTGTACCTGTGCAATCGCCCCTGCATCATCCTTCAAAAGTGACCGTACCGGGACAGTCAGGCTCCCCGATGCCGTTACTTGATTTTGTCGAGAGTTCACATCGACCAAGAACTCAAGTGGGCCGTGGACAACCCAATTCTTTCAGTCCCCTAAAAATCTGGCCTGCTACCTGGATGGAAAGCAACTGCGCCAGCGCAACAGCCGGTAACGCATACTTGAGCGCAGCAACCCCGGACCACCCATGGGCTATGACCAGGAACAGGGCACAGCCGAGGAAGCGTCCCGTAAAGAGCCCAAACTCATGGTTGAAGAAATAGGCATATTCAGTTCGCGCCTCCTGACGGGAAACCGCCTCGATCACCTGCAATTCGATCGGATTGTAGGCAAGATCAAGCAGCGGTTTGGCAAGCGCGAGGCAGCCGACAAAAATCAGTACGCTGACAGCGTTGAGGAGCACTGCGCAGGTAGCCGATCCCAGGAAAAACAACGCCAGACCCACGGAAAAGACGATCTTACGATGGCGCGGCGCGGTGGTTCGCCCGACCGCATACAAGGTACATGCGGAGAAAATGCCTCCGATCGCCTGCGTCGTTCCAAGTATCCCCTCCTGACCGACCAATAGCATGATGAGCATCGTAGGCGCTGTAAGCATGTACCCCTGAGCTACGCCTTTGAGCAGAGCTAGCTCAAGCATGCACCACCACAGAGGATGAAATCGAAAGAAGATGAAACGGGCAGGCTCAGGATTGCGGAAATTACCCTGTTCTACAATTACGCTGGCGAGAACTGTGCACGCGAAGACGGCCATGGCGATGATACGGTAGGCGCGGTTGGCAGTCCCACCCAACCAGTCAAAATGGGTGGCGCCGCTAATGAACCAGCCAACCAGCGCGGGAACCACGACAAAGGCCAGTGTGGCAACGAACAATTCCACTCCATAGTAATAGTTGCGATTGTCGTCGTTGGTGGTGGCCAGTGCAAGGAATCCACGGTTGGCCCAGAAGAGCCCCGTTGCCAACCCCATGGCAAGACCCGAGACAGCGATACCGGTGAGCGTCAGGACACCCGATTGCATTAACAGCATCATGGCCATTCCCGAAAGTAGCATTCCTGCGGCGTACAGATGCTTCATTTCCACTCGACGAAGCAAGATGCCATTCAGGTAGAAGGCCAAAGGCGTTCCCACGTAGACCGACAACTGATAGGTGACTACCCTGTCGACGGCGTGCGAATTCCGCATGACATAGGCCGCTACAAAGATTTCGATCACAGGCAGTACGAGAGCATAGACCATGTTGGCCATGAGCAGCACTTGCATGGAGCGGGGGCAACGAGTGAAGACTTCAAACTCTCTTCGCAGGCGGTTCATGCACCAGCCTTCCACAGGGTCGCGCGGTTTCTTCCAACAAAGCGCTGTTCACCAAATGTCCCGACTATGTGACGACACTCGCCGAGTATGGGTAAAGCAAAGCTGAGCCAATCGGCGCGGTGCATGGAGCATACCTAGTTCCCATCCTCGCCATCCATTTCGAATGCGGACCGTCGGTAGAGAGGTAATGCATTATGGGTCAGGTCCACGGTGAAAGGTGTCGTGAAGCGCTTGCACCATCGCGCACGATCCGGCATTCACTGTTCCTCACCCCTGCAGGCCAACTGACAGATCGCATGAGCCATGTAGCCTGCCGCTGTGGCAAATGCTCGCCCTTGCTGGTCCATCAAGCCCGACGTTGCGTCGACGCCCTCGGTGATGATTCCTCCGTCCCATCCACTGGCGCGAAGCACCTTGAGAGCCCGTTCACGTCCCATCGACAAGGACAGGTGGTCCGCAATGCTCCACGAGGTTGTAAATGGAAGACGATAGCTCCCGGGAAGACCGTAGGGCTGATCGGAATATGAATACTTGTAATTGTTGGAATGGAGCCACTGGTAGGTCCGAACAAAGACTGGATCCGTCTCTGGAATAAACCCAAGAGCAGGCAGTTTCATCAATGACCCCGGTGGAATCTCTGTAAAGGCGGAATGCTGACCATCCGTTGCTGATACGAAGATTGTTCCTCCGGCCCCCGGAGCGTCGTTGGAGATGCAGTGCGCCAAAATCGCCTTATGCAGAGCATCAGCGCGCTCGGTCACGGTCTGAGCTTCGGTGGCTTCGGTGAGCCGCTTGAAAAGCGTGGCAACATCAGTCAATGCGCGCCATGCCAGCCCATTGTCGTAGGTCAGGAACGGGAGGCGCTGATACTCGTCCTGTGAGTCCTGCAGAGAAGAATAGAGTCCGGATTTCGGGTCGTATCGCGCGATGAGTCTGTCGCACAATGTCTGCAAGGCCTCGCGATGCGAGCGAAGAAAGTCCTCGTCCTGGGTTTGTTGCACATACTCGGCCAGGGCGATGATTGGGGCCACCGCCTCATCAAGCTGAAACCCATCTTCCAGCACGGTGCCGTCAATGAAGCGGCTGTGCGTTCCGGCGTTGCGCAACTGAGTGGTGAGCGCGTATTCAAGCGCCTCGCGAGCCATTTCCCGGTCAATGTCGAGAAGAGCCGGGAAACTCCAGAGCATGGCGTCCCGGTCCCAGTATGCAGCCGACACATAATAGCGTGGACTTCGCGACGTAACACCGACTAGCTGCTCGGTATCGATCGTCTTTCCCCATGCGTAAAGTTCCGTGAACAGGTAGTTCCTGTTCATCAGCAGATCGAGATCTGCCTGGCCGGTGGTGCGGGTGCGGCTATGGCACCAGGCCGCCGCCTGTTGGACAACCTCATCGGAACCAAACCGATCTAGAAGCTCCCTGAGTGCCTTGGCGTTGTGAGAAGCGCTAAACTCCTCCATCCCCACGCCCAGAATGAATAGAGATTCGGCTGTCTCGCCGGGTGCCAAGTCCACCGTTCGGCTGGCGTTGACACTTGGTGCTCCACTGAAAGGCGGTGCGGTTACTTCGGCCTTGGATCCCGGATGAACCAATGACCACGCAAAGCGGGTGTCATCTGTGATGTAACTAAAGGCTTCGGCAGAGTCAACCCATGGCGCGGTGCCCACGGTCCGCCGTCCGTCCAGTTCCACTGGAACATAGGTTACGCGGCTCAGGCTTCCCCACGAGGCGCGCAGACCGAGCGTCACTGACTCGTGCTGCGCGCGTTGGTTTGTCACCATCATACGAAGAAATGCCGCCCGCGAACCTGGAGGTGCACAGTAAGTGAGAGTCATCTCCATGCCATCAACCACGAGTCGACCTGACGGGATCCAGTACTCGATCAGTTCCCAGGAGGGGTTGTGGAAGGCCAACGGTTTTGCGTCAACTATGAAGTAGGGCTGGAGTGCCGGAGCACCGTGCTCACCGTTTACCTGCAACAGACCGCGACCACGCATGGAAATTGCGTTAAAGCTGGTGAGCGCGCCATCAACGGCCCGAATGTCAGGCAGGGAGATCCATTCATTGCCGGTGGGCAGGACATCGCTGGATTGAAGCGTAAGAGGAACCCGACGACTAGCACCAGCCGCAGGAAGAGCCAAGGTGCATAGGCAGATAAGCAATGCCGTCAGCAAAGCTCTATCGCGGAAGCAATCTGCAGAAAATAGCCCAGTCTCTCGTCTCAAAGTGTTGTACTCCCCCCCGATCTCAATCGGAATTTGGCGCGTTCGCCGCTAGGATACACTCTCGTGCCCACGGGCAAGAGCTACGATTCCGTCCGCAATTTCAAGCTGTGGTGAGGCGCCACCCGCAAGGAAAAAGGGGGCTGGACTGCAGGAAGAAGGGACCGAATGGAAAAGCGAATTACTCAGCGCCTGGAATCGTTTTCACAGATGTTATTACCCGGTCCTCAGTTCTGGCCGGTAGACAATCTCATTGACAATAGAATCATTCCGGTGGTATCAATACGCCGTTGCACAATCGTTTGCGCGCAATGCGCAATCGTTTATGCAGTTTTCGCCCACTGAGACTTGGGAAAGCCTTCTAAAAAGGGCGAGGCTCTGTAGCGGACCACAGCAACCCGTTTTCGAGGAGACCGATATGCAAGCTACTGGTTTAGAAAAACATCCGAACCGTACCCGGATCTTGAGGATGCCTCTCACCGCGGTGATAGCCCCTTGGGCCTTGGCGGTCATTGCGTGCCTGCTGCTCGCAGCGCTTCCAGCTCATGCGCAATTCCGCGCTTCGTTGCGCGGCACTGTCACTGATGCAAACGGAGCTCGGGTTCCCAGAGCGACAGTCACGCTCGTGGACAAGGGAACCAACGAAAAGCGGGTAGCCACCTCGGATGACAACGGCATCTACACGTTCAATGCACTGCCCGCCGATCACTTCAAGGTGACTGTCGAGAGAACCGGCTTCAAGAAGAAGGAAGTCGCGGAAGTAGCCTTGATTCCCGACCAGCCCAACAATCTCGACGTGCAGCTGAATGTAGGTGACGTGCAGGAGACTGTAATCGTCAACGGTTCAAGCGAACCGCCGCTCAATACCGTGACAGCGACAGAGAGTACCACGATCAGCAGCGAAGAGGTGCAGCACATGCCCTCGTATAACCGCGATGTCTTCCAGTTGGCGCAATTGACCCCCGGCGTTTTCGGTGACGCGGCGCAGAGCAGCGGTGGCGGTTCGGCCACTACTCCCGGCAACCAGGGCCCCGGCGGCTCCGGCGACTCCGCGGCTGGCATCTTCCAGACTGAAAACGGACCCCAGATCCAGACCGGGGGCGGCCAGTACGAGACCAATGGCATTAGTATCGATGGCATCAGCACGGCGAGCGCAGTTTGGGGCGGTACCTCGATCATCACGCCGAGCGAAGATTCTGTGCAGAGCATGACTGTAGTTGCTAACGCCTACGATGCTGAGTCAGGCCGCTTCTCCGGTGCTCAGATTGAAGTGACTAGCAAGAGCGGCAGCAACACGATCCACGGCAGTGCGTTCCTCAAAATTAATCGCCCCGGCTTGAATGCCTACCAGCGGTGGAACGGTGAAGGATCGAATGTTGCTGGCACGGCGGCTGAGCGCGGCGTCAATCGTGACAATGCCCGATATGACAACTACGGCGCCAGTCTCGGCGGGCCGCTCTGGAAAAACAAGCTTTTCGCGTTCTTCAATTTTGAAGCCAGTCCGTATTCTGCCAGTGCGACCGCCCAGAATTGGTACGATACCTCGCAGTTCGCCTCTCTCACGGGCCTTGCTCCCGTTGCCTCCTCGATTTTGGGGTTCAAGGGTGAAGGCGTAGCCGCAGGTAGTACGATTATCAACCGCACCTGCCAATCGATTGGGCTGATACAAGGCGTCAACTGCAATGCAGTATCTGATGGACTCAATGTGGGTTCGCCTCTCACTACCGGATTCGGCAAGCAGGACTTGACTTATGGCGGCTCATCGGGCACGCCTGGCGTGGGTTCAGGACTTACTACGACGCCAGATTTAGCCCTTTTCAATACGGTGAATCCAACTACGATATCGGCAATCCAGTGGAACGGACGTGTCGATGCAGACGTAACCCATAAGGATCACTTGACGGGTACCCTCTATTGGGTGCCATACGACAGCACCGCCTACAATGGCCCAGACCGCACGGCTAACCTTTGGCACCATTCGCAGATAAACAATGCATTTGCGTTGATCTGGAACCACACATTCAGCCCGACACTACTCAACGAAGCACGGGCCAACGCAGCCGGTTGGCGGTGGAACGAAATCACGACCAATCCGCAGGCACCCTTTGGGTTGACAATCGGCAACATCGATAGCGTTGGATCGGCAAGCCCACAGAGTTTCGGCGCTGTGAGCCCTAGCCTTCTGGATCAATGGACGTATGACTACAAAGACACCCTCACCAAGGTTCTGGGCCGTCACAATATCAGAACCGGCGGTGATGTTACGCGTCTCTACTATCTGAGCGATGCGCCTTGGGCCGCGATTCCAAGTTATAGTTTTCACAATCTCTGGGATTTCGCGAACGATGCACCGTATAGCCAGGGCGGCGCCTTTTTCAATGCTACAACAGGCACGCCGTCGATGGAGCGGCTGGATGAACGCACCAGCGTTTCAGGATTCTTTGTGCAGGACGATTACAAGGTCCGTCCCAACCTGACGGTTAACCTTGGCCTGCGCTGGTCCTATTTTGGAGGGTTTTATTCAAAGGAGAATAACCTCGGCGTTGTCCAGTTTGGCACCGGGGCCAATGCCTTGACCGGCAAGTCCAATGCCTTGACCGGCATGTCCATTCGCGTGGGAGGCAATCTGCAATCGTCGCAAAAGACCAACTGGGGACCACAGGTGGGCTTTTCGTGGTCGCCTACAAGGTTCGACGACAAGGTCGTGGTGCGGGGCGGCTTCGGCATAGGATATAACCAGAACGAGATCGCCATTACCGCCAACGGCTGGTCTAATCCACCCAATGGAACCCAACCTGGCTTCGTTTGTCCGTATGCGAGCTTTACCACCAATCCCACATGCGCTGGCAACGGTATTCTTTACGCCACTTCTTCAAGCGCCACGAATATGTTTGGCTATCCGTCGAATCCCGCCGCCATCACCACCTTCACCAGCGCGAATCTGCCGGCGACCGGTACGACGACCGTAACGGCGTTCCCGGCGGACCTCAAAACCATCACCAATTACCACTATTCTCTGGAAACGGACTATCAGTTCTCGAAGAATATGGTGGCAACACTGGGTTACCAGGGTAGCCGGACGGAGCATCTGATCATCCAGAATAACTGGAACGGGGTTGCGGCAGCCGATGGTATACCTCTTAATCCGAGCGTAACCTCCGTCGATTTCTATGGGAACCAGGGCAGTGCCAATTTCAACGCCCTGATCGCAACGCTTCAGCACAAATTTAGCGATCATTTCCAGGCCGAGGGGCAGTACACCTATGCCAGGGCCATGGACACGAACTCCGGTCCATACGAAGAAGATCCGTATCCTTACGATGTACACGCGGCGTATGGGCGCTCAGATTACGACGTGCGGGATGCCTTCAAGCTGTTCGGCCTTTGGTCTCCGGTGATCTCCCATAGCAATGACATGGTCGAAAAGATCGTTGGAGGCTGGACATTGAGCGGAATCCTGAACTGGAATACAGGCTTCCCCTGGAACCCGATTTATAACATCGTCGGGGGCAGCCTCTATTGCAATACTTGCGGTTACGGGCAAATCCGTCCGGCCCAATATCTGGGCGGTGCAGGCAAGAGCACCTCGAACCATGTCTTTAAGGGATTTGGAGGCGAGAACCCCAATTACGGAGGAAACGGAACCGCATTCTTCAAAGGACCCATCAATACACCTGTTACGACGGCCTTCCCTGCAGTCGGCCCTGCGCCGCAGGCCGGGATTCAGCGTAACTCCCTTCCGGGTCCGCACTACAACGACATCGACATGAGCTTGACGAAGAACTTTGGCCTGCCCGAAACAAAGCTCCTGGGTGGAGGCGCCGGTCTCTCGTTCCGCGCGGATGTTTACAACCTGTTCAACAAGACCAACATCAATGGTGGATCGGCGTTCGGCGGCGGTGGTGGCTCGATCGATAACGTTCTGGGTACGGTGAACCCAGATGGATCCATCAACAGCGTCAACGGTGATTTTGGTGTCGCGGGTGCCAATGGGAACGCTGGCGCGCTGGGCAGCAGAACCGTGCAAATCCAAACACGGTTCAGTTTCTAGACCTCAGAAGAGGTTTGGCAAGTGGGGCGCGTAATGCGCCCCGCTTTTTCTTTGAGATATGCTGAACACCAGGGGATGATTGGCGCATTCCCGAAAAGCATGTTCGGATTGCGACGAGACCGGGTGGGGAGAGTGACTGCGGCAGCGCCCTGCGCCATGGCCGTAGTGGCGTTTGTGTATTGTGCCGTAGTGAATGCGCAGGGAGCATCTGACGTGGCTCGCCCTACACAAACCGCTTCAGCTGCCTTTCAAAGTTTGGCTGCAAAGGCCACCGCCGCCCAGGATGCTGACAACCTCGATGAAGCCGTACCGCTCTTCCGAAAGGCACTTGCCCTCAATCCCCGTTGGCTTGAAGGTTGGTGGTCCTTAGGCGAGATTGACTACCAGCAAGATCAATACAGTGCAGCGGCAAGTGAGTTTAGAAAAGTAGTTGCTCTCGATCCAAAATATGGCACTGCGCGCGCCCTGCTTGGCCTGTGCGAGTTCGAGCTTGGCCAGGAGAAAGAGGCGCTCAACGACATTGAGGCGAGCAAAGAACTTGGAATGGAGCAAGATCCGCAGCTGCGCCAAGTGGTTCTCTATCACGAGGGCATCCTGCTGCAGCGAGCAAGCCGCTATGAACAGGCAGCCATGGCGCTCTCTTCGCTTTGCCTGAGCGGCGTGAGAAGCGCCGAT
This sequence comes from Acidobacteriaceae bacterium, assembly GCA_027452245.1. Classification (GTDB taxonomy): domain Bacteria; phylum Acidobacteriota; class Terriglobia; order Terriglobales; family Acidobacteriaceae; genus Sulfotelmatobacter. Next base: position 17,802 of record DAIDGW010000263.1, read on the forward strand.
CTTGCTCAAATCTTCGGAATGACCATGCTGCACATCAAAAACAAGGCCGCTCCGGCCGAAAGTACGCCGGAGGGCGACGTGGTGGAGCATATCGGACGTGGCGCATGCCTGTCTGCCGCGAATGAATATGATCAGGCAAGGCGTGAATATGATTATGTCCTGCAGCAAAACCCTCAATTTCCCCTTGTCCACTTTGCCTATGGCAGATTTCTGCTTGAGGCGCGCGACCGTTCCGGCGCGATCGAGGCTTTCAAGCAGGAGATTGCAGAGCATCCCAACAATGTGCTGGCGCGCCTTGAGATCGCAGCCGTTGAATACAAGACGGATTCCGCAGCTGGATTGCCTTATGCCCAGCAGGCCGTAGCTTTAGCGCCGCAGACACCGGCGCCGCACTATCTGCTCGGCCTGCTTCTGCTTGATACGGGCGACTTTCAGGGATCGATTCCGCACCTTGAAATTGCCAGGAAGGAATTTTCCAGCGATGCAAGGGTCTACTGGTCGCTGGGAGTGGCCTATGCACATGTTGGTCGCCCGAAAGACGCGGCCGAAGCCCGTGCCACTTTCGCCCGCTTAAACCAGGCCAAATCGGCGGAGACCCAGAACGGCGTGACAGGGAATGCGCCGGATGCAATGCCACAAATGGATGTGAACGACAACGCTGGGGCCGGGACGAAGCCATGAACAACTACGCGCATCCTACGCTTTGGACTCCTGGATGGTCAGAATCTGATCGACAGTAACTTTGCGCAGAACCTGGCGGATGCGGCTGGGCCAGATAATCTCCATTTCTTCGATCAGGCGGTTTGCCCCGAGCCCAAAATGTACACGGCAATCGCTCGATGAGGCGTAGCCCACAGCGGTGGTGACCTCATTCCACTGCGAATGTCCATCCTCAGTAATCAGACGGACTTTTGCGCCGATTCCCATGCGGTTGCTGCGGGTTCCGACTAAACGAAGCAGAATCCAGTGGTGGCCTGTGTTCGAGATGTTGTGAAACAGCTTGACCTGTCCGCCGAGGGTCGTCACTACGGCATCGATACGGCCGTCGTTGTCCAAGTCACCGAATGCCACGCCGCGGTGTGCACCGGGCAACAGAAAATCGGGCCCGGCTTGTGCGCCGACCTCCTCAAATCTTCCATTACCGAGATTGCGGAATATCGAATTCCGCTCTGGATACATTTGACTTGGTACGACTTCCTGAATGTTGTCCATCACGTTCGAGCGGGCAACAAAGAGATCCTTCCATCCGTCATTGTCAAAATCGAAGACGCCATTACCCCACCCTGTCATCCGATTCGTGAGCTGCCCTAAGCCGCTGGTCACGGTCGCGTCAACAAACTGACCCTTCCCCTGGTTGATATAAAGCGGGAATGTTTCGTGCTCCACGGCGGTGTGCCAGATGTCGGGCAAGCCGTCATTGTTGATGTCCTTGAAGTCGGATCCCATGCCAGAGAGTGCATTCCCGTCCGGAGAATAAGCTACACCGGCCACGACTCCGACCTCCTCAAACCTTCTTCCCCCAATATTGTGGAAGAGAAAATTGGGCATCGTGTCGTTAGCTACAAAGGCATCCATAAAGCCGTCTCCGTCAAAGTCCGCAAAGCTGACGCTCATTCCCTTTCCCTCCATGGCCTCAATTCCGGTTTCCTTGGAAACATCGGTAAAGGTTCCATCACCATTATTGTGATAGAGGGTGTTATGCAAGGGAAGATACATCTTTGGGTGGCAATACGCTCGGAGGCCTTCCTTGAGCGCGCAATAAGGGTCCTTGTTGACCTCCCATTGGCAGTAATTCACCACGAAGAGGTCCAGTAACCCGTCGTTGTTGTAATCGAACCAGCCTGCACCCACCGACCACATCTTTTTGCCATTGTGCATGCCTCCAACGACACCAGCCCTTTCGGTCACGTCAGTGAAGGTTCCATCGCCGTTGTTGTGGAACAGCTGATTCCCAGTAACGTTGGCGAGAAAGATGTCGGGGCGACCGTCGTTGTCAAAGTCACCCACCGCAACACCCATTCCATATCCTGCTCCGGCCACGCCTGCTCGTTCTGTAACATCTGCAAACGTGCCATCACGGTTGTTATGAAACAGACGGTTCCAGTATTCTGGGGAAATTTTTTTGAGCGAGGGGATTTCGGCCCCATTCATCAGATAAATGTCCAGGTATCCATCGCCGTCGTAATCAAGCAAAGCGACACCTGCGACCATGGTCTCAACCTGGTTCTTGTTTGGGGTGGCGCAGTTGTGTGTAATGAAGTGCAGCCCGGATTTGTCCGCGATCTCTTCGAACTGAATTTGAGACGGGCCGGGGGGGGCGGAGGAAGGGTTCACAGGCGCGCTGGCCTGGGCTTGGCCCGCGGACCATATCGTGCGCGGAGAAAGTGAACAGACTGCAGTTCCAAAGAGTGTGGCAAGCACTCGCCGGCGGCTATATATTCCTGCGCGGAGACTATTCAGCATCGAATCTTGCAATGCCTCGATCTGCTTTGCGCCAGCTTTCATCACAATCGGCACCTAAAACCATGGGCACTCAGCGGTCATTGCGAGTGTGACTCAACCACGTGCATTGGACACCAGCTCTTCATCCGACCGCATGCAATTCCATTCATGCCTTC
>DAIDGW010000264.1 GCA_027452245.1 Acidobacteriaceae bacterium
TGCTCCGAGGGTGGGCATGATCACGTTGCCGGCCCAGTTCGTCAGGTTCAGGATTCCGTTATAGAAAGACATATGTCCCGCCAGTCGCTACATCATCTTGGTGATCAGTTTCCAGACCGCCGAGACCGTCAGAAGACCAACAGTTGCACCGACGATCGGCAAGACTGGTCTGCGGGACACAAAGTTCCAGATGCCTCCGATGACGGCCAGGCCGGCCGCGATCGGGCAGATGGTGCCGGCCATATAATTCCACAAGCTATCGAGCACGTCCGCGGTGGCGAAGGACGTGCCGCTGTTATAGCCCTTGATTAGAGTAAGTGTTGTTTGAATAGCGAGCAGAAACATTGCCGCGATAACCGAAGGGAGCGGATGGCCGCCTTGAATTGTGTCGAGAATCGCCCGCAGGACGAAGAATGCGGCAAAAGACGTCGCAAGCCTGGTCATCACGAAATTCTGTACGAAGTTTGAAAGGTCAGTCTGGAGGTTGGCCATCCAGCCCGTACCGATGCCGCCGTTCGGCAGAGGCGCAGGCACTCCGAACGAAGGGAACCAGCTGATGAGTTGCGGCAGAGTGAGAAACACGATCGCCCAGAACATCCATTTCGCAAAGTTCCCACCGACGAATGCGTCCGGAATGGATCCTTGCCGCAGGCTGAGTCCGGCGAGCACCAGGCAAATGATGGCTGCGGACGGCGCAAGCAGCAGCATCACTCTCATGAAGTCCGTGATTAGTTGAGGAGGGGCCATAGTCGTTGCTTCCAACAGAAACTGGCAGGCGCCGCTGGGTGTCCCCCGTAGCGCCTGCCGAAAGTGGTCTAAGTGACTCCACCAGTGCCTTGCGCAATCCAGAACTCCAGCAGTCGTGTTACGCCGGAGACCATGAGAAGCCCGATTGCCGTGAACACCCACTTGCCGAACCCACGCCCCATGGCGAATGAGCCGATCGCCATGAGTGCTGCGCCGCCGGCGCCAACGGGTGCGATTACGTTGCCGATCCAATTGATGAGGTTCAGGAACGTGCCTTCGGGCTGTGTACCCTGTTGACCCTGAACGGCCACGTTGACCTGTGGGGCCGTTCCGAGGTTTTGGGCCATCAAACCCGCCTGCATCACCAGAACGAACAGCGAAAGAACGACGGCGATCATGACTTTTTGCCGCCGAGAATTTTGCGTCATCGGGATTACTTGCTCCTTTCTTCCCCGTTTGGGGATGAGGAAAAAATAACCCGATTGGAAAAATCGCGCAAACGAATCTTACGCTGCGAAATCTTGCCGGATGTGGAGGGAATAGGGCAAGCAGGCCCGAAAAATACTGCCGCGGCAATTCTTCCAGAGCGCGCTATCGAGATCCACTACTTGCGGTGGAAGGAAAAGTACCAGAGAATCCAGTCCGTCAACGTGAGGCCTTGCCGAGTCGTTTCGCGTCGCGGGCCGGGACTCTCAAGCGCAACGGCACGTGCGTCGGAGATTCGGAAACCTCGGAGCAAGATTCTCAGCGTAACAATGACCCAGAAGAGCGTCGAGATCAGGATCAGAAAACCTTCGGCCTTGTTTCGGTTCTCGAGCCCCAATGCCAGCATCCATTCCCAGAATGGGTTCCATTTCAATAGATACAGGAACCCGCAGTATGCGAGAAACACAATGGCAATGCGGCAGACTTGTTGGACGAAGAGTGGCGTCTTCGCTACCGGCCCCTTGAGGAGAAGCCACATCGCGAGTGCCGCGGCGAAGAGAAAAGGCCAAGAAGACATGCAGCTCTCCTTGGAATCAATTTACTCCGTTCAGAGAGCTTTGCCAAGCCACTGGGAATGGCGTCATGCTGACTTTCAGCGTCCGTGATATTCCTCACGTCTTTACTGTTGTTCGGTCGCCGTCTGGGCGATCAATGCTTTCTGTTGCTGCTGGTACATCTGGGTCAGTTCCCGCTTCAACTCCATCAGTTCCCGTAGCTCTTGCACGCTGGGCGTGGCAGCCGTTGCGTAGCCCGAAGCGCCGCCGGGATTCCCGGCTGGCGCCGATCCAGCTGGCCCGGCGCCAGCGCCAGTGGGTTTCGCCAACACGATATAGAACCGCGTGTTGCCCGGCACAGTCACCACGATGTTTTGGTGATACGCCAAGTCGTTCAACTGCTGCTCGCCTGCGACCGCGACGTTGTTTGCGACTCGCTCTCGCAGCAGAACGTTATTTGAGAGAGCGTCGGTAACCCCCGTGCCGCTCTGAACCCCAACCGTTGCAGCTAGGATGGTCCCGATTCCGGTGAGGCTTCGTACCAGAAACTTCTTGCCGGTGTTCCGGCCGGTAACCTGGCCTCGCAACGGCTGATATTGCAACCCCACCGCATGGCCTTCAATCTTCTGCGTCGTCTCGTCCGGCATTTGGATCGTGTGGAACTGAATACCGACATAGCCTTGATCATTCACCTGACTGAGTTCTCCAAATGCTTTCGAGCCCGCTGGGATCACAATCTCGCCATCCCGCTCATAGTTGTACTCAATGGCAGCTACAACAGGCGTCTTGACAGCCGAACTCACAGGGGTTTGCAGTCGGGCTATCAGCCGAGTCCCGGTCGGCAGCGCCATAAATTCCGGATTCCGTTCAAGCACCACAGGTTGCACGCTGCTCGAAGTCTGCGCGTTCACCCGCGGTCCGGATCCTGAACTCACGAACACCAGCGAGGCTTTGGTCAATTTCTCGACCTTCGGGACTGGAATGGGCGTCGCGGTTTGTGGCTGCTCTGGAGGAAACTGAATTCTGTTCAAAGCGTAGTCTTTGGGCTCAGGACGAGGGGCTGGAGGCGGTGGT
>DAIDGW010000265.1 GCA_027452245.1 Acidobacteriaceae bacterium
CCGCAGGACAGGAGTAGCCTGTAAAATAAACATTCATTGTTATGACTTGGTTTAAGCGGGAATCCGGCGAGTTGGATACTTCAGGCGAGAAGAAGGTCCGCACTGAAGGGCTGTGGGTAAAGTGTGACAGTTGCCGCCAGATTATCTGGAAGAAAGATCTGGAAGAGAACATGAACGTCTGTCCAAAATGCGAAAAGCATTTTCGGATCGACGCCCGCTCCCGCCTATCCCAGTTGATGGACGAAGGCAAGTACGACATTTTCGACAACAACCTGTCGTCGACCGATCCACTGAAATTTGTGGATCTCAAGCCTTACGCGAGCCGCCTGAAGCAAGCGCAAAAGGATACCGGGTTACGAGATGCCGTTATCAATGCACACGGAAAGCTGCAGGGACGTCCCGTTGTAGCCAGCGTGATGGAGTATGCATTTATCGGTGGCAGTATGGGTGCAGTTGTCGGCGAGGCGATCACGCGGGCGGTAGAGCGCGCGGCCGATTCCAAGATGCCGCTCATCATCGTGTCAGCCTCGGGCGGGGCGCGGATGATGGAAGGCGTTATCAGTCTGATGCAGCTGGCCAAAATTTCTGCCGCACTCGCCCGCCTCGATAAAGCAAAGGTTCCTTATATCTCGCTATTGACTGATCCCACGACGGGCGGAGTAACCGCATCATTTGCCATGCTGGGGGATCTCAATATCGCGGAGCCGGGGGCGCTGATTGGCTTCGCTGGTCCGCGCGTCATCGAGCAGACCATCCGGCAGAAGCTTCCGCCTGGATTCCAGCGAAGCGAGTTCCTCCTGCAGCACGGCATGCTCGATGCGGTAGTTCCGCGCAAGCAACTCAAATCTTATATTGCGCGGGCATTGGATTTCATGACCGCGGCCGCGTAAAGCAGATTGCTGGGCGGCAGGTGATAAGTGCGGTAAGTGCGGAAGGAATGGACAATGCAAATGCCCCATCCTTACGCAATTGCGAGAAGATGGGGCATTCTGAGTTTCGGCCGGCGGGCTTACTCGGCGACAGATTCTTTCTCAATCACAACTTTCAGATGAGCTGTGACGTCCTTATGCAACTTCACCGGGACGGTGAATTCTCCGAGAGTCTTCAGCGATTCGTGCAGCTGAATCTTGCGTCGATCGACATTGAAGCCTTTGCGCTCCAGCGCATCCGCAAGGTCGCTCGACGTAACCGAACCAAACAGCTGATCGTGTTCCCCGGAGCGGCGCTGGAATGAGAGGGAGAGCCCATCGAACTGCTTGCCCAACTCTTCGGCCTGCGCTTTCTCCTTGGCTGACCGGCGCACGGCAGCCGCTTTCATCTGGACGATGACGGCTTTATTGCCTTCATTCGCCTCAATCGCCAGCTTACGCGGAAGAAGAAAGTTCCGGCCATAGCCTTCTGCGACCTTGACGACGTCGCCGCGCGAGCCCAGCTTCGCTACATCTTTTTTGAGAATGACTTCCATGGATGACTCCAGTCGTTTGAATTGGGTAGCCAGCGACTGACGGCCCATGAGCACGAGCGCTCCCTGAACAGTCAGTATTCGCGGCTGAGAATTTATGCAATGCGTCCGGCAAAGGGCAGCAAAGCGATGTTGCGCGCTTGTTTGATTGCAACCGAAAGCCGCCGCTGATGCGGCGTGCATACGCCGGTCAACCGCCGTGGCACAATCTTGCCGCTCTCGGCGACAAACTGTCCGAGAAGACGATAATCCTTGTAGTTGATATTCTCGATTTTCTCGACGCAGAATTTGCAGACCTTTTTCCGCCGGAAAAACTTGCGTCCACCTTCGCGCGCGGGGCCTCCGGGGCCTCCGGGGCGCCCACCGGATCGGGGACGATCGCCGCCGGAACGGGGTCCGTCGCCGGCGGGTGCTGCTGGTTTCATTTCGTCAGCCATAGTTCTCCTTCAAAATGTCTTCTTCGCCGCACCAATATCGGTGCCCGGCGGGGTTTCATGTTTGAATCTAAGCCACGAGAACACTCATGCACGGTTCAGGCAGCCATGCGCATCGGACGTTTGTCGATCGCGAATGCGCTAGGCCGTGGCGGCAGGTGTTTCAGCCGCTTCCGCAGCGGGAGTCGGCTCGCCCGATGCCGCGGGCTGCGCACTGACCTTTTTGCGTGCGTCGCGGAGCGCCTTGATCTTGTCCAGGCGCTTCTGCTCTTCATCAGTCCGCACGGTGAGAAACTTGATCACCGGCTCGGTGACGCGCAAACGGCGCTCAAGTTCGTGAATGGCAGATCCGCCGCCTTCCACGATCAGCAGCACATAAATACCGTCATTGAACTTCCGGACGGTATAGGCCAGCCGACGCTTGCCCATCTTCTCCACGCTTTTTACGGATCCCTGGGAAGCGGGAACGGCCGACTGCAGCGTGGAAATCAGCTTGTCCAAGTCTTCGTCGGTCATATCCGGCCGAACAATAAACATCAATTCGTAAGTACGATTCATTCGTTTCTCCAAAATCTGCCTGCCATCCTGAGCGACACCAGTTGATCGGCGAAGTATGCAAGTGAGACAGCGCTCAACATCGCTTGTAGATCACTCCGTATCCCGGCGGTTAAAGCGATTCATGGCCGCCGCCGGACCGTCCCGCAAAATCGCCCGCACCGCGTCTTCCGCTGTGTCGAGCATTCCATCCAAAACTTCGAGATCTTTTTTTCGCATCGCAGCAAGCAAATATTCTTTGCCCTCCGCAATCTTGTGCTCCGGGGCAACTCCGATCCGGATGCGCAAAAAATCCTGGGTATCCAGCGCCCCGATGATCGACTCGATCCCGTTGTGCCCTGCCGAACTGCGCCGGGTGTGAATACGCAACGTACCCAGCGGAAAGTCGAGTTCGTCCTGGATCACAATCAGGTCCGATTCCGGCTTCCCATCGTTCTTCTGAAGCAGCTCGCGAACCGACAAGCCGCTCAGATTCATGTACGTCTCGGGCTTGGCCAGCAGGACCGGAACATCTTCGATCACGACTCGCGCCGTGAGCGCCCGGCACTGCCGGTTTCGCACTTCCACCTGCAGATCGCTGGCGATACGATCGATTGCCAAAAAACCTGCATTATGCGGCGTGAACTGATATTCGATCCCAGGATTGCCAAGTCCGACGATCAGTTTCACGTCTGATAAATTTCCTAGCCGTAAAATCCTTCCCCTTCGACCATGCTGAGGGTCAGGAGGACGAGGGCGAACGCGAACGAACGCCCAACGCCGCTACTTCTTTTCTTTCTTCTCAGACTTCTCAGCAGGAGCCTCAGCACCTTCTTCCTCAGTCTCCTGCTTGCCCTTCTTGATGACTTCCGGTTCAGCCGGAGCCGCCGCCGCTTCCGCCGCAGCTTCCGGAGTCGCGGCCACTTCCTCCTTCACCGACGTAACGTGAGCCACCGGCTGGTTCTCATCGCTCAGGAACTTGATCTTTTCGTTATGCGGCAGATCCGAAACACGGAGCACTTTGCCGAAGACAAGACTTGTCACATCCAGGTCGATGTGGCTCGGGATGTCGCCGGGCAAGCACTCGATCTCGACTTCACGCAGCATCTGCTCCAGAATCCCGCCCTGAGTTTTGACGCCTTCAGCAACGCCTTGCAACTGGATCGGGACGCTCACGCGCAGAGACCTATCCATTGCGATGCGCTTCAGATCGATGTGCAGCAGACTGCCCTTGATCGGCTCGTATTGCCAATCCACGATCATGGCCTTGCTGTGCTCGCCGTCAAGGGTGAGATCGAAAATCGTGTTGTAACCAGTCTCGGAGTGTAGAATGCGCAGCACTTGCCGCGGATCGACGCTTACCGGAGTCGACTGCTTGTTTGCGCCATACACCACGCCGGGAATCTTTCCGTCGCGGCGCACGCGGCGGGCCTGGTTCTTATTGCCCGATTCCCGTGGATGCGCTTCGAGAATGTTCTGTTCCATTACAGTCGCCATAAATTCGCTTTCCCCTACATGAATAGCTTGCTTACAGAAGTCTCTTCGTGGTTCGCCTGAATCGCCCGGCCAATTAAACCTGCAATTGAAAGCACGTGTATCTTCGGCTCCTGCTTGGCTGCCTCGGAGAGCGGGATCGTGTTTGTGACCACAACTTCCCGAATCGCCGAATTGTGGATGTTTTCCACTGCGGGGCCCGAAAGAACCGGATGCGAACAGCAGGCATACACTTCAGCCGCTCCGTTTTCGAGAAGCGCGGATGCCGTTTTCACCAATGTACCAGCCGTATCGATCAAATCATCGATGATCAGGCAAGTGCGCCCGTTGACGTCACCGATTACGTGCATGACTTCAGCCACATTCATCTCGACCCGTCGCTTATCGACGATGGCCAAGGCTGCGTCCACTTTCTTCGCAAAAAACCGGGCGCGTTCCACGCCGCCGGCATCGGGGGAAACAATCGTCAAGTTCGGCAAAGCCAGTTTCTTGAAGTGATCCACCAAGACCGGCGAAGCGAACAAATGATCCACCGGGATATTGAAAAAACCCTGCAACTGCGGCGTGTGCAGATCGACAATCAAAGCACGATGCGCGCCCGCCGCGGTCAGCAAATCCGCCACCAGCTTCGACGAAATCGGGCTGCGGGGTTTGTCTTTCCGATCCTGCCGCGCGTAACCAAAATACGGAATCACCGCCGTAATACGTCGTGCCGAGGCACGTTTCAGTGCGTCAATCATGAGCAGCAGTTCCATCAGATGCTCATCGACGCTCGTGCTCTTGGTGCTGTCGCGGTGCGCCGCCCGGCACGTAGGCTGCATCACGAACACGTCGCAACCGCGAACATTCTCCTGAATCTGCACATAGGCTTCGCCGTCGGCGAAACGCGTGACCAGAGCCTGGCCCCGCTGCATACCCAGGAAGTGGCAGACTTCATCTGCCAAGGGTTCATTGGCAGTCCCGCTGAAAATCTTGAATTTTTCATCAACCCGCGCTTTGCCTTTACGCTCCGACTTGTCGTCGGGCATAGGCGTGGGTTTTTTTTCGGCTTTCTCCGTCTTTTCGTGCGGCGTCGCCAAAGTGGCCATAGTTGCTCGCTCGTAGCTTTCGCTCAGGCTGACAGCTGAAATTGGCTGGGCCGCTAGGATTCGAACCTAGACAAAGTGCTCCAAAGGCACTTGACCTACCATTAGTCGACGGCCCAGTACGCTCTCCGATTCCCTGCTGTCGATTCGCCCGCCTAGTGTATCGCGTCGCAAATAATCGGCAATTGGAAATCAATCACCAGGAATCCTCTGCCAGTACATTTTCCGGGTGAGCGTCGTTGTTGCTAATGCCGTCCATCCCTGCTGGCACAATCCGCTTGCGGCCTCAGTAGCAGCCTTCTTCGAGCCGAATAATCCGTAGAGCGTGGACCCGGAGCCCGATAGAGACGCATATTCGGCGCCAGCACGATCCAACGCACGTTTAGCTTCACGCAGTTCGGGGTACTCAGGAAAGACGACTTCTTCGAAGTCGTTTGCGATCCCGGCCCGGACAAGCTCGAGAAGCAGATTCTCGGCCCGGCCCCTTCCAAAAGGAGCACCGGAGTAAACCTCGCCCAACCGGCCCGAAAGGGCACGGCTAAGCTGATTTATTCTATCGGATGGATTCAGCAGCGTCAATTTTGGGTCGCCTTGGGCGGCTCGATCGTCCGCTCCAGACATCGCATCCCAACGTGCGAATGCTTTTGGAGTGGAAACCCCAATTTCTGGCGTGAGCACGACACAAGGAGTCGCAGGCAAGTCCGGAAGCGGATACACCTGCTCGCCCCGGCCAAGGCCGAGGATTGTTCCTCCGATCAAAAACAGGGACAGGTCTGACCCAACCTCGGCCGCGATGCGCAGTTTTTCTGGGGCCGGCAATAACGTCTTCAGCCCCCGCTCGAGTCCGAGCATGGTGGCGATGGCATTTGCGGATGCTCCCCCTAAACCCCCTTGAACCGGCAGACGTTTTTCGATTTCAATTCGGACTCGTCCTGTCTTACCCAAGGCCGCTAGAGTCTTCTCCGCGACGCGATAGCATGTATTGGAGGCATCCTTCGGCACACGTGGGTCAACGCATGCGATTTCGATCCCGCTGCCGCGCGCCACGCTCACGCGCAACAGGTCATGCAACCCGATTGTCTGATAGATCGTTAGAAGGTCATGAAAGCCGTCGGGGCGCCGGGCACCAAGGCGCAGCCCAAGATTGATTTTGGCGAAAGATCGAACCGTGACAGTCATGGAAGCAACGATTCTAATCTGAAGGCACGATTTTCCTCTTCCAGTTCGATCGGAGCGTCAGATGCATGGGCAACCTATTCTCTCCCGACAACCCGCAGCCACACTTCGGTAATCTCGACATGAACTCCAGTACGCCGCATTCTGGATGTGATCTCAATCGCAGCCGCTGTGGGGCGGCTTCCCCTGAATCCCACCAATGTGGGACCGCGAACTGGAGTGCCACCGAGGCGGACCGGCACTCTCCCGTTTTGGGGCGCACGTTGCAGGGCGCGGAGCAAGTCCATCCAAAAATTTAGCCGGGATTCGCATGCCGGTTTGCGAGGTGTTCTATGCGGTGGCGCACCGTTGTCGCAGTAGGCACGCTAAGCATGTTCATCAATGTAGCGACATTGGCGTTCAGCCAGAGTTCGTATCAAGTAATCTCCATAACGGACGGAGGCACGATTTCGGGCATCGTGAAGTGGTCCGGGCCTGCACCTCATAACCTGGAATTTCCGATCACCAAAGACCCTTCCATCTGTGACCCCGACGGAAAGAAAACGGCTAATCTGGAGCGCTTGATTATTGGGCCCGACGGCGGCGTTGCAAATACGGTTGTATATCTCAAAGGCATCTCGGCGGGCAAAGCACTCGATCTGCCGACGCAACGGCGCCACCTTGACCAGAAGCACTGCCGGTATATCCCGCACATTCTTCTGGTTCCGCAAAATGGTTCGCTATCGATGGAGAGTTCTGATGCGACTCTGCACACCATCCACATGGATGGAGCAGCGACATACAACCTCCCGTTCCCGTTTCCAAACCTGGTGTCCACCCGTACCATGCCGTCGCCCGGACTGGTCAATCTTCGCTGCAATGGCGGACATGTGTGGATGAACGCTGAAATGCTGGTCGTGACGCACCCCTACTACGCCGTAACGGATGAAAGCGGCCGATTCGAACTCACCAACGTTCCTCCGGGAAATTATCAGATCGTAGCCTGGCATGAAGGCTGGGGCCTTGCAGGCAGGGAGCAGGCGTACGACGTCCTGACCGAACACAGGATAGAACGTCCGGTCTTCACCGAGCCGCGGACATGGGAAAAATCCGTGACCGTGTCTCCGGGTCAAGCCAGCGCAGTGAACTTCACACTGCCCGGGAAGTAAGGATTGAGACAAAAACTAGCGGCGTTTATAGTGAATGGCGAATTCGAAGCCCGGATTCGCTGGAAATAGCTCCGCCACCATCCTGAGGCGATCTGCTAGAGCGGAGGGAGCCAGAAGAGGATAGTCGCGTTCTCTGAGGTCGTAGTAGTCCAGATCGAGATAGAGCGACAGCAGGTAAATGGATATTGTGTCAGAAAATGTCGCCTCGAAGTACTCGTTCTTGTGACGTTCGGCATCGGGTACACTGGAGGTCGAAACCTTGCGAGCTTCCCAAGCGTCGAGGGAAGTTTCGCCACGGGCGTCACCCTGAACCTGTTTCCAGGCTAATTCGCTGAATGCGTGCGCCACGCCAGCCCGCTCCACCAATGCATGTCCCACGTTAATGTAAAACTCAAACGCGACGGAAAATTTGTCGTCCATCAATCGGGTTGAGATGAAGACACACTGTGAGTCGCCCAGGTTCAGATTACGGTGACACACTGCGTTGTCACTTAACGCCACGTCATAGCGGTCAGCGATGACGGTCTCCTCACCCTGGCTAACCGTAAGCGGCACAAAATAATAGGCTTTGCGACTCAAAGCAGCCGCGACTTTCGCCGGAACCGCAGCTACCATGCGTTCCAGGTCAAACGAATTGAGGGCAGTCTCACCCGCGACGGCGTAGCAGATCCCGTTCGCAGCCTGCGATACGGGTGTTGTGCGAACAACTTCCGCCGGACTTCGCGTAATGGCTTGCGCCGCTTGCGACATAATCAATCTATTTTATACACGAGTTGAGATTTGCAGCTTGGTATTCGAGTAGTCGGAAAATTCCGACACTGTGCCGGGCAAGAACGACAGGTGAACCCTCCTTTTGGATACAGGATTGGTGTAGCTTAGAACTATGCCCGTTCAAGCCAGCTCCCACTCGCCCCACTGGTACGGCATTCCTGTTCGAGTGCTTCTGGTGACATTCATCTGCACCCTGCTATGTTTTGCCGTCAGTCTTTTTGTCGGAATTCTTGGTACCGTCCTGGTGTCACTGGCCAGGCATGTTCACCCGGACATGCGAATTGCCTACAGGCATATTGCTTTGCCGATCGCTCTCATCGGTGGCGGAATCATCTTTGTATTCATGCTTCTCAGCGAAATTCGCCATTATCGACAGACCAAGGCATTGTCTTCCATCGCGAGGACGAGCTAAGGCATGCGGCCCCGGATCGCCATTCCCCTGCCGCACTCCACAGATCGCGAGTATTCCGAGCGAGCCATTCCGCAATACGAACGTGCTCTCGAAGTTGCCGGAGGGAAGGCTGTCCGCATCCCCGTGGATCAGCCGCCTTTGTCGGTGATGCAGCTTATCCAGAACTGCGATGGAGTCTTGCTGCCTGGCAGCAAGGCGGATGTTGATCCGGAAAAGTTTGGCGCTCCTCGGTCGGCTAATACCGCGGCTGCCGATCCGGGACGGGAATCGATTGATAGGCTCCTGCTGGAAGATGCCTACGCGAGCCGAAAGCCTGTGTTTGGAATTTGTTACGGGTTACAGTCGCTCAACGTTTTCCGCTCCGGGTCTCTGGTGCAGCACATTCCGGATTTTCTGCCCGAGACTCTTCGCGGAAAGGTCAACCACGAAGGCGGAAAGAGTGTGCAGGCGGCTCATACGGTGCAGATCGAGTCAGGCTCCAACCTAGCGGAGATCCTTGGCCGGGGAAACGGGACACCCGCAGGAGAATCGATCCCGATTCCGGTGAACTCGTCACATCACCAGGCGGCCGATAGGGCGGGAAACGGGCTGGAAGTCGCCGCACGCTGCACCGAAGATGGGGTTATTGAAGCCTTGGAAGGAACTGGCGAACATCATTTCGTGATTGCCGTCCAGTGGCATCCCGAACGCTCAATCGATGATGATGATTGGTCGCGGGCGCTGTTCAAGGCCTTTGTTGAAGCAGCAAGACGATACCATGGGGACTGTGCGCACTAGTCGCAGATCGTAAAGAGACTCACGGATCCGCGCACCAGAAACTGGGCACTTCGCTGGCCAATGTTCATCCGGTTTGTGAACCTCTGTTGTGTATTGCAAGTAAGTCTGTTCCACACAAGCACCTAGCGACAGTATTTTTTCATTACCGCCTATAATTCCTGCTCACGGTTCCTGCGACCGCTCGTCTATTTCTGTGCAAGCCCGGATAAGAAACAAGGGCAGAGAACAGGAATGGACAAATGCCGGCCGGTGTATGGGTTTTACCATTTGCGGTTGGCGAAACAGGCCGCTCCAGAGTAAGCGAGCAGGCTGAGAGAGTTGGCGGTATCCAGGACCCCCCGATGCGGGGCCACATGGCCGTTCAAGAACGCCGGATCGACGACACGATGCTCATCCGCGAGGCGCAGCGCGGCAATCGCGGCGCCTTCGAGGAACTGGTACGCCAATATGATCAGGCGGTACTTCGGCTCGCGCTACACCTCACCGGCAGCGAGCACGACGCGCAGGACGTTTACCAGGACGCGTTTTTGAAAGCCTACAAAAACATCGGCAGCTTCCGGTTTGAATGCTCTTTCTACACGTGGATTTACCGGATCGTTACGAATTTGTGCCTCGACCATTTACGCAAGAGAAGCGTTCGCAAAGAAGACGCGCCGGTAGCGAGGGATTCTTCGGGCACCGAGTACGACCTGCTCGATCAGGTCGCGGATGGGCGGGCGGGGGCGAATCCTGAACGAGATCTGATGCGGCGGCAACTGGGCTCGCGCATTGCAGGCGCCCTCGAGAAACTCACGCCTCGGGAACGTATGGTTTTCGAGCTCAAGCATTATCACGGGCTCAAGCTGAGAACAGTGGGTGAGATCTTGCAGACCACGGAAGAGACCGCCAAGAATACGCTCTTTCGGGCCACGCAGAAATTGCGCGGCGCCCTGGCGGATATGCGATGAAGCAGGTGTCACGATGAAATGTGAATGGGTAAGAGAGAATATTGTGTTGCATGTCTACGGCGAGCTGGCCGACGACGCTCGCCATGAATTGGACCAGCACATCGCGCGCTGTGCCGATTGCGCAGGTGAATTGAAGTCGCAGCAGGACTTTCATACGCTGCTTTCGCAGCGACCGAGGTCAGAGCCGACCCCGAACCTGCTGGCCGCTTCCCGCATGCGCCTGCAGGAAGCGCTGGAAACGACCGAGCAAGGCCACTTCTGGAGCCGGCTCATTTTCGACCCGGCCAACTGGCTGCGGCAAGTTCGCTTTGCGCCCGCACTTGCATCGGCGATCCTGATCGTCGGTTTTGCGGGTGGAATCGCGACCAGCTATAAGATCCTACCGCATTCTACTGAGGCAACTACAAGAACCGCTCTCAATCACACGGCTTCTCCGGTTTCCGACGCCTCGATCACCGGCATTCAATCCATTACCCAAGAGCCTGGGACGAACCAGATCAACATCAAGTACAACACGGTTGAAACTCAGGAAGCACAAGGATCTCTGAATGATCAGCGCATTCAGCAGTTGCTGCTGTTTGCAGCGCGGAACAACTACAACTCCGGAGTGCGCGTCGATTCAGTGGATTTGCTTGCCCAGAAACCCAATGAACTGCAGATCCGCGAAGCACTGATTTACACGCTGCGCAATGACTCGAACCCAGGCGTTCGCCTGAAGTCGCTGGAAGCGCTCGGCGCTTTCGTAAAGAGCGATGTGAGTGTGCGAGACGCGGTGTTGCAAGCTCTGATCAACGACACAAACTCCGGGGTCCGGACAGAAGCGATTCACCTGCTGGAACCAGTAAAAGCAGACGGCAGCGTTCGCGCAGTACTGATGACGCTGGCCGCGAGGGATGACAATCAGTACATTCGCTCGCAAGCTCGCACCATGCTTGCCCAGTTGCCGGAGATTGACTAATCAGACAAGCAGTTGGAGGAAGAACGAAACAATCATCGCAATGAATCGCGAGAATCGAAGGTTAGAACATCCTTGAAAAACACGCCACAATTCGTCAGGCTGGCAAGCCTCATTCTACTTGCGCTATGCGCCCACCTGGCCGTCGGGCAAACTCAAATTGGCCGTGAGGGCAATGCCTGGGGACAGACGATCACCGGGTCCCTTGGCGCCGCGAAGAATCTTCACGTGCGAGTCGATATGGGCTCGGTCACGGTTCATGGTGGCGCACAAAATATCACTTACGTGATTCATTCCCGTTCCTATACCTCGTCCGAGCAGGATGCCCGGCACCAGTTCGACTCATACAAGATCAGCAGCTACGTTCGCGGCGATACGGCCTGGATCGTGGGCGAGTGGGAAGGACGCCATCCTCATCACTTTTCAGGAGACTTCACAATCTCCGTCCCGCGCAACATGGAACTGGTAAAAATCGAAACGGAAGGCGGCAGTGTCGACGCCACCGCGATCGCGGGGCGGGTTGAAGCTGAAAGTGGTGGCGGTGGTATTCACGTGGACGACATTGGCAACGGTTTGCGTGCCGAAACCGGCGGGGGATCGATCGATGTGGGCACCGCCAGTGGCGATCTGAGCCTGCATACGGGCGGGGGCTCGATCCATGTTCATCACGCCAACGGCAGGGTCACGGCGGAAACGGGCGGTGGCAGTATTGAAATCCAGTCTGGTGCGCAAGACGCGAACGTGGAAACCGGGGGTGGCAGCGTTTCGGTGCGCCAATGCAATGGAAGAGTGAAAGCATCCACGGGGGGCGGCAGCATCGACCTCGGCGATATCGGCGGACCGGCTGATATTGAAACGGGCGGTGGCAATATCAAGCTTGTATCCGCCAAGGGTCCAGTTCGCGCAGAGACGGGTGGCGGCGGAATTGAACTATATGGCATTCCGTCGGCTCACGCCGAAACCGGAGCAGGCGGAATCACAGTGAAGCTCGTGAACACAGGGGGAGAGCGGACAGACTCGGTACTGGAAACCTCGGCAGGCGACATTACCGTCTATATCGCTCCCGATGTTGCCGTCTCGATTCGAGCAAACGTCGACTTGGGGAACGGGCACCAGATCACTTCGGATTTTTCTGACATTCACATCAGCAGTGAAGGCGGACAATGGGGCCCAAAGACTCTCAGTGCCCAGGGCAATCTGAATGGTGGCGGCCCGATGCTGAAAGTGCGAACGACTACCGGCAATATTTACTTCAAACGCGCGAACCAGTAATGCCAGGCACAAGCTTGAAGCATTGCCGGTTCCGCAAATTTTGATCTCAGGGGAGATCAATATGCGCAGACAAATTCTGACCACGCTCACGATAGTGCCGTTGCTCTTCATGTTTGCGGAGGGCTCACAAAACTGGACCGCAGAACAACCTGGATGGTCTTATAGCTATTCCGACGAAGCCGGCACCGGCGCGTATCTTGGCGTGGATATCAGCGACGTTACAACTGACCGTCTCGGAGCTCTGAAGCTCAAGGACGAAGAGGGCGTGGAGATCACGATGGTCGACCAGGACGCGCCCGCCGGAAAAGCTGGCCTCAAAGAACACGATGTCATTCTGACTATGAATGGAACGGCGGTGGAGAGCGCCGCGCAATTGCGCCGCATGATCCACGAAACACCTCCCGACCGTGTAGTGACCCTGGGCATCAGCCGGAATGGCCAACCCATGACTGTCAAGGTGCAACTGGCGGACCGGCGCAAAGAGTTCTCTCCCTTCAAAAATGAAAATGACATGCACATAGAGATTCCACCGATACCCCCCATGCCTCCTATGCCGGCAGTCGAAATGCCCAATATCAATGTCGTGATCGTGCATTCCTCGCTGCGTAGTGGTCTAAGCGTAGAAAACATAACACCGCAATTGGGAGATTTCTTTGGCATAAAGAATGGCAAGGGTGTATTGATTCGATCGGTAGAGAAAGGCAGCCGTGCGGATAAGGCCGGTTTTCGTGCGGGCGATGTCATCGTCAGAGTCAACGGGCAGACCGTACGCGACACGAGCGATTTTATGAATGCGATCCGGATGCAAAACGGGGCCGTGGCCGTTGGTATCGTGCGTGACAAACGGGAGCAGAAGATTAGCCTGCCTTTGCCGGATCACAAGAATTCCGGGCAGATCCTTGAAGAAAGTCTGGATGGTGATCCTGTCATGAACGCCGACTCGTACCTTGAGCTGGGCGAAATGAAAGACGAACTGGCCAAGCTACAACCACAGATGGAACTGGCTATTCAGGAGGCCCGGCAGGCTGCCGAGCAAATGCGTAAGGAAGCCTGTTCACAGAAGAATCAACTCCTGGAACAGAGCCGGGCTCTTCGCGCTCTGAAGCCCGAAATTCGGAAGGGACTGGATTTAGAGCACCAGAAGCTGAACAAGGAACTGGAAAGAATGCAGCACGAGATGAGTGGCGACTGGCTGGATATTTGATTTAGTAAATTTACTTCGAATTCGATTGTCCGCGAACCAAAGGCGCCAGAATTACACGGTTTCTCCCCGCCTGCTTGGCCGCGTAGAGCTGGATATCAGCCGCCCGGACCAACTCATCTCTCTTGGTCCCATGATCGGGGAAGGCAGCTATTCCGGCACTCATGGTTACGCTGAGGGGCACCCCACGAAATTGAAAACATTCGACTGCTTTACGCAGCTTTTCGGCCACTTTCAACGCAAGTTGACCGCTGGTCTCCGGCAATAGAACTCCAAATTCTTCTCCGCCGTAGCGGCACACAATGTCGATTTTGCGGAGGTGGTTTCGAAAAATCTCCGAAACCTGGCGTAAGACCTCATCGCCTGCCAGATGACCGAAGTCATCGTTCAGCTTCTTGAACTTATCGATATCCGCCAGGAGAACGCTCATACCGTTGCCGTAGCGCTTCGCCCGCTCGATCTCTTCCATGATCCGCAGTTCGAAGTACCGTCGGTTGAAAATTCCCGTGAGGCCGTCCATGTACGCGAGTTGCTTTACCCGCTCGACATAGTTGGCATTCTGAATCGATGTGGCGCAAATATCCGCCACAGATTCCAGTGTCTGCAATTCGCCGCCTTGAAACGCATTTCGGTGACTACTGTGCAGTCCCAATACACCCAGCGTCTGGCCGAATGAAACCAGCGGAATCAGCGTGCGCGACGCGCAGTCGGCAAAAAATCTGTGGGAATCCGGAGTCTTCGTCAAATCGTTTTCAGTGATCGTGCCGCCGCTGGCCAAAATGTCAGACCATGGCGCGCCATCCAGGGCAAAGCGCGATCCTTCTTTGACCTGAAGTTTCAGATCTCCGTACTGGGCCCGCAGCACCATCTCATTCTCTTCGTGCAGAAACAGCGAAACCTGCGGTACCTGGAACGCCTCTTGAATCAGGCAACACACCCGGGACAACAATTCGTGGATCTCAAGCACGGCTGTGCTCTGCTGTGCAATCGCGTTAATAGCTTGCAACTGCCGGGCACGCTGCCTTTCCAGTGAATAGAGCTTGGCATTCTGCAGCGCCATTGCTGCCTGGGTGGAGAACAAAATTAGAAGCTCGATCGTGGCCTTATCAAAATGGTTGAGTCTGTCACTTTGAAAATCCAGAACCCCTACGACCTCATCCTGGACCAACAGAGGAATCGCCACTTCGGAGCGGGTGGAGGTGGCGGAACAGACATAGCGTTCGTCGTGGCTTACATCGGGTGCATACACCGGCTGCTTTCTTAGCGCGGCGGACCCGGTGAGTCCCTCACCCACTTTGACCCGAATCTGCTCTTTGCCTTCATCCCACCCGATTTGCGAGCGCACACACAACTCCTGTGTTTCCTTGTCGAGCAAGAAAATGGCCACATTCTGCAGCTGGAAATAGTCCCGTGCAATGCCAAGGATCCTCTGCAGTACCTCGTCCAGATCAAAGGTGGAAAGAATCACCTGTCCGGCATCGAACAGGAAAGCGATTTTTTGCATTTTCAAAGGATTTTAACTGCTGGGGTAATCAGCGGCGACGTGCCAAAAGTAATGCCCTCCTATCGCCATTTCCTTGCGGTTCGAATTAAACCAAAGGCCACCAGGCAAAACCAGAAATCGACGAGCATGCCCACATCGATTCGAAAGGGATGGTGCCGGGCAATGGGCGGCAAAGAAGATTCCAGCAGGAAATAGACCACATTTCCTAATACAACTGCTGCAAGCGCCTGGAGAAAATTGCCGAGCACCGTAGGTTTAGACACCGGGTTCCTCTTTTTCTGTTGCCGATTCACGGGCTTGCCGTTTTCTCCTGTTACCATTCTTTCTTCACCCGGAATTCCGATGCTCGAACTCTCGACGCCAGTTCAATACGTGAAAGGAATTGGCCCCAAAATAGCCGAACTCCTCGCCACCAAGAGCATCTTCACTGTAGACGACCTACTCCATTATCTTCCGTTCCGCTACGAGGATCGCTTGAATCCGCGGGGAATCTCGGAACTCCGCCCGGGCGAGATGGCGACCGTGATCGCCGAGGTCCGCAACTCCGGATTTTTCCGCACGCGGAAAATGCCTATCTTCCAATTAATCGTTGGTCAGGGACGCAGCAAGCTGCGGTGCCTCTGGTTTCATGGTGGATATCTACAGGAAAAATTCAAACCGGGGCAGATGATTGCCCTCTATGGCAAGGTCGAGGAGGATCGCTCGGGGGAATTACAGATCGTCCAGCCGCAATTTGAGATCCTGGGTGACGATACTGATGCCGATCAGAAAGCTAGCGAATCCCTGGAAGTAGGCCGCATCATACCTATCTATGAGGCGATAGGCCAAGGGCGACTGACCTCACGCTGGTTTCGGCGCGTCATTCGAACAGCGCTCGAAAACCTCACACCCGATTTGCCTGATCCTATCCCGGCGATGGTGCGCTCAAATCTGGCGCTGATTCCTCCGCGCCAGGCTCTTTGGCAAATTCACTGGCCAGAACCCGGTGAAAGCCTGCAGGATCTGCAGTCGGCGCGTACTCCGGCCCATATTCGCATGATCTTCGAGGAGTTATTCTTCGTTGAAATCGGCCTGGAGATGAAGCGTAAACAGCAAAGAGCGCAAACGGGAATCATTTTCCAGCTGAGTGAAAAGGCTCGGTCTGCGATTAAGAAGATTCTGCCTTTCCATCCCACCGACGCGCAACGCCGCGTGCTGAAAGAAATCGCCGAAGACATGCAGAAACCCCATCCCATGCGACGCCTGCTCCAAGGGGATGTTGGTTCGGGCAAGACAATTGTCGCCTTCGAAGCAGCCATTATCGCCATCGAAAACGGATGCCAGGTGGCGCTCATGGCCCCGACAGAGATTCTCGCGCAGCAGCATTACTTCTCGGCTCGGAGCATCCTTGAGAATGCTGGATACCGCATTGTCTTACTGACTGGCTCGCTCGAAAATGATCGCAAGCGCGACATCCGACGCCACATCTCCCAGGGAAATGCGCAGCTGATCATTGGCACTCACGCTCTTCTGCAGGAAAAGGTCGAGTTCGCGAACCTCGGGTTGGTCATTGTCGATGAGCAGCATCGATTCGGCGTCATGCAGCGCCTCAAGATGATGAAAAAATCCAGCGCACCCGGTGATGCAGTTGCCGAACATGCAGATCCCAAGCAAAACTCATGCGTTGCTGAACCAGACGTACTGGTGATGACAGCCACGCCGATCCCCCGCACCCTGGCTCTTACGCTTTATGGTGACCTGGACTTCAGCGTGCTGGATGAGTTGCCCCCCGGCCGCACACCAATTGTCACCCGGTGCGTGTCCGACGATCGCTCCCCCGAAGTCTGGGAATTCATTCGGAAACAAGTCAGTGCTGGGCATCAGGCTTACGTGGTCTACCCGGTAATTGCCGAGAATGAAGAGACTGAACTCAAGGCTGCAATCAAGATGTACCGTGAGCTGAGCAGCAAAACGTTTGCAGATATGAAAGTTGGACTGCTGCACGGTCGTCTCGAACCCGACCTCAAAGACCAGGTCATGCACAGGTTTCAACGAGGCGAGTTGCAGATCCTTGTCGCCACAACCGTCATAGAGGTAGGAGTGGACGTGCCCAATGCTACGGTCATGGTCATCGAGCACGCCGAACGCTTCGGTTTGGCGCAGCTCCATCAACTGCGCGGCCGCATTGGCCGAGGTGCAGCTAAGTCGTATTGCGTGCTGATGACCGGTGGAAAAGTGACGGAAGATGCGCAACGCCGCCTGGACGCCATGGTCCGGACCAACGACGGGTTCCAAATCGCGGAACTAGACCTCGAACTCCGAGGCCCAGGCGAATTCTTTGGGACGCGTCAAGCTGGAACGCCGAGCTTTCGAGTTGCCAGCCTGATCCGCGACCGGCAACTACTGGAAGCTGCGCGACGCGAAGCCGCCGCCGTACTTGAGGGGCCTAACTCTGAGATCTCAGCCGAGGAGATCAGCCGCACCCTATTCCACGTGCGCAGCCGTTGGCAAAAAACCTATGGACTGGTGGAAGTCGGCTAACTCACCTGCCCATCTCTCCGCATTCGGCTGAACTGATAAAATCAAAGTGATGGCCGGAATCTCCCAGCTAATCCAGATTGAGATTGCTCCTCCTGCACGCGTGCCCAAGCCCAATTGGTTGCGGGCGAAAGCTCCTGTAGGCGATAACTTCCACAATTTAAAGAAGCTCGCGCGTGGGTTGGCTCTGCACACGGTATGCGAATCGGCTCAATGTCCTAATATTGGCGAGTGCTGGAACCATCGCACTGCGACATTCATGCTTCTGGGTGAGATTTGCACCCGTCGTTGCGGATTTTGTGCTGTCCCGAAGGGCCGGCCTCAAGCCATCGATTGGGATGAACCGCGCCGAGTGGCTGAAGCGGTTGCCACGCTAGGGTTGAAGCATGCCGTGGTCACGAGCGTGAACCGCGATGATGACAATCTGGGGGGGGCGAAAATCTTTGCCGAGACCATTCGGCAGATCCGCGAACTTACTCCCGACTGCCGTATTGAGGTTCTCATTCCAGACTTCCAAGGGCTGGACGACCCTCTGAAAGTCGTTCTCGACGCGAAGCCAGACGTACTGAACCACAATACCGAGACCGTTCCCCGGCTGTATCGTGCAGTGCGATCCGGGGCACGCTATGAACGCACTCTGAATCTTCTGGTGAATGCGAAGAAATTCTCTCCAGGAATGGTCACCAAGAGCGGAGTAATGGTCGGCATCGGGGAGAGCATGGAAGAACTCGTCGAAGTGTTTCGCGATCTGGGCAGCCGCGGAGTGGATATCCTAACTGTCGGGCAATACTTGCGGCCATCCAAGGATCATCTGCCGATTGCCCGTTTCTATACTCCTGAAGAGTTCGCCTATCTACGCAATGAAGCCCTCCGCTTCGGATTCCGCCATGTCGAATCCGGTCCCATGGTTCGTTCCAGCTACCACGCTCACGAGCAGGCGGAAGCGACCGCAACTCCACGGGCGATCTCGTAAGAACGGGTCATGACTTCCATTTCGACAGCTAAAGGTCTTTCTGGTCAGGGTATGCGGAGTTTGGTCACAAATTTATTGGGGAGGCCGAGCAGCTCTTGATCACTTCGCTGCTGGTGATTCTGGGGTTTTTCGCCGGATTGCTGGGCGCCCTCACAGGCATTGGCGGTGGAGTTCTTCTCACACCTGTTCTCGCTCTCTACTTTGGTGTTCCGATTCGTCAGGCCATCGGCACCAGCCTGGTTGCTGTGATCACAACCTCCACCGCCAGTTCTTCCGTTCACTTGCAACGTCACACCACAGACATACGCCTGGGCATGACGCTGGAGTTGGCGACTGCGATCGGTGCTGCAACGACGGCGTATCTGGTCGCTTATTTCAATCGTGGCGTTCTGGAGGGCTTGTTCGCCGGTTTTCTCCTGTATAGTGCGATCACAATCCTTCGCCGCGGCGGAAAAGTAAAGCCGGAGGATCAATTATCGTCTTACAAGGGCGGGAATGTCACTTTGCCCCAGTACAAACCGCAGCGGTACGCGCTGGGATTGGGGGCTTCGCTCCTGGCGGGAGGCTTATCCGGCCTGCTCGGCATCGGGGGCGGACCCATCAAAGTTCCGGTCATGTTCATTTTCATGAATGTGCCGCTCATGGTGGCGACTGCAACCTCCAACTTCATGATCGGCGTGACTGCGGCGGCCAGCGCGATTGTCTACTACCGGCGAGGAGACATTCTGGTAGGTCTTGCCGCGCCACTGGCTGTTGGCGTCTTCCTGGGCTCGTTGTTGGGTGCGCGCATGGCTCCTCGCATCCACTCCCGTTACGTGGTTTATCTTCTGATCGCCGTCATGACCTACCTCGCCATTCACTTGCTGGTTCATCTCGCACTGGGAGGTGGAGCATGAGCGAGGTTCGTGAACCCGCATTCGATCGCACCGTAGCTGTGGTCCTGCGAATCGGTGCATTTGGCTGCTTTTTCCTGATGCTAGCCGGTTTGCTTTACGGGATGATTCAGCCGGGGAAGGTGCCTCTAACAATAGAGCGTGTGGGAGTGCTATTGATGCTCGCCACTCCGGGCGTTCGTGTCATCGTTGCGTGCTTTTTATTTTTCAAGGAAAGAGATTACCGTTATGGCTGGATCTCTGCCGGTGTGCTGCTGATCCTTCTGCTGGATGCCCTCTTTGGAATCGGGGAACATTAGCGGGCTATTCCACGCCATTCAATTCGAGAACGACCGACCCTCTCAGAAGATGTGCATTTTGATGCTCAGGTACTTCTTTGGGTTCTGCCGGATCGCCTTCAGGAGACTGCGGGTTTCAACCAACATATCGTTGGCATTGTTATACAAGGTTTCGTCCTTTATCAGCCTTCCAGCCGTTCCTTGACCAGCTTCGAGTTCGCTCGTTATTTGCGAGAGGTTGGTAATTGTCAGGTCCAACTTGCGGGCCAAATCCTGATCTTTGCTCAACTTACCTAGCGTGCCCTTGCCCGCATTGATGTCTTCACTCAACTTCTTGAGATTTGCGATAGTCTCGTTTGCGTTGTTATAGAGTCGCGGGTCCTTCAGAAACTTGCCAGCCGTTCCCTTACCCTGCTGTAAGTCATCCATCACCCCATTCATTTTGTCGAGAGTGGTGAGGAATTTATCGTAAGCGTCGTTCCGATTGATAAGAGCGCCAAGGCTCCCTTGTCCCTTAGCGACTTGGTCGACGATTCCTTTGAACTCAGTTACAGTCTCTGCAAACCGGTCATACAGGTTCGGATCATAAATCAGCTTCCCGATCGATCCCTTACCACTTTCCACGAAAGCAACGATTCGATCCAGGCGTTTCAAAAGCGCGTCCATGTTCTCGATTGTGCTCTGGCTGGAACGAACTACATCGTTAAAATCAGGATGGACGTGAGTCGGCAAAATGCCGCCCTCCTGCACGCGCGGGCCGACCGCTTGAGAACTATCGATGTCGATATAGGTTTCGCCCAGTACTCCAGCTGTTTCCAGGGACGAATACGAATCTGTACGCAGATCGAAGTCGAATTTCGGGCTCACCCGCATGGTCACTTCGACCGGAGTGAGCTGCCTTTCTTTCTCCCGGACGATCTGGATCTTCGTGACATTCCCGATATCGACGCCGTTCAACCGCACGGGAGCGCCCACACGCAATCCGCTGGCGTTGTCGAAGTAAGATCTCAGGGTGATGCGGCGGGAGAAAATATTAGTCGTGCCGCTCATGAGGAACAGCAGAAGCATCAGCGTTACGCTGGCCACAATTACTGTGATTCCAACCCTTAGCTGAGACCATTTGAGCTGCTTCTGGCTAGGCAAACTTCATCCTCGTAAGTCAACTTTCGCAGCAAGTCGCAGACACAACTCCCTTGCGCGACCGGCCTCACGCTGATCATAACAAACTCGCACCTCTCCCTAACTTCTCTTGAAAGCTAGAACAGGAGTAAGCAACAGTGCCATCAGATACGCAGTTGCACCGCATGCGAGCGTTACCGAGAGCCCAAATTGAATGGCAATTACCATCGCCAGCACCGAACCTAAAACACTGGCCCCCGCGTTCATCGCCCACGCCCACTCCACAGCATTGTCTCGATGAGCAGTTACCACCGAACCGTCGGCCCTTGAAGAAACGAGCAACCGTAAACCCGTAGGAAAGGGCATGCCCATCACAAATCCAAGCGGAATCAGCAGCAACCCACTGATTATGAGCCTCAAATCGAAGGGCAGCCCAACCATCATCGCCAACCGGTTCGGCAGCAGGAAGACATAAGCGAACAGGGTCCCGATAACTACTACCAGCGGCAACCAAGCCTTGTCCGCTCGATCAAGCCAAACTCGCGAAAGCAAGCTTCCTACTCCACTGGAAAGCATCAAGAGAAAAATCACTACCGTCAGGGCATACGTGGGATGTCCCAGAAAGAGCACGAATCGCTGAATGAAGGCGATCTCGACGAGGATGTAGCCCAGACCAACAGCGATGAAATACAGCAGCGGCCACGCAGAGTGCCGCGAACCTTCGCTCGCCACCACCATGGGCAGTACGAGGAAGAGCACCACGGCTGCGGCCGAGATGGCCAGCACCAGCAACAGTACCAGCACGCCCAAATTCACTTTCCAATCAATCCCTTTGTGCAGTCCTCTCTGGCTCAAAATCTGCTCTGGGTTCAGAGTGAAAAAGAAAAATGGAGCGTCGTCGTTCACCGGCGCAACGTTATACGCATAATGCCGCGCAAACCCATAGGGATCGTTGCTCTTGATTAACGAGGAAAAAGCATTGTTGCCCGGATCGGAAGGCATATAGAGAGCTTTGAGTTCGTCATATCGTTGCAAATGGTCGCGTACGGCGGCCTCTTCGGCAGTCGTGAACGGACTCTTTTTCACCAGTACGACGACCGGAATTCCATCGGCATCCAAAGCTCCCTGAGAGGCAACAATGAAGTTCGCGGATGGGGTTGCCACACCCAACTGATGCAAGGCATCCATGGCCACTGCCACGACTCGCAGCGCCTCGCGAGGATGCTGAAACTCCCACCGGGTGATCGCGATCATTCCGTCCGGCTTCAAGTGCTGAAAATATTCGCGGAACGCATTTACCGTATACAGATTGTTTTCACTCAGCGCAAAAGCTCCCGCAGCCGTCGAGGCCCAAGTATCGACCAGGGTCATCTGCACTACGTCGAACATCTGGGGCGTCGAGCGGATGAACGATCTTCCGTCGTTCACATGCATGTGAACTTCCGGTCGTTGGTAGAGGTGGAGGGAATAATCCGCATAGCGTCCCCGCATGATCGTGGTGGCAATTATGGGGTTAATCTCAATTCCTGTAATACTCGGGCTGCCATTCACCACCGCTCGCAGCACATCTACTCCGCCCCCCGGCCCGATGATCGCGAAATCCCCATGTGGCCGCAGCACATTAGCAAGCGCTGGAGGAGCCGACATCAAATTGTGCTCCCATTCCGATCCCCGCCACTTCGACACGTCGGCATTCATGATGTAGGTCGAAGCATCCGCGTCAATCACGATCGCTTTCGCGGAGCCGATTTTGTCCACTTCCACGCGCGACAGCGCATTCCATCGCTGGAATTCCACCATGGAGGGATCCCTAAACTGTCCCTTGGCATAGACCACGTCGATCACACGTCCGGAATGATTTGCCACGATCAAAGCCACAACCACGGTCGCGACGGCCGTCGCTATTTTGCGCAATCGCCGATCATCGGCCCAGAGCATACCGGAGATGGCTAATGTGATTCCCGAGACCAGGATCGTGTTGGGACCGCCAAGCCAGTTCAGCAGCGGAACCAACCCGAGGCACGCCAGAGCACCACCGCAAAGGTCCGCTGCGTACAAACGTGGGATTCTTCGCATCTCGCGCGCAAAAATGACTGAGAACAGCAGACCCGTCAGAAAGAATGGCACGGCCGATGCTAGATACAGAACGGTTAATCGCCCAAAATTCTTAACTGAGACCTGCAGCGATACCGGAATGTGCAACACAATCTCAAGCACAATTACCACTACCGCCGCATTCGCTGTGCATAAAGTTGCCGCCAGCTTGCGCGTTTCGATTTGCGCGAGCTTCGACCGAAGCAGATACGCAAATACCCCTCCTGCTCCCAATCCCAATAGTGCAATTGAGATCGCCAGAAAGGCGAAGTGGTAGAAGAGGATAACTGAAAACAACCGTGTCAGGGAGAGTTCCAGCAGAAGCGCCGAAAAGCTGACCAACGCCAACCCGATCACCACCGTACGATCTTTTAATTCGGGGAGGGTAGATACTGGAGAGCTAGGAGCGGCAACCGACATAAGGAATTAGACGCGACAGTCTAGCAGAACGGATCGTTTTCTATCAGGTCTCCAAGATTACTTGGGCGATCGCCTGTTCGGCCGTATGAGAGAGCGACAATGCTATGTTCTTCACCTGCAGCTTGCTCGCGAACTCGGCGGCGCGCCCATGAAACCTTATGGTCGGACGGCCTCCGGGCATGCGTACTACCTCGCAATCCCGCCACCGCACTCCGTGATTCCAACCTGTTCCCAACGCCTTCATGGCCGCTTCCTTCGCCGCAAAGCGCGCTGCGAAGCGCTCCACTCGGTTCGCTTTCGACTGGCAATAGAGAATCTCGCCTTCGGTGAACACGCGCTCGACGAAGCGCTGGCGGAAGCGCTCAATGGCCAGCTGAATTCTCGGTACTTCGGCAATATCGATTCCCGTTCCCACAATCATGGCATCAAAAATGAGGCCTTCCAATTACAACAGGCGGTCACCCCGGTAAATGAGTTGCCCGTCAATCATACGTGCTTCCGGCATCAGGCGATGCGTCTTCGTCGGGCCTGTACCGTCAATGTGTAGAACTTCATGCCCATGCGCCACCAGCCAATCCGAAACTAACATCCGGTGGCATTGAACATACACACGTTCGGCGCACATGTATGCCGTAGGCCCCGCTTCCGCTAATGCAATCAAGTTCATCATCGCGTCTTGAAATTCTGGCGTAAGCATGTAATCCGCATAATTGCGGAAGCTCGCGTTTCGTAACGCCACGTGGGGAGAGTTATCGAGTATTCTTTTTCGATATCCACCGAGTTCTTTCATCCATACATAACGAATTCCCACCCCTCCCATGCTCTTCTCCAGCGTCTCACGATTGAACTGCGGCAGGCGCCGCGACATCGGGAATGCGCGAATATCCACGAGGGTATGGATTCCATGGGCATGCAAAACCGCAGTTAACTCTTCCGCGGAACGCGTTGAGTGTCCGATCGTGTAAAGGCGGGCCACAGCGTTGAATACAAACATTAGGCGGTGATCTGCCGGATTGCATCGCTCACGATGGCATCCTGATTGGGAAACACAGTCCGCAAATCCAGCAGGACGCGGCCGTCTTCCACGCGGGCGATGATGGGCGGCTCCGATTTCCGCAGCCCCGCTGCTAATTCATCCGCGCTGAAGCGCTTGTGCGTCAATGCAATCAACCGGGTGCGCAGCACGGATGATGGGGCCGCACCACCTCCGATCACGGAATCCCCATCCACCACTTCCGATTTCAGGTCCTCCGAGCCAACCTGCTGGGCTAAAGCTTCCGCACGCTTGCCAATCTCATCGTTTGACAGGCGCATCATGTGCAATATCGGGATGGCGTCATGATCACGCTTCACATATGCCAGCAGAGTCGACTCGAGCGCTGCATAGGTAAGCTTATCCACCCGCAAGGCCCGAAATAGAGAATTGCGGCGCATGGTGGCGATCAGCTTCTGATCTCCACTGATGAGCCCGGCTTGCGGTCCGCCGAGCAGCTTATCTCCGCTGTAAGTCACGATCGCGACCCCGGAGCGAAGACTATCGAGTACATTCGGCTCACCGCTGATTCCTACCGACCGCAAATTAATCAATGCACCGCTTCCCAGGTCTTCCATTAACAGGATGCCACGCCTTTTCGCCAATGCAGCAAGTTCGCTCACCGGAGGCTGCTCGGTGAATCCTGTGATCTCGAAATTGGATCGATGCACGCGCAGCAGCAGCCGGGTTCGTTCATTGATTGCGTCCTCATAATCGGCGATCCGCGTACGATTGGTTGTGCCAACTTCGCGAAGTAGCGCCCCCGATTTTGCCATTACGTCAGGAATCCGGAATGACCCGCCGATTTCCACCAATTCGCCCCGCGAGACGATGACCTCTCCGCCTTCAGCCAACGAATTCAGCGCCAGCAACACGGCGGCCGCATTGTTATTCACGACGATTGTGGAGATCTCCCGGTCTCTGCGGATCTCTTCCGAAATTAACTGCCTGAACAAGCGGTCGACATGTGCATCGCGCTTCCCGCGCTCCCCCGACTCAAGGTCGAATTCGAGGTTCGAATAAGTGATTGCCGTTCCGCGAATGTGTTCAATTACAGCCTCCGCCAAGGGAGCACGCCCCAGGTTGGTATGAAGAATGACTCCGGTTGCGTTAATCACTGGGCGCAGTGAATACTTCATTTGCCGACGAATTTCCTCTTCTACCGGGCCCGCGAGATTTGCGAGCGCCAGACGCAGGCTCTGCCCCTCGATTGCCCCCGCCGCAATCTCCTCACGCAGACGAGCCAGCACCGCCCGTAGCGCATCGGTGGTGGTTGGAATCCCGTGAACCTCGGAAAGCTCCAGCAAGCGTGGTGTGCGCAGAGCTTCGTCTACCGATGGCAACCTCCGAAACAGTTCCGATTTTTCCGCGCTTTTCATGGAACTCTACAGAGTATGCAAATAGGCCAGCAGATCTGTCAGTTGCTGCTGATCCAAGGCCTGGCTGAAGCCGGGCATTTCTCCTCGACCCAGCCTGATGATGTCCGTCACGCGTTCATCGTTGGCCGGCAAACCACTCAGGCGAAGATACTGATGCTTGAACATGGCCTTCAATCCCGGCCCTTTTTTGCCTCTCGTGGAATATGGCTCATGACACCGATCGCAGTTCGCGTCATAGATCCTTCGGCCCGCAGCCTGCTCAGGTGTAAGCCCGAGTTCCGCATCAGATTTCCGCCGTTCTACGTCGCAAGCTAATGACGTAAAAAGTGTAATTGCTGCCAGCAGCGTACCGACCCATTCAACCCTGGTTTTCGATCCCCTCATCAGCTTTACAATATAGAACATAGCCATGGCGATCACCGTCAAGCGCGTCTATGAACCGCCGAACAGCAATGACGGGGTTCGCGTGCTTGTCGACCGTCTCTGGCCTCGCGGACTCAGCAAAGCAAACGTCCACGCTGACGAATGGCTGCGCAATCTGGCTCCCTCCACCGAACTGCGCAAGTGGTTCCATGCCAATCCCAGTCGTTGGCAGGGGTTTCGAAACAAATATTTGGCTGAGCTGTCACGAACAGAAGCTAACGAAGACCTGAACAGACTATACGGACTCGCTCACGGGAGGCGCTCTCTCACGCTTCTGTTCGCTTCCAAAAGCTTGGAGCGAAATAACGCGCTGATGCTGAAGGAACTGTTGGAAGGGATGCGCAAACCTCCGAACGGGACCGGTCCTTGTGCCGCTCGTTCTACCCAGCGTTCCGCAGCGGTCCGCCCCCGCTAATCTCAAGATCATCTCATTTAGAATCGTCCCTCGATGAGAACCGTGTTTCACTGGAATCTCGGATCGCGTGCACTGGAACTTGGCAAACGCACGCTCATCATGGGTATCCTGAACGTCACCCCCGATTCGTTCTCTGATGGTGGGGAGTTCCTCAATCCTGAGCGCGCGCTCACGCATGTCGAAAGAATGCTCCACGAAGGTGCCGACATGATCGATGTTGGTGGAGAGTCCACGCGTCCGGGATCGCGCGTTGCCCCAGCGACGCAATCTCCTTCCTCCAACCCGTCAGAAGAGACCGACAAAAAGCCTGTAACGGCGGAAGAAGAAATGCGCAGGGTTCTTCCTGTCGTCTCCGCTCTAAAAAAGAGCTTTCCGGAAACCGTCGTTTCCGTCGATACATACAAAGCTTCTGTAGCCCGTGCGGCGGTTAATGCCGGTGCCGAAATCGTCAACGATATTAGTGCGTTCCGCTGGGACCCCTTCATGGCCAAGACCGTCGCCGAACTCAAGTGCGGCGCCATTCTCATGCACACTCGGGGACGCCCCGAAGAATGGCGCATGTTACCCCCTCCCGGCGATGTCGTCTTGCTGGTCAAGCGCGAACTGAAACAATGGGCGGAGGCTGCCGTCTTGGCCGGTGTCCGCCGCGAGCGCATCGTTCTCGATCCAGGCTTCGGGTTCGGCAAAAGCTTTGACGAAAATTACCCTTTAATGTCCCGATTCAGCGAACTGCAAGCCGCAGGATTCCCGCTGCTGGTCGGAACTTCCCGCAAGTCATTCGTCGGTCGAACTCTGTCACAAAACGCCAAAGACGCGCCCGTGGAGGAGCGCCTTTACGGCACGCTCGCGACGCACACAGCGTTGATCCTGAAGGGCGCGCACATCCTGCGCACACATGATATAAAGCCTGCGGTCGAAGCCGCCCGTGTCGCCGATGCAATCCTCAACACCCGATAAGCGACTCTCCTGATACCCTCGAATGATGGACGCCTTGGTGAAACTGAGTACAGATCCGCGTGTAACCGTGCGCCGCAAAGGCGATCCCGCCCCAGATGGAACCTGCGTCGTTTACTGGATGCAGCGCTCGCAGCGTGCCATCGATAATCCCGCGCTCGACGCAGCGATCGAAGCTGCGAATGCCCTTGCCAAGCCGGTTGTCGTGTTCCTCGCCCCAATGCCGTTTTATCCGCACGGCAATCTCCGGCATTACTCATTTCTTACGGAAGGCATTCCCGAGATCGCTGCCGGACTCGCGGAGCGCCGTGTTGACTTCGTGTTCCGCCGCTATCCCGACCACAGCTTGATTCGCTTCTCGGAGGAAGTCCGTCCCGCCCTTATCGTTGGCGACGAAAATCCGATGCGCGAACCCGAGTCATGGCGTGCGAAGGCGGCAAAAAAACTGACCGTGCCTCTCTGGACGGTCGATTCTGACGTAATCGTCCCTTCTCGGCTGCTCGAAAAGGCACAATATGCTGCACACACTATCCGGCCCCGGCTGCAAGGGCACCTCGGCCGGTTCCTTGTTCCGCCCAAAAATCCGCGGGCCAAGATCCTCTGGAATAGACCCAAAACACTTCTCTCTTTAGAGCCTAATTCCGACCTGCTCAAGCATTGGAAGCTCGACCGCTCGGTCTCGCCCGTTTCCTCGTGGCGTGGTGGAACAAAAGAGGGGCTGCGCGTACTGTATGATTTTGTGCGAAATAAATTGGCCGGATACTCCGTGCGGCGTAATCACCCGGAATCCGATCACACTAGCCGGTTATCACCATATTTGCATTTCGGCCACATTAGTCCGCTCACGGTGGCGCTGGCCGTGCAGAAGTCCGATGCTCCCGCCGAAGATAAGAAGGCGTTTCTTGATCAGCTCATCACCTGGCGGGAACTCGCATTCAATCTAGTCCGATTCAATCCTGACTACGACAATTTCGAGTGCGGGGAGAATTGGGCCCACCGTACGCTCGCCAAACATGCGGGGGACTCCCGGCCTGTGATTTACCGCACCGGTCAACTCGAGCACGCGGAAACTCATGACGACCTGTGGAATGCCGCCCAGATGCAAATGGTTGCGACCGGATGGATGCACAACTACATGCGCATGTACTGGGCAAAAAAGATCCTGGAGTGGAGCAAGAATCCCGCCGAAGCATATCGCACAGCTGTGGAGCTCAATGATAAGTACCTTCTGGATGGGCGAGATCCCAATGGCTACGCCGGGATCGCCTGGTCGATTGTCGGCAAATTCGACCGTCCATGGTATGAACGCCCGATTTTCGGCCAGATTCGTTATATGTCGGGAGCGAGCACGGGGAAGAAATTCGATAGTAAGAGATTCATTGCGCAGAACCTGACGGCGAGGCTGTTCTAAACTCCGTATATTTCAGAAACCCTTCCTCGAATCGAGCAGAATCGTTACTGGCCCCTCGTTCACAAGTTCCACGTTCATCATGGCCTGAAAGCGTCCGGTCTCGCAACGCAAACCCGCGGCGCGAATCCGGTCCACAAAGAGTTCGTATAGCGGCCGCGCCTGGTCCGGGGCGGCTGCCGCATCGAATGACGGCCTTTTCCCCCGCCTCACGTCTCCATATAACGTGAATTGAGAAACCGCGAGAACGCTGCCATCCGCGTCGGCCACACTGCGATTCATTCTGCCGTGCTCGTCCTCGAAAACTCGAAGTCCCACGATTTTTTGGGCAAGATACGCGGCGTCGGCGTCCGTGTCATCCCGGCCGACCCCCAACAAAACGAGCAATCCGAGGCGGATCTCGCCAGTTACTTGGGTGTTAACTGTTACTCTGGCACGGCTCACGCGTTGCACGACAGCTCGCATCTGTTTGACCGTTACAACACAGCGCGGTTAGGATGCTGAAGGTATATCACGAGATGCAGCCAACACCGATCGTTCTCTTTCTTTACAGCGATTTACCCGGACCGTTACACTACACGCTCGTCCCTTTTTCCGCAGTCGTGGAGCGTGAAAATGGAACAGACCGGACCCTGGGCGCAGGGAGCCGAAATGCGACCTGCATCCGTTAAAATCGAATTTCAATCTAATTTTAGCTTGGCAAGCGAGGAGAAACATGGCAGCCGTTGATGAAAAGGTGAAACAGATTATCGTCGAGCAGTTGGGTGTCGATGAAGGCGAAGTCACCTCCAGCGCCTCATTCGTAGACGACCTGGGTGCCGATTCGCTCGACACTGTGGAACTCGTCATGGCCTTTGAAGAAGCCTTTGACATCGAAATTCCCGACGAAGACGCAGAGAAGATCCGCACCGTCCAGGACGCCGTCGACTACATCTCCAAACATTCGAAAGGTGCGAAATAGTTGGCTCGCAGGGTCGTCGTTACCGGACTCGGCATGATCTGCGCCCTGGGTAATTCCACGCCCGAAGCGTGGAGTGCCTTGATGGGCGGAAAGAGCGGCGTCGCTCGCATTACCAGCTTCGACGTCAGCAACTTCGCTTGTCAGATCGCTGCCGAAGTCAAAGACTTCGACCCGCTTACTTACATCGAAAAAAAAGAAGTCAAGAAGATGGCGCGTTTCATTCACTTCGCCATTGCAGCCTCGGATGAGGCCGTGAAGATGTCGGGATTGAAGATCACTCCCGAAAATGATGAGCGCGTCGGCGTGCATATCGGCTCTGGCATCGGCGGATTCGATATCATCGAACGCGAGCACACCGCGCTGATGGAAGGTGGCCCGCGCAAGATCTCGCCTTTCTTTATTCCGTCGGCCATCATCAATCTTGCCGCCGGGCAGGTTTCCATGCGCTTTGGAGCCAAGGGACCAAACGAGGCTACAGCCACTGCATGCACTACGAGCGCTCATTCCATCGGAGATTCATTTCGCATCATTCAGCATAATGATGCCGATGTAATGATTGCCGGCGGCGCCGAAGCCGCCATTACTCCTATGGGCGTTGGCGGATTCGCCGCCATGCGCGCCCTTTCCACTCGCAACGATTCCCCGGAAAAGGCCAGCCGGCCTTGGGATAGGGATCGAGATGGCTTCGTCATAGGTGAGGGTGCCGGCATCCTGATCCTCGAGGAACTCGAGCACGCCCGAAAACGGGGTGCGCGCATCCTAGCTGAAATCGTGGGTTATGGAATGTCTGGAGACGCCTATCACATTACGCAGCCGGCGCCTGAACACGAAGGCGGATTCCGCGTCATGCGAAATGCTGTCCGAGACGGTGGAGTAACTCCGGACGTTGTTGGATACGTCAACGCCCACGGGACATCCACTCCATTAGGTGACACCCTCGAGGCCCATGCAATTCGTAATTTCTTCGGAGGGCGCAAGGTTCCCGTAAGCTCGACCAAGTCGATGACTGGCCATCTGTTGGGCGGCGCCGGAGGGCTTGAGGCTGCCATTACAGTCCTGGCTCTGCGCGACCAGATCCTGCCCCCTACAATCAATCTGGACAACCAAGATCCCGAAACGGGTGAGATGGATTTCATCCCCAAGCACGCGCGTCACGCCGAAGTTGAATATGCGCTCTCGAATTCCTTTGGTTTTGGGGGAACCAACGGAGCACTCTTGTTTCGCCGCTGGAAGGAGTAGGTTCTCCCTGGCATTGTTCGAGACGCTGTCGAGGAAGGACCAGAAGCGATTCTTATCTCAGTGCACCCGGCCCCGATCTCCAGTACTCATCTTCTCGGATGGTTCTATTTGCAATTACTAAAGTGACATTTACAGTTCGGCAGAGACAACCTACGATCGTGATGTGGTTTGGCAGTTCTGGGGGAGGGCTGCCGAGGCGTCCTGGGCTGAAAAGTCGAGGACGCTTTTTCTATTTTTCCTGAATCCCATTGTCCAGCCAAAGAACCATGTAGTCTTGATCCACGTATTCCTTGTCGATTTTCAGGGCATGCTTTTCGCGCTCAAATGACTCAAATCCGAGGGATGTATAAAGCGCGGCTGCGCGATTCTGCGCTGCCGCAACGCAAAGGTGGACCTGCTCTACTTCTTCCATCAGACGTACATGCTCCAGAAGTGTGCTCAGGATCCGCCTTCCCACACCTTTACCCCGAAATTCCGGTGTGACGTAAACGCCCCAGATATGTCCTTTATGGCATCGCTTGGGTCACGCTCGGGTTGGGTCAAGCAGCTCCAGGAAGGCATGTCGTTTCTCAGCCTTCCTTTGCTGGCAGGTTATAAGCTTTTTGAAATCTTTGCCCTGAGAGCCCCCTCCGCGGCTCTTGCGACCTCGATCACCCTCGTGTCATCTAATCGCAAGTGGTAGGATAAAAGGTTCGCTTCCACTTCAGGGGAAGCTATAGATCGCCGTTCGCTCCGGTGCGGTGACGTTATCGAGGAGATATTGAAATGGCAGGCCAGGGAATTGTCGAAGTGACAGATGCCAACTTCGATCAGGATGTCTTGAAGTCGGACAAGCCCGTGCTCGTGGATTTTTGGGCGACATGGTGCGGTCCGTGCCGCGCCATTGCCCCCATCGTGGAGGAACTTGCCCGCGACTACCAGGGCAAAGTCAAAATCGGGAAGATGGACGTGGACTCCAACAGCGCTACGCCGATGCGATACAAAGTCACGGGCATTCCGACGCTGCTGGTCTTTAAAGGCGGGCAGGTGGTTGAGCAGTTGGTCGGCTACCGACCCAAAGAGGCTATCGCCCAGGCGCTGGACAAACACGTCGGCTAGAGTTTCTGGATCTAACTGCAACGCTTGGATTTTCTTCGGGCGTTCCTACATTCGCGGTTGAGTAATTTAATACTTCCGCAGCACGCCGATAACCCTACCCTGCACATCCACCGAGATCGCGGGTACGATGATGGGCTTCATGTTCACGTTGGAGGGCTGTAGTCGAACGCTCTCGCCCTCGCGGTAAATCCTTTTCAGCGTCGCATCGTTGCCTTCGACGAGAGCCACCACAATATCTCCGTTATGAGCGGTCTTGGTTTTCTCAACCAGCACATAATCGCCATTAAGGATATGCTCATCCTGCATAGACTCGCCGCGCACCTCGAGCACGAACACTTCTTTGGAGCGTACGAAGTCTGCTAGCGAGATCGTTTCGTTATTCTGGACCGCTTCAATAGGCTGTCCAGCGGCAATCCGTCCCACCAGCGGAAGTACTACAGCCGTATTAACGCTCATGGCCTGCTTTAGGCGCCCTTTGGGAGGCAACAGGTCGATTGAGCGGCTGCGGTTATAGTCTCGCGTTAGAAGGCCTTTTCTCTCGAGGTTCGTGATGTGCTTGTGGACGGTAGCCAGCGAGTTCAGATTCAGACCTCGTCCAATTTCGTCAAACGACGGAGAGTATCCGTTCTCCGCCACGAATCGCGAGATGAAGTCGTAAACCTCACGTTGTCTGCGTGTGATCGCCATGTTGCCATTGTGGCGAATAGAAGGCGAAAAAGCAAGCTGAAACTTTTTCGCACACCATTACTCCAATGTGGCATAAGCAATTCTGTGGGATTGAAACCTATGTTGGCTATCCATTCGCGCACCACGCTTCTTTTCCTCGGAATCCTTTTCTTCGCCATCGCGTGTAGCGCAAGATCGAAGGCGCCTACAGTTCCTCCTCCGATCATCGATGAAGCTAAAGCTGCTGCTCCCGCTAAAGAAAGCGCGGTGCTTGCCGGAGGATGTTTCTGGGGAATTCAGGCCGTCTTTCAGCACGTCAAGGGCGTGATCAGAGCCACCGACGGCTACTCCGGTGGCTCGGCGCAGACGGCAGAATACCAGATCGTCAGCACGGGAAAAACCGGGCACGCTGAATCCGTGGAGGTCGTCTACGATTCATCCCAGATAACATATGGGCAACTGCTGCAGATATTTTTTTCGGTGGCGCACGACCCTACAGAATTGAACCGGCAGGGTCCAGACGAAGGCACGCAATATCGCTCGGCTATCTTCTACACCAATGAAGAACAGAAACGGATTGCAGAGTCTTACATCGTCCAACTCGAAGCCGCGAAAGTTTTCCGACATAAGATCGTGACCCAAGTCGTTCCGTTTAAAGCTTTCTATCCGGCCGAGGCTTACCATCAGAACTTCGCCGAATTGCATCCCAATAATCTGTATATCGCTTTTAACGATGCTCCGAAGGTCGCACACCTGAAAGAAGAGTTTCCGGATCTTTACATGGCGAAGGCCACACAAATCGCTAAGGCACAATAGAGGCACAAACATGTTTGACACCGATCTGCATGCGAAACACGACCTCGGGAGTCCCACTCGTCGAAGGTTCATCGCCTTTAGCAGCGCAGCGCTCGGCGCGTTCGCGTATTCCATCTGGCGTTCCAGTGTCTCGGAAGCCGCACCTCTGCCAGCAAGTACCGAAAAAGAGGTTACGATCGTCGAGTTCTCCGACGCCGGCCAACGCCTGCAGAAGCTTCGCATCCCGAAAGTAATCAAGAGCGCGCAGGAATGGCACCAGCAACTCTCTTCGTCGGTTTTTGACATCACAAGGCGAGCTGATACCGAATTCGCCTACAGCGGAAAATACTGGGACCTGCACGAAAAAGGACTATACCGCTGCATCTGCTGCAATAACGCCCTGTTTTCTTCGGATACGAAATACGACTCCGGAACCGGGTGGCCCAGCTTCTGGGCTCCCATCGCGAAAGAAAACATCCGCGAACTACGCGACATGTCATTCGGCATGGACCGCGTCGCGATCTCCTGCACGCTCTGCGACGCTCACCTTGGACATCTATTTGATGACGGTCCTCGGCCAACCGGCCTGCGTTATTGCATGAATTCCGCATCCCTGCGGTTCCTCCCCAGAACGTGATGAAAGGCTTTCGAGACTTCCCTGTCGGGTAAGATGAAAATAATTCGGTAAAATGTGCCGGATCGACGGTTCCCATCTGGGTATCCTTCTCGGACAAAATCTAGCTTGACATTGGTTGAGCCCGGGAAATAATATCTCTAAACCGACCGACCGGTCGGTTCCGACGTCGGGGATCTGGGCCGAAATAGCAGGAGTCAACGCCGCATTCTTTCCCCGCCAGAAGTGAGAGGAGCACCTAAAGTGGCCACTATTTTCTATGAACGCGACGCCAATCCCAATGCCCTGAAAGGCAAGACCATCGCGATCCTGGGGTATGGAAGCCAGGGACATGCGCAGGCACAGAATCTGCGCGACAGCGGATACAAGGTAATCGTAGGACTGGAACCCGAACGGCAAAGCGCGCAGCAGGCGCGGGCGGATGGCATGGTGGTGGTCGCTCCGGACGAAGCGGCCAAGCGCGCGGACTGGATTCACGTGCTCACGCCGGATGAGACGCAGGGGGCGGTTTACCAGCAGTACATCAAGCCGTATCTGCATCCGGGAAAAATTCTTGGGGTATCGCACGGGTTCAGCATTCATTTCAAGACGATCGTTCCGCCGAATGACGTGGATGTGGTGATGATTGCGCCGAAGAGCCCGGGACACCTGCTGCGGCGAGTTTACACAGAGGGACGGGGGGTGCCGTCGCTGATCGCGATCCAACAGGACACGAGCGGCAGGGCGCATGAATATGCGCTGTGCTACGCGCATGGGATTGGATCGACGCGGGCAGGGGTGCTGCAGACCAATTTCAAAGAAGAGACGGAAAGCGATCTATTCGGAGAACAGGCGGTGCTGTGCGGAGGGCTGACGTCGCTGATCAAGAAAGGATTCGAGACGCTGGTCGAGGCAGGATATGCGCCGGAGATTGCGTATTTCGAGTGCCTGCACGAGATGAAACTGATTGTGGACCTGATCTACGAAGGCGGACTGGACCGCATGCGCTATTCCATCTCGAACACCGCGGAATATGGAGACCTGACGCGGGGCGAGAAAGTTGTGGGCGATGAGACGCGGACATCGATGAAGAAGATATTGGCCGACATCCAGAGTGGCAGGTTCGCGAGAGAGTGGATCGAGGAGAACAAGAACGGGGGAACGAATTTTGCGGTGTTGCGAGCGAAGGAGAAACAGCATCCGATCGAGATTGTCGGGGCCAAGCTGCGCGGGATGATGAGCTGGTTGCCGCGAGAAACGAAGAAGAGTACCGAAACCCAGAATCAAGTGGTGAATGCGTAAAAGCAGGTTCCTCGACTGCGGTTGCGCGTCGCACGGCGAGGCAGAATTCACGCTCGGGAAGACAGGCGTGGAAGGTTCATGCGCGGGATGACAAAGGTTTGAGGATGCTTAAGGGATCAGAAATCGTTTTACAGTGCGTGCGGGCCGAAGGGGTGAACCTGGTGTTTGGGTATCCCGGGGGCGCGATCATGCCGCTCTATGACGCGCTGGATGGAAGCGGGGTGCGTCACATCCTGACGCGGCACGAGCAGGGCGCGGTGTTCGCGGCGGAAGGATATGCACGCGCAACGGGCAAGGTAGGCGTGGCGATTGCGACCAGCGGTCCGGGAGCGACGAACCTGGTCACAGGGATTGCGGACGCCAAGATGGATTCGGTGCCACTGGTATGCCTTACGGGACAGGTGCGGAGTCCGCTGATCGGGACGGACGCGTTTCAAGAGACGGACGTTTTCGGTGTGACGCTCTCGCTGACGAAGTGGAGCCGACTGGTGAAATCGATCGACGAGATTCCGGAAGTGATTGCGGAAGGATTTTATTGGGCTCGGAGTGGGCGGCCGGGGCCGGTGGTGATCGACATTCCTACGGACATGTTGAAAGCGAAGAAGGAATTCTTAGGTCCGGCAAAATTCACGCCCCATGCGCGAGCCGCGGATGCGAAAGCGGAGAGCGGTTTTGCGGACACGGTTCTTGCGTTGTTACGCCAGGCAAAGCGCCCGGTGGCACTGGTGGGCGCGGGAGTGAAGTTGGCGGATGCGGTCAAAGACTTGAGGCGATTGCTGGATGAACTGAATGTACCAACGTTCGCGACGGTTCATGGGCTAGGAGCGATCGAACCAACGGCTTCGTATTACCTGGGCATGGTGGGGATGCATGGAATGCGGGCTGCGAACATGGCGCTGCATGAGACGGATCTGCTGCTGGTGTTTGGAGCACGGCTGGATGACCGAGTGACGGGGGATCCGACGCGATTTGCACCGGAGGCGAAGATCGTGCACTTCGAGATCGATCCGGCACAACTGGATCGTGTGCGTCCTTGCGAAGGACCTGTGGTTGGCAATTTGGCAGAGACGATCCCTGCCTTTCATTCGGCGCTGCGACGAGGTTCACTTCCCGACTGGAAGGAATGGCGGGGAGTGGCGTGCGGACCGGAGCGAGCGGAGTTGGATCCGCGAGGATTGGCGCAGCCGACAATCCGATTTCTCGATGAACTTTTCAGCCGCTTGCCGGAGGATACGGTTGTCCTGGCAGATGTGGGACAGCACCAGATGTGGGCGGCGCAACGGTACCGGTATGGATCACCGCGTGGATTTATCACGTCGGGCGGCTTGGGCGCGATGGGCTTCGCTTTGCCCGCAGCGGTGGGCGTGCAACTGGCAAAACCAGACAGTTGCGTGCTGTGCGTTTCGGGAGATGGCGGGTTCCAGATGAACATCCAAGAACTGGCGACGGTGTATCGGCTTGGGCTGCCGGTGAAGATGGTCATTGTGGACAACAAATACCTGGGCATGGTGCGCCAGTGGCAACAGCTGTTTTACGAGCGGAATTATGCGGAAACGGATCTGAGTGACAATCCGGATTTCGTGGAGATTGCAAAGGCGTACAAGATTCGCGCGAGGCGACTGAATGAAGACGCTATGCGCGAGTTCCCGGTCGCGAAAGAGACGGGCGACTTGATCGATGCGTTCCTGCATTCGGCGGAGCCGGAGTTGCTGGTATTCGATTGCCACCCCGAGGCGAATGTGTATCCGATGGTGCCGGCGGGTGCGGCGTTATCGGAGATGCTGTACCAGGAAGAATAAACAAGAACTGGTTAATTGAAGCGGAATGGAATCCAACTATGCAAGCCTTTCACGTTCGATATCGCAATACGCAGGGAACACTGATGCGCATTCTGAATGCGGCATCGCGGCGCGGGCTGGATTTGACATCGGTGCAGGCTGAGCCGGACGAACGCGACTATCAAGTTGCGCTGCTGCTCGATGTAAATCAAAAGCAAGTCGGGCAACTGTTCCGCGAGTGGTACTCGATTGCCGACGTGATGGATGTGCGACTGAGCGCGGGTCTGCACGGATTGGAACTGGACGCGAACTGGGTGGGGCCACATCCACCCAGAACCGCGGGAGCGAACGGCTCTTCGGCGCGCGCAGCACTGGCGTGACGTAAAGAGTTCTCGAGTCGGCATGATGCTCACGCCTGGGCGACATCATGCAGCTTGGGGGACGGGTGGTTGAGGTGCACCTCCTGGGCATCGACGAAACTACTGTCCCCCGTTTTTCATGATCGCTTGTGTGATAGCTGCGACAGGTATTTCAGGCGGAGCAATTCCCTTCTGTTGTAATCTTTCGCCATGGATCTAAAACATCGCAGTCGAGGCATCACGGATGGGCGCGATCGGGCAGGCGCACGCGCTATGTTTAAGGCAATCGGCTTCACAGACACAGATTTGGCGAAGCCGATTATCGGCGTCGCGAATACGTGGATTGAAACGATGCCGTGCAATTTTCATTTGCGCCGATTGTCTGCAAAGGTAAAAGAGGGGATTCGCGCGGCGGGTGGAACTCCGATGGAGTTCAACACGATCGCGATTTCTGACGGCGAAACAATGGGGACGGAAGGAATGCGGGCATCACTGGTGAGCCGCGAACTGATTGCCGATTCCATTGAATTGGTTTGCCGGGGGCAGATGTTCGATGCGGTGGTGTGCGTGGTGGGATGCGACAAGACGATTCCCGCGGCGGCGATGGCACTGGCGCGGACGAACCTGCCGGGACTGGTTCTGTATGGCGGGACGATCACGGCAGGAAATTTCCGCGGGAAAGATGTGACAATCCAGGACGTATTCGAAGCGGTGGGGGCAAACGCCGCGGGCAAGATCAGCGATCAGGATCTGCATGACCTGGAAAATGTTGCCTGCCCGGGAGCGGGAGCGTGCGGCGGACAGTACACGGCGAACACGATGTCGACTGTAATGGAGATGATTGGGATCTCTCCCATGGGATTTAACAGCGTTCCGGCGATGGATTTGCAAAAAGACGAAATCGCCGCGGAGTGCGGACGCGTGGTGATGAATTGTCTAAAAGACGGGATTCGTCCGCGAGATGTAATGACACGTCCAGCATTTGAAAATGCGATTGCGGGAGTGGCGGCTTCTGGAGGATCGACGAACGCAGTGCTGCACCTGCTGGCGATCGCGCGAGAAGCCGGGGTGGATTTGGAAATTGATGACTTCCAAACGGTGAGTGAGCGGACTCCGCTGCTGGCCGATCTGAAGCCTTCGGGAAGATTCGTGGCGGCGGATATGCATCGCGCGGGAGGAATCCGGTTGCTGACACGGCGATTATTGGATGGAAAGATGCTGGATGGAAATGCGCTGACGGTGACCGGACGACAAATTGGAGAGGAAGCGACTGAGGCGAAGG
The DNA here is from genome assembly GCA_027452245.1 of Acidobacteriaceae bacterium. Taxonomy (GTDB): domain Bacteria; phylum Acidobacteriota; class Terriglobia; order Terriglobales; family Acidobacteriaceae; genus Sulfotelmatobacter. Next base: position 39,172 of record DAIDGW010000265.1, read on the forward strand.
AAACTCCGGACCAGGACGTAATTGCGCCGTTGAACAAACCGCTGAAGAAAACCGGGGGCCTGGTGATCCTGAAGGGGAATCTGGCACCCGAAGGGTGTGTGGCCAAAATCAGCGGGCATGAGCGACTGGAGCATAGAGGTCCAGCGCGGGTCTTCGACTGCGAAGAGGACGCCATGGCAGCAGTGACCGGCAAGAAAATCAAGGGGGGCGACGTGGTTGTGATTCGCAATGAAGGGCCGAAGGGCGGTCCCGGGATGCGCGAGATGTTAAGCGTAACGGGAGCAATCGTCGGTGAGGGATTAGGACAATCAGTGGCGTTGCTTACCGACGGACGATTCAGCGGAGCGACGCATGGATTGATGGCGGGGCACGTTTCGCCGGAAGCGGCGCTGGGAGGCCCGATTGCGGCAGTCCGGGATGGAGACATGATCCGCTTCGACGTGAAGCAGCGGTTGCTGGAAGTGGAGGTGAGCTCCGATGCGTTGCGAGAGAGAATGAAGAACTGGAAAGCTCCTCAGCCGCGATATGCGACGGGCGTATTCGCGAAGTATGGAGCGCTGGTGGCATCGGCGTCACAAGGCGCGATCACGCGACCGCGGTAAGCCCGGGTTGGAACGAATCAGTTGTGGCGTGAAGGCGAGGATTGCGGCTGGTTGTCCACGAGTCGGGACTCGGAGTTGGTGGATTCTCCCGAGAGTACTTTGACCGCTTCGCGATAGCCGTGCAGGGTTCCCACGTCAACGTAAGTTTTTCCGCGCTTGATAGCAACGGCGCGCCCGCCCTGGGCAAGATAAGAGTTGACCAAGGTTCCCATGTATTGATCGGACTTGCCGCGCTCGATCCAGAGATCGTGCAAGGTTCTCAGAATGGCTCCATTCATTTTGAACGCTCCCCAGACCCAATGTGAACCGGGATGAGGTTGTTTGACCTGAATTTCTCGAACTGCATTCGTATCGTCGGTAAGCACGGCGTCGAAGAGCTCGGGTTGCAGGACGGGAAACAACAGGAACGATAATTGACCGGGGGGTAAGCACTCGAATCCATCTTCGGGAAACCAGACGGTATCGGGGAGACCGACAAGCACGTCGTCATCGTCTGCGATGAATGGCAACGCGGTAAAAAGCGCGTCACATAGGCCGCTGGGGGGGGACTGCACCGCATAGCAGATGGAAGCTTTGCCGATTTGGCCACCGAAATACTGCATGATGTCGGACTTCGCCGAAGAAATTACAAAGCACAGATGAGTTACCCCCGCGAGTAACATGCGGTCGACAAGATATTCGCACACTGCCCGCGGCCGCTCCTGATCGCCATCGTGACGAGTGCCGACCGGAAGAAGTTCCTTGGAGAAGGCGAGCGGCTGGATTCGGGCCCCGAGGCCGGCTGCCGGAATAATTCCCCAGAGATGATTCATAGCTTCTCTCATGCGCCCGCGGTAATTTTGTGAGTTAGCAAGTTAGCGTCCGATCGAGTAATACTCAAAACCGGCATTCTCCATCGATGTGGGTTCAAATATATTTCTTCCGTCAACGACGACAGGCACTTCCATGAAATTGCGAATGCGATCGAGATCGAGTGACTTGTACTCAGGCCAATCGGTCAGCAGCAAGAGAGCATGAGCGCGCCTGGCTGCCTGATAGGGATCGTCGCAGTAAACAAATTCGTGCTCGCGTTCCGGAAAGTTTGTACGTAAGTTTGGAATGGCCTTTGGATCGTGGAGCTGCAAGATCGCGCCTTGTTCGAGGAGCGCATGAACGATGCGCATGCTGGGCGACTCGCGAGTATCGTCGGTGCCAGGCTTAAACGCAAGGCCGAGCACGCCGATGGTTTTTCCCTGAACCACCCAAAGAGCGCGGCGAACCTTTTTCAGAAAGGATTCAGCCCGCAGCTCGTTAATGTTGATGACTTCACGCAAGAGAGGGAATTCCAGCCCATAGTCTTCGGCAAGGTGAATGAATGCGCGCAGATCCTTAGGAAAACAGTAACCGCCAAATCCGATGCCGGCCTTGAGAAAACCGGGGCCAATGCGGGGATCCATACCGATGCCGTCGGCGACCTTGTCGACATCGGCGCCGACAGCCTCGCAGAGATCTGCAACCATGTTGATAAAAGAGATTTTCATCGACAGAAACGAGTTCGCGGCATGTTTGATGAGCTCGGCCGTGCTGGTTTCCGTGACGAGAATAGGAGCGTTCGTAGTTTTGTAAATTTCCTGAAGGATGTCGCGAGCGACGTCTGACTCAATTCCGCAGACAATCCGGTCAGGGTGAAGGAGATCGTGGAGCGCGGCGCCTTCGCGGAGAAATTCGGGGCTGGACGCAACGTCGAATTCAGGCTCCACGAACTCGATGGCGCCATTATCGTGAGCGTGAGAATAGCGCTGAATTGTGCGACGGACCCACTGGGCGGTGATCGCGGGAACGGTGCTTTTGCCAACGACGAGTTTGTAGTCGTTCAAATTGCTGGCAATGGAACGGGCGACGGATTCGACTTGCGAGAGGTTGGCCTCACCATTTTCGCGTTGCGGGGTTCCGACGCAAATAAACAGCACTGTGGCTTGGCGAATGGCGGCACCGAGATCGTCTACCACGTGAAACTTTAGGCCGAGGTGCTTGGTCAGCAGTTCCTGAAGGCCGCGCTCATAAAAGGGGACATCTCCCCTTCTTAGGATCTCTAGAATTTCGGGGGAACTGTCGGCGCCGAGAACCTGCCAACCCATTTCGCAAAAATTCAGCGCGGTTGGAAGCCCGACATGGCCGAGACCGAGAATGGCGATGTTGGCAGTGCGATTGCGAACTCTTTCCAGGGCTGAACCCGCCCTGGGATTTGTCCGGAGATGTCCTGCATGGAAGGCGAGGGTAGAATTTCGAACAGCAGTGGCCATCTGATCTTTCCGCTTACAACAGCAGAGTAGTGTTAGACGAACAAGCAACCTATAAAGTCGATCCCTAAAAACGGAAGGTTTGTTGCTGTACTTAGGTTGCAACGTGAGGCGAATGCCTAATTACTAAGGCATTAACACATTAACGCCGCCTAACGTTAGACGGAAACCACAACTCTGCCCAGATAAACCGCATCTTGATTAACACGACACATGGCTTCCATTTCGAACCCAGCAAAGACGTCTGGTTCTCCCGCTGCGCTGCCTTCTGACGAACTGGCGAGGCGGATTGCCGAGTTAGGAGAATGGTTTCATAACCTGGATCTGCACGGGGTACAGACGGCGCCAAAGCACTTCCTCGGGGACTTTCCCAACATCAAATGGAAACACATTCAAGAGGCCATTCCCGAGGACCTGACCGGAGCGACGGTCCTGGATATCGGATGCAATGGCGGATTCTATTCAATCCAGATGAAGCAACGCGGCGCGAAGCATGTGCTGGGAATCGATATTGACGATCGCTATCTAGAGCAGGCGCGGTTTGCGGCAGAGACACTGGGCGTCGAAATTGAGTTTCAGAAGCTATCGGTATATGGGATCGATGAGATCGCTGGAGAATTTGATTATGTCTTTTTCATGGGGGTGTTTTATCACCTCAGGTATCCGCTTTATGCCCTCGATCGCGTCATCAAGAAAATAAGAGGAAAGCTCGTCTTTCAGACCATGATTCGCGGATCGGAAGATGTGGAGCAATGGCGGGAGAACTACTCGTTCTGGGAGACCAAGATGTTTTCCGATCCGAGCTTTCCGGCAATGTATTTCATTGAGAAAAGCTATTCCAACGATCGGACGAACTGGTGGATTCCAAACCGAGCGGCGGTGGAAGGCATGCTACGGAGTTCGGGCCTGGAAATCGTGGCACATCCGGAATCGGAGACGTGGGTCTGTTTGCCCGGACCTGTGAAGAGAGACGGGATATTCATAGTTGACCGAGAGCTGAACGGGACTTTCTAGCAGGACTCGGGAGTGAGGAGAACATGGTCGAAGCCATCATGTTGTGGAACGAGCCCAATAATTTGTCGCACTGGGACTTTCACATTGATAGAGATTGGACGATATTCGCGGAGATGGTGATCGCGGCGGCGAAGGCAGCGCGGTTTGCGAATCCGAGTCTTAAGATAGTGCTAGGAGGAATTTCGCCGATCGATCCATCGTTCGTTAGACTGATGGGGAGTTATGGAGTTCTGGATGCGGTAGACGTGGTTGCGCTGCACGGATTCCCGCTCGATTGGAACCATTGGAATATTCATGACTGGCCGCACAAAGTGGATGAGGTCCGGGAGGTGACGGATCGCGAGATCTGGGTCACGGAGGCAGGAGTTTCTTCGTTTGGGGCCGAAGAAGTGCAGGTTTTTGGCTTGCAGCGTACGGCAGAACTTCTGCTTCCATTAGTTCAGCGCGTGCACTGGTATAGCTTGTTTGATTTACCGGCGTCATGGACCGCGACGACGCGGCACAAGGAATCGGAAGGCAGTGCATATTATCGTCACTATTACATGGGGCTGGTACGGGAGGATGGAAGCGCGAAACTAGCTGCATGCGAGTTTCCGGACGGCATGGGAATCTGCCAATGGTTTCATTATGAAGATCCTCGGCTGGCGAGCGGAGTGGAGTGGCTACGCAAACTGGGAACGAAGTACTTGCGAACTGGGATCAGTTGGGCAGACTCGTTTCGTCCTAATGCGCAGCATTGGTTTGATCGCCAGATGCAAGCGGTGGATGAGTTTGCGACAACGTTGACGCTGTGCTTTACGCCCGAACATTTGGGGCAGACTCCGCATTATACAAGCCCGCCAACGAAGGCAAGTGATTTTGCCGAGTTCACCGATTGGGCTGTACGAAGGTACGCAGCGAACGGGCAGCCCGCCGGGTGCAATGGGACCTTGCGGGTTCGGCGCGATGATAATGAACTCTGAGGCCCATTATCACTCAGTTAATACTGCAGACTTTAATATTTGCTCTGTTATGGTCGAAGCAATTCATCGCAACGTGAAATGCAGAGGTCAGGCTGATGTGAGGCAAGTTGCTGCCGGGAGAAGATGCCAGTGGCAGCCGCGATGATGCGCCCGCCGACTTCGCGAGCGGCGGCGATATCGGAAGGTGTGTCTCCGATGAAGCACACCGTTGATTGCCGTCCAAGGCGGCTGCGGACATGCTCGACGGCGTTACGGAAGATCGATGCCCGGTCCTCGCATTGATCACTGAAACATCCGAACTGGAATAAAGATTGAAGTCCGGCGGCTCGTATCTTGCACCAGCCTACGGATTCCAGATTACCGGATGCCACCCCGATGAATTTGCGCTGTTCCGCGAGAAATTGGAGCAGATCTTTGATCCCGGGACAGACCTCGGTGACGAGTTGGGACTCGCGCTTACTCACGTCACGGCAAATCACATGGAGCGCAGTGGGGAGATTCGCCTCGAATTGACCGTCGCGGATGCCGGCGCGATCGAGTGCGGCGCGCAAAATGCCGAGGTCGGTCTTGCCGTGATACGCGATGCCCTCGATAGTGGTGTCGATGCCATAGGCCTCGAGCATCGCCTGGTGGAGTGCGTTCCAGTGTACGAGGTCGCGAGTGTTGAGGAGCGTACCGTCAATGTCGAACAGGAACGCATCAGATTTCAGGCATTCCCGAACGACGTCCCCGTTTGTATTCCGTTCATCCATTTCCGTTCCCGGCGCGAATTTCGACTCCACAGGTGATTGTACGATGCATCCAAAGGTCGACCGTTGCAGATAAAGTTGCAGGAGAAAGCACGTGCCAGCAGGCGCACCTTCAGCCCAGGCAGGACAAAAGAGCCAGCAAGCCGGCCCAAAGTCCTGGGTGTATCGGGATGTGAAGCAGATGAGAACAGCAGCAGACCTTCTGCCGGAGCTCCAGAGTTCGATTTCCAAGGCACTTTGTGAGTCGCCGAGTTGTTCGGCGGTACTGGATGCATTAGTTCGTTGCGGAGAACTGGAGTGTGCGCTCGCCGACGGTGAATGGGAGGACATGAGGGCCGTCTGCGAGCTTACCGATGCGCTGGCAGAGTTGCTGGTAGGGGGAGGCAAGGACGCGCAATCTAGAGCGGCGCGAACTGCTCACGAATTGACAACGATCACGGAAGCGGGCGAACTGAGGATTTCGCCTCCGGAAGGATTTGCATATTATGCGCTGCATCCGCTGGATTTTGCCACGTTGGCGGATCGATTCGCACAGCACACTTCGATCGCGAGCGTGATTGGTATTCGCAGTATAGGAACGGTTCTGAGCGCGGTGGTAAAGGCCAGCTTCCGACAGAGAGGGGGAGTGGCGAGCAGAATTACGGTGCGTCCGAGGGGGGAAGCCTACAATCGCGTAACGGAGTTTGACGCTGAGCAGAGCCGATGGATTCGAGAACAGCAAGAGCGGGCAGCACATTTTTTTATCGTCGATGAAGGGCCGGGGTTGAGCGGATCGTCGTTTCTTTCGGTCGCGGAGGAACTGCTAGGGAAGGGCATTCGGCGAGAGGGCATCACTTTATTGGGAAGTCGAGAGGCGGAACCGCGAATGCTATGTACGGCCGATGCTGAGAGACGGTGGGCGCAGTTTGATTTTCACCGAGCGCAACCTCAACGCTATGCAACTGTGGTGAAAGGGATTGATATCAGCGGAGGACACTGGCGACGGCACCTGCTGCCAGAAAAAGCGCGATGGCCGGCGTGCTGGGGACAAGTAGAACGGTTGAAATTGTTGGGGCAGGATGAGAGCGCAATGTTCAAGTTTGAAGGGATTGGATTTTGGGGAAGCGTGGCGGAGGAGCGCGGGCGGGCTGTCGCCGAGGCAAGGTTCGGTCCGGAGATTGCAGGAAGCGAAGAAGGCTTAATTGCCTATCAGAGAATCCAACTGCGGCTGCCGGTCCCTGAATTTTCAGGGCATACGATCAGCAGGCTGGCGAGATATTGTGCGTTTCGTACGAGGGAGTTTCGATCGACGATGTCGGCGGATGCTAACCTGGCGGATATGGTGCGTTTCAATGCGGAGGAGGAATTGGGACGAGTTCCGGACATTGATCTAAGTTGCCTGGGAGGAGGGCCAACGATCTTGTGCGATGGGCGCATGCAGGAACATGAGTGGGTTGGCGCAGCGGATGGACGTTGGTTGAAATGCGATGGGGTTTCTCATGGCGATGACCATTTTTTTCCGGGGCCGGTGGATGTTGCGTGGGATCTGGCGGGGGCGATCGTGGAATGGAAGATGTCGCAAGCAGCGGCAGACTTATTCCTGCGTGAATTTTGCGCTTTGAGTGGCGATGATGCGCGTTCGCGAATCGACGCTTTCACTTTCAGTTACAGCGTGTTCCGTATGGCTTACACGAGCATGGCACTGCACTCGATCAAGGATCCGGAAGAGCGAAGCAGATTTTCGCGCGAGCATCTCCGTTACAAAGTACGAGCGGAGTCGATCGCGAACAGGTGAGAGCATCTGAGCGCAAGGGGGCGGAGTGCCTGCGCAAGTCAGCACGTGGCGAAGCTATGCGGCACGAGATCCTCGGGAACCCCGGCTCGCTCGCGAGGCCGATTTTCGCGCGGAGGTGCGGGCCTGGCTTCCAGTCGAAGAAGCACTGCGCCTCGCCGCTTCGGTGCGAGAACTCCGACCCTGGCGTCCAGTACCACTGCGGTCCGTGGAGCGACCCCGAGCAGAAGTATTGGAACGTTCTTCGGAAGCGCTGCGGGCGCTTGAGTTCGCGCCGCTACTGCTACTGCTCCGAGAAGTAGACCGTTGAGTGCGGCCCGTGCCGGCCGCATTTTTAGAACGAGCGCTGCGCGATTGAGTACCACGGCCTGATGAACGCCGACCTGGGCTCGCAGTTTCGCGGCTGACGATCTTGCTGAAGTTGCTCCTCTCGCCGCGGGCGGTTTGATCCTGCACAAGAAGCGTGAGGTTGTTGTCGTCGAATTTTTCGAACCAATCGTTCCAACTAATCGGCTGAAGCGAATTAGCTCCGCTATAGCCGGGAAAATCGAGACGGATCATGCCGGTGTCTTGACCGCCGCCGGTGCCTTTGACGCAGGTCGGCTTAGCTCCTCGTTCTTCCGCCCAATTTCGAATTTCATCGTGATCAGTGATCGTTCGCGAGGATGCTGAAGTGCGTGCCATGAGAACTCCTTTGATAAACCAATTTTTAGGATGCGCCACGGCAAAACGAGGTTGGAGCGAGAATCAGCGGGCCAGAGTTGTCTCGAGACGCTGTGCAGACAGGAGCTTGGATGAGGGCGCAGCGGCATCGGCCGAAGCGCGCTGTATGTAGTCTTCGAACTGCTTCGCTCTACGTTCGGCGGTGTGTTCCGCGAGGACCCGGGCCTGGGCGGCTGCACCAATGCGGTCCAATTCGTTTGGATCACGATCGTACAACTGCTGAATGACCTCGCAGGCGTGAGTTACAAGAATGATTTCGCTACCCGGGGCAAAAAAGTTTGCGAGGCCTGGCCAAGAATCGGACAAAATGGGGGCGCCACAAGCGGCCGCCTCAAAGAGCCTAACAGAAGGAGAATATCCGGCAGCGACCATCTTCTCGCGGGTGAGGTTAAGAACGGCGCGCGAGGAGGAATAGAGCGGGGCGTGCCATCGCGGCGAGAGATGGATGATGCGCCGTACATTTTTCGGCCAGAGCATACGACTGGGATACTGCGATCCAGCCAAAATGAATTTGTGCTCGGGTAAGTGAGCTGCAGGCCGGCATAGTAGTTCATCGAGTTTTGCCTGCCTATCCGGCGCGTAAGTGCCCATATAACTCAGATCGCATTGGTAGCGGATATAGGGCTTGCGCCGGAAGTAATGATTAGGATCAAACGAGCAGTAAAGCGGGACAGCCATGCGAGCTCCGAAACGAGTCTCCAGTTCGGTAAGAATAGGACCGCCGGTAAAGCTGAGATACAGGTCGAAGCCCGGGACCTGGGACAGAGACAAGTACTCAGCTCCGCCGTCGCGCAGGGCTGCGACAGTAATTGGAGTGTCGATATCGTAAAAAGCTTTGATCGGGGCGCAGGAGTTGAGGACTTCAGTGGCGGCGGAGATGCCGTCAGTAAAGTAGGAACCCAGGATCGCGACATCGCACTCAGCGAGGTCTGTGCGGAGCCGGGGAAGAATCGCCGACCAATCATCAAACAATACTACGCGGCAGAAAGCAGGTTCAGGTAAGTCGCGATTGGAGGCATACCATTCCAGATCACGCTCAAAAAAGACGACGTGGTGACCGCGGGCGTGCAAGGCTCGGGTGAGCGCGCGGAAGGTTGTGGCATGTCCGTTGCCCCATGAAGATGTGATCGACAGTCCGAGGATAACGATCTTCATAGCGATCCTATGTTAACGCTTTTATAACTTCCGAAGGCGACGGCACACGCACAGGAAGCGGAAGAGGCAAGTACGGCTGAAGAATGGAATGAAGTTCCGCCGCCCTGAGCTTGTAAGTATGGTGTTGAAGGGCGCGATCGTGCATTTTCCGTCCAATGGCCTTAGCCTCAGTCTCACTCGTTTGGCGAAGGAGGTCGACAATCTCGTTGGCATTGCGAGCAATCAGTATCTCGCTTCCGGGCAGAAAGAATTGATCGATCCCCGCCCATGCGTCGGTAATCAGGCACGCGGCGGCGCCGGCTGCTTCAAAGACGCGCGTAGGAGGAGAGAACCCGACGTGGGCCATGGAATCGCGGTTGATGTTTAGCACGATCCGCGCGGAGGAGTTCACGACATTGTGCAAGCCGCTGGAGACATGGCCGATCCAACGGACATTCGGAGGGAGAGGCTTGCCGACCCAACCTTCTCCACCCAGTAGGAAGGTCAGGTCGGGGGCGAGTTCAGCAGCTTTCAGAAAGAATTCTTCGACGCGGCGCTCGCGATCGGGTAATCGATGGCCTACAAACAAAAGATCGCACGCTAATGCAGGATTTGGGTCAACCGGGAAATGCGTTTCTGGATCGAGGGCATTATAGATTGGATAGCAGGCTTTCGCGGCGAGCGCAGAATAGCGATCAGTGACTGGAGATCCCCCGCCGTACGTTAGAACGAAATCGTATTGAGGAATCAAAGAGCGAAAAGGATCGTCAGTGAAGGTTTCGACTCGAGATAAGGTTGCTGGGGCATCAACGTCCCAGAAGATCACCTTGGTAAAGGCGGAGCGGCAGGAAAGGACCTCGCGTTCCAGCACTTCGTCATCGACTCCGACTCCGCTGTGTTTGATCACCAGGTCTGCCTTACACGCAATCTCGAGAAGTGCCGGGATGTCAGCGGGAGACTTATAGGGTTTAACTTCGATGGCATCGATAGGATCGGAGTCCCGTTTTTGAGACCGTCCATAGGCATCCGGTTCCGCAAAGGTAACCCGATATCCGAGGTGACTTAGATTCTTGTAGATACCCCGGTAGTAAGTGGCGGCGCCATTCCAGTAAGTGGAAGTTATGCTGGATCCGAAGACGAAGATCCTCATGTTCTTGCCATCTCCTCGCAGATTGATAACAGTTCCTGCGCACGGTGCGCGCAGGTATGGCGGCGATGAATTGTTTGCAGGCCATTACATGCCATTTGCTGGCGGGCGTGATCATCCTTGAGCAGGCGGTTGATCTCAGAAGCCATGCAGCGACCATCGGGAACGCAGAGGTAGTCTTCGCCTGGGCGGAAGAGACTATCGACGTCGGTCCAAGGGGAGCATACGAGAGGCATGCCGCAGGCCAAGGTCTCGAAGACACGGATCGTCGGAATTCCGCTCAGACCATTGGTATAGCAGCGCCGGGGAATATGGATGGTAAGGGCGCTGCGCGAGTAAGTGTCGGGAACTGACAAGTTGGAGAGATATCCTCGATATTCAATGCCAGCTTGCTGCAGCGTACCCTGGGCGACCACAGGGTACCGGACACCGTGGGCAGCAAACCTGGCACTCTTGACAGTCTCAGCTGGGTCAATGAGGAATTCCTGTAACTCGCGGGTGCGTTCTTCGTCGCCCCAATTCCCGATCCACACCACGTCGGTGTTCTTCGCTGATTGAAGTGGCTGGAAATGATCCGTATCGGCGGCCTCGTGGAGAGTCCAAACGCGAGGCAATGCAAAAGCTTCGCGATAGATACGCGAGATAGGAGCACCAAAAGTCAAAATACCATCGAAATCATGCAAGTGAATCTGAAGGATTTCTTTGGGAGCGGTGTACGCTCGATGATGGGTATCGTGAAAGAGAGCGACGAACCCGAGTTCCCGCTTGAGAAGAACCACGGAATTAGCGACGTGCGGCGGAGTCCACTCGTGAACGACGACAACATCCATGCCGCGGAGCGTCGTGCGGGCGAAGTCGAGGAAGGTCTGGTCATTGCGGTACGTGTGAATTTCGAAATCGGGAAAGGTCTCGGAAAACTGGTGCAGTGATCTTTTACCGCAGTCTCCTTCCTGGAGCAGGTTCGTCAAGGACCAGGATCCTTCTTCTTCGTAGCAACGGACGCGGTGACCCAATTTCATCAACTCATGAACGAGGCCGCGGAGGAAGTGCGCATTGCCATGATTCCAATCGGATCGCCAACTATGAGCGAAGATGGAGAAGTTGAGTTTCTGGATCATGCGTCCGCCCTCCCGCCGAGAACGTCGCGGTAGAGTTGTTCATATCCGTCAAGCATGGAACCGGCCGTAAAATGCGTGCATGCGTGTTTGTAGGCTCGATCGGCATACTCTTCGCGGAGCTTGGGTTGAGATGCAAATTGGGTGATTGCGTCGGCAAGGCTTGAGGCATCATTGCGCGCAAAGAACAGTGCTGCACCGTTCCACAGTTCGCGAAAAGAGGGGATGTCATTGGCGATCAAGGCACAGCGCGACAATGCGGCTTCGAGCGGGGCCAAACCAAAGGGTTCATATTTCGAGGTTGCCGCGTAAGTGGAGCACTGAGCATAAAGGTCGCGCAACTCAGATTCAGAATGTTCGCCACGAAGTTCGCAGTCCGAATGATTGGCAAACCGTAAAGCCTCTTTGAATTTAGCCTCATTGCATTGCTGTTGGCCCACTACGCATACAGGCAAGGAATGACGCGCCTGGAGAATGAGTGAGACCTGCTTGGCGTCATCCCATAATCGGCCAACAGTAAGGATGCATTCTCGTTTGCGCCGGTTGGGATCAAACAATGTGACACTCCGGCCGTTGTGAATGACGCCCGATGGCGCGTCGAAGAGATAGTGATGCCGAAGGGCATCGAGCATCCACTGGGAAGGAGCGATCACCGCATCGGCGCCGGCAAGACCACTGGAAACGACACCTCGGTAGAAACTGATCCAGTCATTGGCAGGAGCTGGTTGGCCGTGGACAGTTGTCCACCAACTAAGTACATCGCTATGGGCGACCACCACACGGGGAACTGGGCTGCGAATCTGGCCGTAGCAGTACTGATTCAAATGGAGGAGGTCGGGCTGCGTACGGGAAATTATGTTTTGCAGAAATACTTCGGAGGCTTGCAGGTCAGCGGCGGCATCCTGCATCCATTCGAGGCGGAAATTTGTAGGATGAAAATCAATCCTAGCAAGATCATGAAGCCATTCCGTCTGCGCGGCAGTCGGGTATCGACCGAAGCTGGCGAGCGTGACGCGATGGCCACGAGAAATGAGCCCGGAAGCTAGTTCCCTGGTGTAAGTCCAAACTCCACCGACAGTATCGGCGGTCATCAGGATATGCATTCCAAGTCCTCGAGCGGAACAGGCTGGGGCTCCTGAATGTCGCTGTATCCTTTCTCCTGGAAGGCACTCGTGTAAAAGTTGTGGGCACGCTCCCAAGCGTAATCGTCAGGCTCGCCAAACACTTCGCGATAATTCGGCGTTCCTGGGAAGGGGAACATGGGAACGGGATCACTGACCCAAACGCCCCTCGATTTGAGCACATCCTGCCATCGGACGATATCTTCGCGATGGTCGTGTTCGGTGAGAATCAGATTGGCCTGGACCCAGGGTACACGCTGGCGAGCGTAGACCAGCAACTCGGTAAGGCGCTCGGTAGAAACCCGGCAGCCCTTATTCAGTTCGTTACGCCCAGCGCCAGTGATGGACTCAATGCCGCATTCCATGGAGATGCAGTGAGCGCGTCCCAGCAGATCGAGAGTCTCTTCGTTCCAAAGGTCAATGCGGGTTTGCAGGCCGATGGTGATTTTCCGTTCCGCAAGGGCTTCCAAGAGGCGCACCACATTTTTGCCAACTCCGAAGATCTCATCGATGAAGTATATGTAGTCGACGCCGCGTGCGATCAGTTGGTCAACTTCATCAACCACCGCTTCGACTTCGCGTTCCCGATACTTGTTACGGAAGAGGGTCTTATTGCAGAACGAACAAGACCAGGGACATCCGCGAGCGAACTCCAGCTCGGCCCCCCGGCCCCTTCCATTGAAAACGTGATGGCGATGGGTGCGTGCCTCAACGTCGTAGCCAGTGAAATCGAGCGCCGTCAGAGTGTGCATATCGGTGACAGCGAGGGTGGGAGACAGATGAATTCCGTTCTCGCCGGACCAGCAGCATCCGTCGATTTCGGACCATGGACGCGCGGCGAGTTGAGGAATGACCAGGTCAGGCTCACCGCGGATCACAACGTCACAGGTTAGTTTTTTCAGCGTGGGTACGGGAGTGGCCGATCCATGCGGCCCGATAGCAACCTTTACTGCGCCGCAATCCAATTTTGCGAACCAGGAGCGTGGAATCCTCAGTTCCGGAGGTGGGCAACGCCAAAATAGATACGAGGGAGCGGTCGTTAGAACGAGAAAGTCAGGTTCGAAGGCCAGCAGTTTTGTGCGCACGTCGCTGGCAGAAAGCCTGGCTAAATGAGCATCGATGAGGAGGGGTTCGTGCCCGGACTGCAGCAGTTTTTGGCGCGTGAACATGAGTTCCAAAGGATAGTGAGGCTCCTGGCATCCGAAGTAGATAGAGCCTTGAAAGGACCATGCGGGATTGAGCAGAGCAAATTTCAAGAAGCCACTCCAGGAATCTGTTCTATGGCACTGACGCTTGAGATGTCGACTGGCTCCGCGGCGAAGAGCTGATGATGATCTTTCCACCAGACAGAAATGCTTTCGACGATGTCGGCGACGGACATGGTCGGCTGCCAACCGGTAGCGCGCTGAAGCTTAGAGTAGTCCGTGACGTAAACCAGCTGATCTCCGGGCCGCGCGGGAAAGAACCGGTGGCGCGGAGCCGTGCCGGTCAATTTACCGATTGTGTGCAGGAGTTCGAGGAGGGAGATAGCATTACGGCGACCGCCCCCAATATTGAAGACTTGACCGGCAGCATGCTCGCGATGCAACCGCACGGCATCGAAGGCACGTACGAGATCCTGGACGGCAAGCACGTCGCGAACCTGACGTCCGTCGCCGTAAATGGAAATTTGTCTGTCCTGCAACGCGGAATAAAGAAAGTGCGCGACCCATCCTTGATCCTCATTGCCGAATTGCGACGGGCCTGCGATGCACGACATTCGGAATACGACTGTCGGCAGGCCGAAGATACGCGCGTAATCGTGCACGTACTGGTCGGCTGCGCCTTTTGAGCATCCATAAGGAGAATAGAAATCAAGAGGCTGAAATTCAGCGATACCGTGTGAAGCAGCGAAGTCGCAGCGAGAAGGCGTGAATGTTACTGGATAAGAATCGAGATGCCCGTATACCTTGTTGGTGGACGTGAAAAGCAAGAAGGGGCGCCGGCCGGTCTTGCGAGCAGCTTCGAGGATGTTGACGGTACCACCGACGTTGACGTCAAAATCGAAGCGAGGATCGTCGATTGAACTAGTCACTGCGACCTGCGCAGCGAAGTGGTAGATCTCGCTAGCCGAGCTCACGGCACGCCTGACCGCGTCAAGCTCTCTTACGTCTGCGATGGTGATCTTCAGGCGGTCAGCATTCTTTGCCGCGTTCCGCAGTTCACGTAGATTGTGGCGGACACCATCGCGTGAGAGATTGTCGAAGATGTGAACGACGGCGTCGGTCTTTTTGAGCAGGTAACGAGCCCAATTGGACCCGATGAACCCTGCGCCGCCGAAGATCAATACGCTGCGAACTGGAACCTGCCCTTTCATCCTTGATTTTGCTCTCACCTCACCGTGTTCGCCGTTCATGCCACCAGCCTGTAGGCCGCGAGTTGCGCGTAGGCTTCATGCGTGTGGTCTTCGGCGTGCTGGCAATTCAGCCATTCGACCAGGTGCTGCATCCCTTGACGGAATCTCACTTTGGGCCTGTATCCGAGAACCGCTGAAATTTTTGAAATGTCGGCATAGCAGTGGCGTATATCGCCGATGCGACACTTCCCTGAAGGCATGAACGAGGCGGCCAAACCGAGATGCGTGGCAATTTCATTAGCGACATCCACCACGGAGACAGGATCGCCGCTGCCCACGTTCAGGGCCATGCCGTCGGGCTCGGAAGAGCGCAATGCCAGCAGGTTAGCTTGAACAATGTCGTGAACACTGACAAAATCCCGCAACTGGTTTCCATCTTCGAAAACAACCGGCGAATTCCCATTCATCAGACGCGAAGCGAAGATGGCAGCCACTCCCGTATAGGGATTGGAAAGCGATTGCCGAGTCCCATAGATGTTGAAGTAGCGAAGAGCGACTGCGGGTATTCCGTAGGTTTTTCCAAATAAGAGGACCATCTCTTCCTGATTCTTTTTCGAAATCGCGTACACGGAGGCGCAGCGTAGCCGTTTCTGTTCGGCAGTGGGAAGAGGACTGACTTCGCCGCAACAGATTGGACAATGCAATTCCCAATCTTTACCAGCGAGTTGCTCAGCAGTTCGTTCGGCGGGGGCTACCTCCCCGCAACAGCGGCAAAGGCACGAACCTTCGCCGTAAATCGACATGGAAGAGGCCACAATGAGTTTGCGAATCTCCTGCTTATTCCAGAGAAGCGCCTGCAGCAGATTGGCGGTGCCTTGAATGTTGGTTGCCGTGTAATCGGCGATCTCGTACATCGATTGGCCGACGCCGACGGCAGCCGCAAAGTGATAGACCGCCTCCACGTCCCTCAATGCTCTTGCAAGAGAGTCAAGATCGCGCACATCGCCGCGAACAAATTCAACATCCTTCGACAAATATGTGGGGAAGCCAGAGGGATGAACCTGTTTGCTAAGATTATCAAGGATGCGGACGTCATAGCCGAGATCGAGCAGTGCGTCCGAAGTGTGGGATCCGACAAAACCTGCGCCGCCGGTGATCAAGACTTTTTTGCTCATCCTGTTCTTCCCTGCAGTGCTGCTTCGCTCCGTGATTAATTCCCTTTGCGATGCAGCTCCTCTTGGGTCACAGCGCTTGGATGAAGATTCAGCGAGAAGGGATGTCATACTTACCTTGCAACGCTCAACTCTTTGGAGTGGGATAATTTATCGTGTATTAACGTTTTTATTAATGCAGCCATACATCTGAACAGAAGCAGGCGTCTGGCATTGACCTTCGCAAGACAATCCGAGCAAAGCAAAGTCAGGTTATAAGGTGCAGCAATTCAGCCGCGCGATGATCCGCAGTGTGTTCAGCCATCACTCGGGCGCGAGCCGCGGATTTGCATTTCAGCAAAACGCTGGGAAGAAGCATGAGTGCGCGCTCGGCTTCGTCGGGATTGGAAGCGATAAGAATTTCGCGGCCCACCTCGAAGAAGCATCCCAGGCCTACCCAGGAATCGCTGAGGATGGGCACACCGCAAGCTGCCGCTTCGAAGAGACGTCCAGAGGGGCAGTAGCCGAACTCGGCCATCGCGCTGCGGGTGATGTTCAAAGTCAGTTTCGAAGAGCAATAAAAAGTTGGATGATCGGGCGGAGGAATGTGAGGAATGAATAAAACGTTGGGGCGCCAGGGAAAGTCTGCGGGATAGAGAGCGCCGGCAATTAAGAACCGCTTTTCCGGACGGCGCTTCGCGGGCTCGAGGAACAATTGCTCGAGCTGAACTTGCCTGTCGGCGGCGTAAGTCCCTAGGTATGAAAGGTCTGACGCGTAGTCAGAGGAGGGAGCTACGGGGCGATGAATATCTGGATCGACACTGCCATACAACGCACAGGCCTTACGGGCTCCGAGGCGCCATTGCAATTCGTCGAGAGCACGGCCACCCGTAAAGCTGAGAACGAGATCGAACGGAGATAGGCCACAGGCAGGCACGTATTCAACCTTTTCGCCGCGGCGAAGACGTTCCAGCGTAATCGGCGTGTCGAGATCGTAGTAGACGCGAAGCTTGCTTTTGGAGTTCATCATCGCATGGCTAATCGGGTCGATGTTTGGGCAATAAGAGGTCACAAGCGAGCAATCTGAGTTGTCGAGCGCGTGCGCAGCGCGGGATTGGATTTGGTTCCAAGTTTGATAGAAGACGATTTCAAAATATGAGCTATGGGACAGGTCGCGGTGCTTTGCGTAGTACGGAACATCCTGTTCGAAGAAAGTGATGTGGTGACCGCGGCGTGAAAGAGCCCTAAGCAGGCCACGCCAGATCGTGGCGTGTCCATTGCCCCACGATGAGCTGACACTTAGTCCAAAGATAGTAATTTGCATGGAACGCCCAAAGAGAGATGCGAAGCACGGACCAAGTGCTGCCAAAGGTTACGCGGGCAATCCTTGCATTCAGATGGAGGCAGAACAGCAGCGTTGTTGGTGCAACGCCGGCTGTTAACGAGCTAGTTACCAATAGCGCTCGCGAGCGGGCGTTCGGTGAACGACTGATCGACGAGGCGGCCTTGATCGAGAGACAGAATGACGTCGCAGCCAGCCAGGGTCTCAAGTCGATGCGCGATGATAAAGGCAGTGCGGCCGCGCATCAGGCGATCCATGGCGGAGAGAATTGAGCCTTGAGTTTCGAGATCGACGGCACTGGTGGGCTCATCAAGGATCAGGATTGGACTGTCGCGCAAAAAGGCGCGGGCCAGTGAAACACGCTGACGTTCTCCGCCAGAAAGGCGAGCACCGTGCTCTCCCGTGCCGGTTTCATACTTACGAGGGAGACGCATGATGAAATCGTGGGCTTCGGCAGATTTTGCGGCGGCGATAATTTCTTCGTCGGCGGCGTCTCGTTTGCCATACGCGATGTTTTCGGCGACACTCGCGCCGAACAAAACAGGCTCCTGCAGCACGACTGCGAATTGCTGGCGAAGATCGGAGATGCGGTAGTCGCGGAGGTTTATGCCATCGATCAGGACTTCGCCCTCCGACGGATCATAAAAGCGCATGATCAGGTTCAGGAGCGTGGTCTTCCCGGCGCCACTGGGGCCGATGATTCCGACGCGAGATCCGG
>DAIDGW010000266.1 GCA_027452245.1 Acidobacteriaceae bacterium
CGCATTACAGACCGAGAGCATCACCGGAACCTCTACCAGAACACCAACGACAGTGGCCAAAGCAGCGCCTGAACCCGGCCCGAACAGGGCAATCGCTGTCGCGACGGCCAATTCAAAAAAGTTGCTGGCGCCGATGAGCGCACCTGGCGCCGCGACGGAATACTCGACCTTGAACAAACGCATCAGGCTATAGGTAAGCGATGAATTGAAGTACACCTGAATCAGGATCGGAATTGCAATCAACACGACATTGAAGTACTTTCCACGGATGTTCGCCGACTGAAAACCGAAGATCAGAACGAGGGTGGCGAGCAAGGCGACGATTGTCACGGGGTTGAATCTTGGCAGGAAGACTTGATTGAACCACTGATTGCCCCGAGAACGCGTCAGCCACAGCCGAAGGGCGACACCGACCGTAAGGGGAATGACGATAAAAACGATGACCGAGTAGAGCAGGACGATAAAGGGAACATTCAGGGAGGAAGCGCCGCTTACCAGAAAGCGGACGATCGGCGCGAACAGAATCAGCATGATTAAGTCATTCACTGACACCTGTACCAGCGTGTAGGCCGGATCTCCGTCTGCCAGATAACTCCAAACGAACACCATGGCCGTGCACGGCGCAGCAGCCAGGATAATGCAACCAGCGATGTACTGATCCGCCTCACCGGCGCTGATCCACGCAGCAAAGATGTGCCGAAAGAAAATCCACGCAATCAGCGCCATTGAGAATGGCTTGACCAGCCAATTGACAAACAGCGTGACAAGCAGCCCGCGAGGCTTCTGGCCAACATCGCGGATTGCCCCGAAATCAACCTTCATCATCATGGGAATGATCATCAACCAGATGAGAATCGCGATCGGCACATTAATCTGGCTTCCTTTCCCAAACTCCATCGTGCGGAGTTGTCCAATGAGGGATGGGACAAATTTTCCGAGCGCCAGGCCAGCGATCATGCAGAGCGCGACCCAGACAGAAAGATATCGTTCAAACAGATTCAAGCGCTTCACAGTAGCCGTCATTGCTTTCCTCGTCGTCCGATTTGGATTGCCTCAAACCCGAGTCTGCTGGGTTGGTTGTAGCGCGACAAAAGCCGTAGATCGGCTCATCTCACTGAGGGTGCAGGATCCTTCCCTGATTGCTTCTTTCAACCTTTTGGCGTCCCCGCGAAACGGTTCTTCGCCTTGAAAAGCCATCTGAAGAAATGCGAAAAGATTCTTTCGCATACCCGTGAAAGGTTCCGCGAGGCGGTAATACACGCGATAGCCATCGCGCCGATCCAATACCAGGCCGGCGTTTTTCAGATACTGCAGATGCCGCGAGACATTGGGTTGAGGCGACTCAAGCACATATTGGATGTCGCACCCGCACAACTCTCCGCGCACCAGCAGATTCAAAATGCGAAGCCGATTGATATCGGCAATTCCCTTACAATACTTTTCGAGTTCAGTCATAGCTCGCTCCTGCCTGCACTGGTTCAGTTGCCTCTCCGATTTCAGCCGTGGAATCAGCCATCCACGGAATCAAAACGACGCGATTAGCATACTGGGTGCGGACCTCGTCGATATAAGAACCTTCGAGAAGAGCGCGTTTCGCCAGGATCTTATCTCTTGTCCCCGCTGCCAGAAGGCTCTGATTGATCACCCACGAAAAGACGCGAATGCCCGCACGTTGGAGGTCCTGTTGAAGTTGAGCGGCTTCGTGGACGGGAGTCGCTTCCGGCAGGGTTACGACCAGGACTCTGGTGAATGTCTCATCGTGCAAACGCGGCAGCAATTCCCGGACGGATTCCGGAATGTAACTGAGGCTTCTTTCCACCTCCCGGTGATAGGAACTCGCGGCATCAAGAAGCAGCAGGGTATGGCCGGTTGGCGCCGTATCGATCACCACGAACCCGTTGTTGCCCTCGTGGACGGTTCGCGCAAATGCGCGAAAGACCGCGATCTCCGCAGTGCACGGCGAGCGCAAATCCTCTTCCAGCAGTGCGCGCCCGTTCGCATCCAGATCTTTTCCTGCTTCTGCCATTACTTCGGCGCAGTACTGGTGGATCTCCGCGGCGGGATCGATCCTGCTCACCTTCAGGTTCTGCATCGGCGCCGAAACCGCATCGAGAATATGCGCCGCAGGATCGGTTGTGGTGAGGTGGACGCGATGCCCCATGGATGCCAGGGCCATCGCGATGTGCGCCGCGACGGTGGTCTTTCCAACTCCGCCTTTCCCCATCGTCATGATGACGCCCTTCCCGGAGCGCGAGAGCTCGGGCAGCAGCGAGGTCCAGTCGGGCGGCAACTCAATCTGCATGACGGCGGGTTCACTGCTCGTTCCATCTCCACCTGTTGCGAAACGTCGGAGATTTGGAGCACCTATGAGCGAGTGCTCTACAAGAGAGACGTCGGTGCGTGGCAATCCTCTCAGTCCAGGCGGCATCGCAGCCAATGCGATCTGGCCTCGCTTCTCTAGTGCCTGCGCAATCGGATCACCTGGATCGGTGGCGCGGAAGATTCCGTTCACAATGAGGCTCTGGTGGGTGATTCCGAGCGCCCCCAGTTCCTCTCTTGTGCGGTCAGCCTCTGCAAGAGACGTTTTGTCGGGACGCGTCACGAGGAACACCGTTGTGGCCGCTTCATCTTTGAGCGCCGCAACCGTGTGTTCGTACAGCTCGCGCTGGGCGTTAAGGCCAGCGAGCGGGCCAAGACAGGACGTCCCGGAGTTGTTCGTCGCGATGAACTCACTCCAGGCGGCAGGCAGTTGAAGCAGGCGCAGCGTATGGCCGGTCGGAGCCGTGTCGAAGATCACATGATCGAACTCGGCTGTGGCCCTTGGGTCGCCGAGAAGTTTCGCAAACTCATCGAAAGCTGCGACCTCGACCGTGCATGCGCCGGAAAGTTGCTCTTCAATGCTCCGGATTGCGGACTCTGGCAGAAGTTCGCGGTACGGCTCAACGACTCGCTCCTTATATTCCTGGGCTGCTTCGACGGGATCGATATTGATCGCCATGAGGCCGGAGATGCCCGGTATCGGGGTTGGGGTCATTCCGATCTGTGCTTCAAGCACCTCATCCAGATTCGAGGCTGGATCCGTGCTCACCAGCAGAACGCGTCTTCCGGCATCGGCCAGTGACACGGCCGTTGCGCAGGCCGTTGACGTCTTGCCAACTCCGCCCTTGCCGGTAAAGAGCATATTCCTCGTAGCGTCTTTTACGGCGATCACCCCTGCCTCCCTTTGATCGAGATCCCGACCAGATCCTGAGTTGAGGCGA
>DAIDGW010000267.1 GCA_027452245.1 Acidobacteriaceae bacterium
CGATCAGCGACTGCGAAAGCCGGAAGACCCGACCGACCCATCGAACCGGAGAATCTCGATCGTCGTGCAATACGTGCTGAAAAATCCTGAGGAACACGACGGAGCAGGCGCGGAAGAGGTCCCGAAAAAGGCGCCCGGATTGACACAGCCCGCAATCCCGGAAGCGGTGAAATAACGCCGCACTCCACAAATATCGACTATGACCTAGAAGGTGTATCCTCATCGGGGTCCTCAATCCCGCGTCCAACATATTTCAAGAATAGGTCGTTAACGCCGCATCGAGACTGTAGGCTTCGTAACGCTCGCCATCGCGCATCATCATTTAGGCAATTAGAAGCAGCATGCGCCCAACCCGGAGGAAAACCGAGTTCGGCTATTGCATCCTCAAAGGTTTTTCCCCGCCCCGAAAAGTTATCTGAGGTGAAGTACCAGCGCGGATCGATGACGCATTTAAAACGGTCATAGCAATCGAAGATCAAGGCAACAAGCGAAGCGTGGTATACCGTGCATGCTTCGACCGCATCAGCCAGAACGGTTGTTCCCTTCGAACTCAGACCAGGCATTACGAGGACATGTGGACGATTCCCGGATTGCAACTGGCCAGCCAAATCCTCACGAAGGTGGTCGAGAGTCACTTGGTTGAGGGGATTCAGACCCTTGTGAATCGAGTCGTTTCGAACCTCAACAAAGAACTTGGCCAGCGGATCAGCTTTCAGTCGTGCTTGAGCATCTTTGTACCAAGGTTCAAAATCGTCGATGCCGCCCATTGTAGTTTGCAGCGCCAGCGACACGCTCCGGGCAGCGGAGACAAACGCACTGAAATAGCACCTGGCATTAAAGCTGTGTCTCCTGGACGCCCGCAGCTGGTCCAGAAAAAACTCGGCCTCTCTTAGTTTTTCTTCAACGATTCCAAAGGACTGGGCCATTCCGTTCTTCCGCGACTTCAGCTCGTTTTCAGGCAATTGCAAATCTACTGTCTCAAGGAGCAGACGAAATGAAACATAGAATTATCGCACCTCGCCTACTCAGAGCAATTCCGATTGCCATTCTCGCGATCTTCAGTCTCGGCCAGACAGTTCCTGTCCAATCGGCTGCCAACACAGCACGCGTTGTGAAGTACGGCCAAAATGACATCGTCACCGTCCATGCCAAACTGCGCTATTCGACTCTCATCGTTTTACCCGAGAACGAGGAGATTCTCGACTTCACAACCGGCGACAAAGACATTTCATACAACCGCACCTCGGCTTCGCACGCCGCTGTATAATGCGCGGTTTTGATTCTTTCTCCCGGAGCTTACCTCTATGAAACAGCGCGTCCGCTTGTTGTCTGTATTGTTCACATTCCTGATTTTGGTCGTGCCCGCCTGGTCCCAGGAAAAAGTTGACCTAGAAACGATCACGAAGATTCGCTACGAAGGATTCCACAACTCCAAGGTGATGGATTTCGCTTCGGGGCTGATGGATTCCATTGGCGAGCGGCTGACAGGATCTCCGAATATGAAACGCGCCAATGAATGGACGCGGGATGAGTTCACCGCAATGGGCCTGAGCAATGCTCACCTGGAATCGTGGGGGCCGTTCGGGCGCGGTTGGGCGAATCAGTATGTGAATGTGCGGATGACGTCGCCGGACGTGGTGACGCTGATCGCCTATCCGAAAGCCTGGACTCCGGGAACAAACGGCGTCGTGCAAGGCAAATGCGTGCGGGTGATCGCGAATGACAAGAGCGATTTTGAAAAATATCGCGGCAAACTCGCGGGCATGATCGTGATCCTGGGAGCCGACCCTGACCTCAAACCAATCACCGAGGCACCGTTCCAACGGCTTACGAATGACGAACTGGCCAATATTTCGGAGTACCAGATCCCGGGTGAGCACCCTGCCTTCCGGTTTGCCGAATACCGCAAGCGAATGCAGTTCATGAAGGACCTGAATGAGTTCTTCGCACAAGAAAAAGTGTTAGCGGTGATTGATCACAGCCGCGGCACAGCGGGCGGCGGGACAGTGTTCGTGCAATCGGGAGGATCGTACAAGATAGGCGAGACGACAACGGTCCCGCAACTCTCGATGGCGTCAGAGCATTGGAGCCGTATTGCGCGCCTGCTGGACGGGAAAAAAGATGTCACCCTGGAAGTCAACGTTGCCAATACCTTCTACGATAACGATCCCATGCAGTACAACACCATTGCCGAGATTCCCGGCACCGACAAAAAAGACGAACTCGTCATGCTCGGAGCACATTTGGATTCGTGGCATGCCGGAACCGGAGCCACGGACAACGGAGCAGGCACGATCGTGATGATGGAAGCAGTGCGGATTCTCAAGGCGCTCGACATCAAGCCGCGGCGGACAATCCGCATTGGACTGTGGAGCGGCGAAGAGGAGGGATTGCTGGGCTCACAGAATTACGTGCAGCAGCATTTCGGTTCGCGCCCTCCCGTGGACGATCCCAACATGAAGGGCATGCCAACGCTTCTGCGCCGGGAAGCGGGGCCGGTCACCGTCAAGCCGGAGCAAGCCAAAGTCTCGGCGTATTTCAACGTGGATAACGGCTCGGGGAGGATTCGCGGAGTTTACCTGCAGGAGAATGAAGCGGTGGCTCCGATCTTCGAAGCATGGATGCAACCGTTCAAAGACTTGGGAATGACAACCTTGACCATGCGAAACACCGGCGGCACCGATCATCTCTCGTTTGACGCGGTAGGCATTCCGGGATTTCAGTTCATCCAGGATCCGCTGGAATACGAGAGCCGCACACACCACTCCAACATGGATGTTTATGACCGTCTTCAGCCAGATGATTTGAAACAAGCGGCCGTGATTGTGGCTAGTTTCGTTTATGAGACAGCGATGCGCGATCAGATGCTGCCGCGCAAGCCGATCGAGAAGCCGCTGCCGAAGAAAACAGAAAGGTAAGTAATCAGAGGAAAGGCGAACCCCGCCGGGGATACTTCGAAGCGGGGTTAGTTTTTCAGGCTGCCTTGCGGGTCTGAGCCGCTTTCCGGGCAGATTGGCTACGGGAACTACTTGAGCGCTTGGCCGCAGCGCTACGTGCCTGCCGCGACAAGGATTGCTGGCTGGCAGCAGAATGGGGCTCGCGCTGCAAAACTCTTTCCCGTGCGCGCGAACGCCTGGCTGATGGCTTACGGTGGGAGTGCGAAGCTTTCAGGTCCTGCTCCGCTTTCTTTCGGCTGGCCGCCGACCCGCCGGGTTTCAGCTTCACACCAGCGCGGCGAGCCTTCGAAAGTCCTATAGCGATGGCTTGCTTGCTTGACTTGGCGCCGTGCTTCCCTTCGCGGATATGATGCATCTCCTCTCGAACAAATTCTCCCGCCTGAGTGGAAGCAGACTTACCTTCCCCCGCATCTTCCCGAGCACGCTGAATGGTCTTACGCTCTGGCATTCACACCTCCTTCAACTTGAGATTCGATCCACTTGCTGATTCCAGTTTGTGCGTTTCGGTGTCCCGGGCCAATACCTGAGTTTCTGTACTTATAGGGAGGGGAAGTAGCTGAGAATCATGACTATACGTCCAACTCAGTTTGCGTTCTCGCTGCAAATCGGCCATAGTACTGGTATCCCAGCAAGCGGCTAGAATCCACTGATTCCGCTCAGCGGTGATCCTCTTGCCGCATACAAGTATCCAGGTGTGCGAATTTATGCGCGGCGTCTTAGGTCGAATTTGTTTCGTACTCGTGTGCCTGTTTTCCATTCAGTCGTTCGCGGTTAGTGACGGCGACTATTTCAATCACATCGTTTTTGACAATAGCCTGACGCCTGACAGCGACTACTACACGGCTGGCCAATCCGTGTTCCCCAGCCTGCTGGAGGCGCCCGCCGGCCGGCTTCCCGTGGAAGATCATGTGTTTCTTAGCCCCCCGAATGCCATTCGCTTGAAGTGGCAGTCGGTGGCGGGTGGCAGCTGGGACGCGGAAGTGCGGGCGGTCAGCATGCGCAATCGTCCTCCGGATTTTCGCGGAGACACGTTGATGTTCTGGTGTTACTCGCCCCAAGCGATAACCGCGGGCGAAATGCCGAATGTGATCCTGCTCGACAGCAACTTCGATTTCAGCGTTGCTCTACCACTGGGCGAATTCCTGAAAGACTTGCCGGCAGGAAGATGGGTAGAAGCCAGAATCCCGCTGGCGCGATTTGCCACCGCATCCGTACAACAGCTGGATCTACACCTCCTGCATAGCATCTACTTCGCACAGAATGCGGCCGACAACAAACCGCACACGCTGATTGTGGACGAGATCAGAATCGACCAGGATTCTGTACCGGAGCCGGAACAAAGCAGCCCGCTGACTCCCCCGCAGAATGTTCAGGCGAAGGGCTATGAACGGCACGTAGATGTAAGGTGGGACTCCGAGGATCCTGCCGACTTGCTGCACTATATGATCTATCGCGCCACCGACGGCAAGCATTTCCGTCCAGTCGGGATACAGGTTCCCGGCATTCATCGCTTCGCCGACTACACCGGCATACCCTCGACCAAAGCTACGTATGAAATCGTGGCGGTGGATCGCGAGTATCGTCAATCGGCCTTTTCCAATACGGCGAACGCGACTACGCACGTGATGTCGGATGACGAACTGTTGACCATGCTGCAAGAGGAAACCTTCCGCTATTACTGGGAAGCCGGCGCGCATCCTGATTCTGGCATGACCCTGGAAAACTATCCCGGCGATCATCGCATAGTCGCCACCGGCGCAACCGGCTTCGGAATCATGGCAGTGATTGTGGGCGTGGAGCGGCACTTCATCAGCTATCAGCAGGGACTGGAGCGGATCACAGAAATTGTCAGTTTTCTGGAAAAGGCTCCGCGCTACCACGGCGCGTGGTCGCACTTCAACGATGGCGGGACGGCAGATACCCTGCCGCTCTTTGGAATGTTTGATAACGGCGGCGACATTGTGGAAACCGCTTTCCTGATGGAAGGCCTATTAGCCGCGCGGCAATATTTCAATGGGACCACCCCGGCGGAGCACGGTTTGTACGAGCGGATTACACATCTGTGGGAAGCTGTGGATTGGGACTGGTATCGGCACGGCGGCCAGAATGATGCGTTGTACTGGCACTGGTCGCCGGAGTGGTCGTGGCACATCGATCACCGGCTGACTGGCTTCAACGAGGCCATGATTGTGTACCTGCTGGCGATTGCTTCTCCGACGCATGGTATCCCGGCAGATCTCTATTACACCGGCTGGGCTGGACAATCGGCGGCGGCGAAGCAGTACCGCGCAGGATGGTCCGGAACCTCCCAAGGGGATACTTACACCAACGGCCACATTTACGAGGGCGTCAAGCTGGATGTGGGCGTGGGCAGCGGCGGTCCGCTGTTCTTCACGCAGTACTCGTTTATGGGATTCGATCCCCGCGGTATTCATGACCGCTATACGGATTATTTCGAGAACAACCGGAGTCTGACGCTGATCAATTACGAATATTGCGTTCGTAACCCAGGAAAGTTTAAGGGATATGGTCCGGATGATTGGGGACTCACCGCCAGCGACGACATGCTGGGATATCTGGCGCATTCACCCGATGAGGCCAGCGATAACGGGACGATCACGCCCACCGGCGCTTTGGCTTCATTTCCCTATACGCCGAAGAAATCAATGGACGCGCTCAAGTTTTTCTACCGGGATCTCGGCGATCGCTTGTGGGGCATCTACGGGCCGCGCGATGCCTTCAACCTGTCCCACAACTGGTTTTCTCCGCTCTATATGGGACTGGATCAGGCTCCCATCACCGTGATGGTGGAAAACGAACGCACCGGATTGATCTGGAAGTTATTCATGTCCAATCCGGAAATTCGCCCGATGTTAGACAAGATCGGCTTTCAACCCGACAACGAGTCGCGCGTTGCCAGCGCAAAGAAGAGTCACTGGCTCATCTTCCGATAGGCTGGCGTCCAGAGCCGCCGATGTAGCACTGTTATCTCGGCTCGACGATCGCCAGGCCGTAAGGGGGTAGCGTGAGAGTCAGTTCCCCGTCCTTGATCGACTGTACGTCGGGCCCCGGAAGCTGCGCAGCGGCCCGAAGTTCTCTAATTTGCGCCTGCGTTGGAAATTGAGGCGATCCCATGTTCTCGTAGGCGCCACGCACGTCGCCATGGGACTGGTCAACGCGATAAATCAAGGCATGATCGTAATGCGATCCTTTAAAGCGTAAGGTCAGGGTCTTGGCAGGGCCAATTTCCCCGGGGGCATCGTAATTCCACACGGCCACCACCAGCGATCCGTCCGCTTTCTTGGTAACAAGAGCAGTGTCAGAATCAAGGTCGATTCTCCGGTCGCCGAGATCGTGCAGGACTTTGAACGCATTGAACGCTGGTTTCGGAATCTCGTCTTCTGCAATCAATCCAAAGCCGCCGTAGAACGGAGTTTTCACCACACCCTGCTCTTCGAACACGTCAGAAAAAGTCCAGTACGACATCAGATTGACCATGCCATCGCACTCACGAATCGTATTCGCGAGCCAAGGCCCCATGTAGGCAGCATCGGTAACGGCGGTCTCATTGAAATAGCTGGCATTGAACTCGCTCCAGATCAAGGGTAGGTTGGGCATCGACGAAGATTTGATCTGATCGTGGACCTTCTTCACGGCGCGGCAAACCATGTCTCGGCGGGAAATGGTCTCGTTGGTGCCAAAGACATCGTGCGCTTTGTCGTTGCCGTAAACGTGAGTGGAAACGAAATCCACGGGCACATTCGCCTGCTTACAGTGCTCGATGAAAGCGTCGGCCCAGGCGGCCTGGGCGGTGGCAGGTCCGCCTACGCGCAGCATCGGATCCACGGTTTTCAACGCGCGTGCGGTGTGGTCGTAAAGTTCCCAGTACGTCTCCTGCTTGGGCACTCCTCCCCAGAAGTCGAGGTTGGGCTCGTTCCAGACTTCGAAGTACCACTGGCTGACCTCTGCAATGCCGTAGCGGTCAACCAGGTGCTTCGCGAAGGCCGTCATCAGATTGTCCCACCTATCCCAACTTTTGGGTGGAGCGATATTCGGGTGGTACCAGAAGGCCTGAAGAATCTGCTTTGAGGCCAGCTTATCGGGCATGAAGCTGATCTCGACGAAGGGCTTCACGCCTTCCGCCAAAAGCCCGTCGTAGATCTGGTCAACGTAGGAAAAGTTGTAGACCGGATTTCCCTGCTTGTCCTCGTCGTACACGCCGACCTCATCGTCAAGAATGGCGTGGAAACGGACATATTCGAGTCCCGTGACCTGTTTGACCTGGTGCAGGTCCGAGCGATAGGCACTCCGCAGAGCGAGCACGCCGCGCCCCGAGCCGAACATTTGCTCCCAAAAATGCGGAAAAGGATGAGTAGGAGCAGATGGATCGATCGTAATGACACTCCCGCTTTGCGCCCAAAGGGAGGCCGTCAGCAGTGCGAGAGACAGAAACTTGACGATCAAACTGGATCGCAGCAGACACGGCAGGGAGAGAGGGCTCTTGTGCATAAATGACGGGAGTACCCGTTGCTCCGATTCTAAAGTCTATAAGAGCGATTCGCGGAGGATTTCAGTGTTTGGCAAGCGGAAAAATCGGAATCATCTAGGCGATTGGCTCGCCCAGGTCAACGAGGACTTTTTTCAACTGCTGAAGGCGCTCCCGGATCAGAACATCTTCACTGCCGGTCAACTGCACCGTGCCCATGAATTTGAGTACGGTGTCGTAAGCCTTTCTGGCGTTGCGCCGATTACGATCCACCTTACGGGGATCCCGCGAGCTCCGCCGAGCAATCCCAGCAAACATCATGCCTGTTTTCAACTCGGTAATCAGGAAGTCTGAGCCTACATCGCCTGTCATATCCACAGCCTACCGCGCCCGAGCGTCTGAAACCAGTGGAAGTTGACGAATGCGGTTTTCGAGCGGCGAGAGGACGGGTGCTTGCGGGACCCGGCGGTGGAACCTAACCAATAAACACATTGCGCCGCTCACCCGTAGGGGGCGGTTACCTTTGCTTTTCCCAGACGAATTGCGCTTTCTTTGCGAGCAGGTGCTCTTTGCGGTAGGACCGCGCGACCTCACCGAGCGATGGTTGCTGAGGGATCGTTCCGAATTCCCAAATCGGGCGCTCGCCCGTCTCTACCGCATAAGCGCCGCTGTGAAGCAGGCTCTGCGAAGTTGCCATCGGCTGTTGCGAGGCATGGCTGGTGTGTTCGATCATCTGCAACGGCGAAGGCTGGTTGTAAAGCACCGGAGCGGTCTGCGCGCAACACATTCCGGCAACCACAACAACAAACAGAACCGTTAACGTAAGTTTCATAGTCGTCACCCGATTCAGAGAAGGGCAAGCAGGATACCAACGCAAGACCCAGCGTTTTCTTCGGTTGTAAACCTTCGAAGGCCGGGTTCGGCAACGGTTTGCACATTTGTGGAAACAGCAAAGCACGCGATTACTTCAGTAATTAACAAGGTTGCAGGATCTGACCACCGCCGAGAAATAGCCAAAATACCGCACTCCAAGGGGGACTTGACAGCTCTTTTATGATGTTTGTGTTCCCTATGGAAACTAAAGAGAAGAATCCAGCCAAAGACATCATTCTGTGGATCATTACCGTGGCGTTGGTCGCGTTGGCAATCTACTGGTACAGGAAGTAGAGTTTTTCGCTGACGGCCCTCGGAATCCGGTCCTCAATCTGCCACACGATGCGCGCCGTTTCGGTGCGCGAACGTAATTGGATCCTCGCCGCGTTGCCCCGCAGATCGGCATTTTCGCAGGTTGGCATACCGCGATTGCAGATTCCTTCACATCCTGGGGATGCAGTTTCTTGCACAGTTGACAGCATCGAGAAACCTGAGGAAAATC
The DNA here is from genome assembly GCA_027452245.1 of Acidobacteriaceae bacterium. Lineage (GTDB taxonomy): Bacteria > Acidobacteriota > Terriglobia > Terriglobales > Acidobacteriaceae > Sulfotelmatobacter. Next base: position 8,819 of record DAIDGW010000267.1, read on the forward strand.
GTTGAGGTTTTTGTTGTCCCCTATGTCCAGTCACACTGGATTTCAACAAGTCTCCAACGATTAAAAATAAATGACCCTAAGGAGAACCTTCGCGATATGAAGCAAAGAAGTTTTGTGCACAGCCTACTGGCTGCGCTTACCGTTGCTGCCTGCGTGGCGACAACTGCGTTTGCCCAGGGTGGCAATAGTTTGCCGGCGCACCCGATGTATGTGACACGGCAGCCACATCTCACCAACGTCCCAGGAGCGCCACCCGCAACACCTTTGACAACATGGAACGGGTCTTTCGCGTACCAGGGCAGAACCTACAAGTACAACATGGTCGGAACTGCTCCCTCGACGGGCACCTCGACCACCATTCCGGTGTACATCATCCCCGTGAACCTCTCGTATGTAACGAGCAAGGGCACGGTGACGTTGAGCCCGTCACACAAACTGTCCAACGGACAGACAGTGGGCGCCAACATTCTGGCTTCGCCGATGTTCAAAAAGGGGATCGATTTCACCTCCGGTGGAACCGACATGGGGACAACACAGTACATCGATGCCTTCCAGCGTGGAAACTTCTGGGGTCAGGTCTCGAGCGCAACCGGATATCACCTTTTGCTCGGTTCGCCAAAGATCCTGCCTCCGTTGAAGCTGACAGTCCCATCTGCTGACGGAGGCCTGGGGAATCAACTCGGGATCCAAGTAGGAACGGCGGATATCAACTGGATCGATGCAAAGTTCCAGAACTATATCTCTACACACACCCAGATCGTTCCTAACTCGCTTCCGATCTTCGTGACCTACGAAACCTACCTGACGCAGTTTGGCGGTTGCTGCATCGGTGGATATCACAGCGCCATGGGCAGCACCGCGGCACCGCAGGCATACGCGCACTTCACCTACATCAGTGTTCCGGGAAGCTTCGCTCAAGACGTCTCGGCACTGTCGCACGAAGTGGGCGAGTGGGCCGACGATCCACTCGTGGTCAACACCAGCGGCAACTCAGTTCAATGCGGAATTCTGGAAGTTGGTGATCCCGAAGAGGGATACTCCAATTACGGAGGGTTCCCGTACACACTGGGAGGGTTCACCTATAACCTACAGGATTTGACCTACCTGGAATACTTCGGCGCTCCAACAAGCACATCGGTTGGAGGGTTGATGACGTTCCAGAACAACCCGTTTGGAATGTCGATCTGCCAAAATGGGGGCTAGTATTCTCGGCTTGACACGTGCCCGCTCCTTCGGGAGCGGGCATTTTTATTGCCTGAACATCCCGCGAGCGATTTACAAAAAGCGGACAGAAAGCACTTTAGGGAATTTTGCACATGGAAATGTAGTGAGCTCTTCCGATGAAATCCGGCTGGCCGCGAACCCGCCTGGAAACTTGTGGCCATTCGCCGGCCCATGCTGGATTGGCAATCAGCTCGTTCACACAAAAAGGAGAGCCAATTATGACTAAAAGGCCAGTAATTCCCTGTGTCGCAGCTTTGGCGATGTTGCTGACGGTCACGGCATTAGCCCAGGATGACCAACAGTACAGACCTCCCGTTCCTCATTATGTTGTGATGCCGGCGCATTTGCGCACCGATGTCGCAACTCCCGCCGCCTCTCTCGCAACCTGGAACGGATCGTTTTCCTACGGCGGGAGCAATTACACCTACAACATGGTTGGAGCGGCGCCATCGTCCGACAGCTCGGTGAACATCCCAACCTACATTATCCCGGTGAAGATCGTGATCTCAAACCGGAACGGGACCAAGTCAACCTACGATCCATCGCATGTGCTCTCGAACGGAAATTCGGTCACGACCAACACGGTAAAATCACCGATCTTCGACGCCACTACAACCTATGTGCAGGGCGGTGTCAATGTGGGCACGACGCAGTATATTGATGCCTTCCAGCGCGCCAACTTCTGGGGAACCGTGAAATCGGAGCCGAATTCGCACCTGCTATTGGGCGGCCCGACGGTGTTGGCCGAGCAAACCTTGAGTCCTTCACGCAGCTATGGCAAAACCGGCAGTGTTTTCGGCTTCACGGCAGGACTGGTCGACATCAACTGGTTCGATGCTCAGTTGCCGACGATCATCTCAAAGCTAGGTATCCAGCCGAATGCGTTCCCGATCTTCCTGACCTACGATGTGTACCTGACCCAGAGCGGCCAATGCTGCATCGGCGGTTATCACAGCTCTGAAGGCAGCGCGAGCAATCCGCAAGCATACGCACAAGCAACGTATGTGGACCATGCGGGCGTTTTTGCTCAGGATGTGTCCGCGCTCTCGCATGAGGTTGGCGAGTGGGCTGACGATCCGCTGGTGGTCAACGTAAACGGCAACAACACTCCTTGCGGCATCCTCGAAGTGGGGGATCCGCTCGAGGGCAACTCAAACTATGGCGCGTACCCTTACTCACTGCATGGGTTTACCTACAACCTGCAAGACCTGGTTACGCTTCCCTACTTTGGCGCTCCGACCAGTACATCGGTCAACGGTTGGCTGAGTTTTCAAGGGGAGTCTCTCGGCGTTTGCTCAAACGGATCATAGGGTTGAGACGGAAAGGGAAAACCCGCTCTCTCGGGAGCGGGTTTTTCATGCAACATAATAGAACTTACTCTTCCCCTTCACTCGCCTGATAACGGGCAAATACGGAATCGCGGGAGATCAGCCCTTCCAGTTTCTGCGGGTCAGCACGATTGATAACTGGAACAATCGGAAACTGGTTTACATACCGCAAGGCATTGTCCAGCGAAAGATCGGGATAGAGTGTTGGCAATTGCTGTGTGGGCATGAGCGATCCAATCGTATTCTCTCCTTTGCCTTCGTTCAGTAGGCGCTGGATCAGGTCGCTGCTGATGGTGCTCCACCCGGTGGGCTGCATGCGGACAGGGAAGATGATCTGAGTGGAATTGGCCGCGCGGCGAGCCGCAGCATCCACGAAATCCGACGCGCTGAGAATGACCGCCGGCGCCGGCAACATGGCATCTTCAACAAGCAAGACCGGCTTGTCGCGAACCTCTTCGAGAGATGGCAAAACCAATCCATCCTGGCGCGTCAGCAAGTCAAATATGGGGATCGGCTCGAGGCTGCGCGAAATGACGTAAGCGAAAGTATTGGCGACAATGACGGGAACAATGATTTCGTAGTTGCCGCTGACCTCGAGCACCATGAAGACCGATGTCAGCGGTACGCGTAGAAAGCCGGCGAAGAGCACGCCCATCCCTACCAGGACATATGTGCCCGTGGAACTGGCGAGCGTCGGAAACAGGATTCGCTCCAGATCTCCGACAGCGCCCCCGAGCATGGCCCCCACAAACAGGGCGGGAGCGAACATACCGCCCGGAGTTCCGCTGACAAACGAAAGAGTAGTCGCCAGGATCTTGAGCGCGGCGAGTATGGCCAGAATCTGCCAAGTGTACTGGCCATGCATCGCCTGATCCATGAAGTTGTAGCCCGCACTCATGACCTGCGGAAATCCCAGATAGCCGATCAGACCGATTAACAGGCCGGCAATTCCCGGCTGGAAGTATTGCGTCCAGCGGGGAAGAGCCTTGAGTTTGGGACGAAGATATCCAATTCCCTTGGCAAAGATCACCGCGGCGATTCCGCCAACGATACCGAGAATGGCATAGGCAATCAACTCGGCTGGGCGTTTGAAGGTCGTGACCGGAATGCGAAACAGGGGCTCGGAACCCAGCAATCCGCGCACGATCACGACGCTGGAGACGGCGGAAAGAACCACCGACCCCAGAATGCCGGCACTCCAGCGACCGATGACTTCTTCAATGACAAACAGTACGGCAGAGATGGGAGCGTTAAAGGCGGCGGCCAGTCCAGCCGCCGCACCCACGGGAGCCATCAGGCGCAACTTCTCGCGCGAGAGCTGCACGCGCCGCCCCAGGGCAGAGGCCAGACTTGCCCCAATCTGCAGGGATGGATCTTCCGGGCCCAACGAGTGTCCGGCCCCAATCGCCAGTGCGGAACAAATAAACTTCCCCACCGCCGTCCGGAACGGAATATATCCGTTGAAGATGTACAGAGCGGCCTTGGTCTGATTCACGCCGCTGCCGCGCGTTGCGGGAAATACGTGGAGAACCAGCGCCGCCACAATCAGTCCAGCGACCGTGGGAGCAACGAACATGCGCCAGCTGTGGGCCTGAGGAAGCGGGCCCAAAACCGCCAGATGGGTCCAGTCAATCGCGAGACGGAAGCAGACGACGGCTAAGCCCGAGAAGATCCCGATAAAAACCGATAGCAGCAGGAAGAATCGTTCTTCGTCGAAAACCTCTTCAAACAGCGCAATCGTCCGCCGGAAGGCACCCCGAACCGCACTCTTCCCGTCCGCAGACGAGACTCTGGTCGGCGCCGAGTGAGATCGGACCGGGACCTCTCGCTCCACTCCCGTGCTTGTAGTTTGAGAACGTTCTTCTTTCATTGATCTGCAGACTCGCGATCGCGGGAAATTAGAAACAGTGCTTCATCCATACCCTGCGGGGAACCGCACCAGGATGCGGTCTGCTGCTCAATCTGAAACACCAGATCCATAATTGCGTCGGGCAGGTCGGTCTCTCCGGGAGAGCGCAAGCGAGGCAAATTTGCTTTCATGGCTGTCCATTGTTGTGTCAGCTGGGTCAGAGGCAACACGGCGGCGCCCGACTTCGCAGTCTGCACCTGCTCGCAAGAGTCCAGCCGCTTCCCCGCCTGCTGAAAGGCAGCGACAAGGCGGCGATTGCGCTCTGCGTCCGAGATGCGGCGCACGAATGGATCCGCCTGCAGCACTAAAGTGGCGGTATCGAGAAGCTGGCGCGACTGCGCGTCCTGCGGATTGGCTCGAACCGCCTGCTCCAGAAACTTCTCCGCCGTTCGATAGTGGCCCATTAAATACGACGCTTTCCCAGCTCCGGTCATTGCCGCAGCATCCGTGTGATCCAAGTGCAGCGTCTGCTCGTATTCGAGGAACGCGTCGAGGTAATCCTCTACATCGAAAAAGAAATTGGCAGCCTCCAGATGCAGTGCCGGATTGGGCGGCAAAGAGGCTGTCAGTGCGATAATCTCTGACTGCGCCTGGGCGCGGGCATTCTTCTGCAACAGAAACTCGATCAATTCCAAACGGGCTTTGCGGCGGTTGGCGCTGGAGTCACTATTCCAGACACCGTACATCGCATTGTGATAGTAGCGCACGGCGTCTTCCACATTCCCGCGGCGAGCGGCTAAGCGGCCAAGCGCAAGATTCACGGGGCCATCCTGCGGTGCACGTTGCCAAAGGCTCTGCAGATACGACTCCGCTTCGTCCAATCGCGTCGGGTTGCCGGTGTCCCGAAGCGCCCGGGCCAGGCTCAACTGGTATTGCCCATTGCCAGGGTCGCAGGTCAGTGCTGCGCGGAAGGCCTCGATGGCATCGTCCAGCTTGCCATTGTGCACGTCATCGAGTCCGCGGCCGTATAGCTTATAGCCCCGCACCCGCTGATTCGCCTCGAACCGATATACCAGATGACTCACTGCTGCGAACGCCAGCACTGCGCCGACCATCAAGATGAGAAGAACTGCAGGCGCAGAGCGCGGCATCAGAGTGGCGCTCCTGAATTTAGCCGTGCCCGAAAACATGTCTCGTATCACGATATCATTCCGGACACCCTGCTTTGCTAACAGGCGCAATTCTTGAGTTTTAATCAGAGGAACGGCGAAGGTCAGAAGCCACGGCAGAAACGGGAGTAGAGCACCTCTAAACGGGCGTATCTAGCTGATTTTTCGAACGATGACAGTTTCCAATTCCCCACCGTTGGGACGCCTCACATACATTTTGTCGCCTTCGAATCGCACCGGAACTGGAGAGCCCTCGTGAAACTCGCCGGGAGAGTAATCCCGGGCCGACGCAACCAGGTATTCTCCGAAATACTGCACTCCATTCACGCGAACGACCAAAACACGACGATGGCCTCGTGACAGAGCTGTAAGCACTTCCCTTTCTGCCTGCGTCCAATTTTCGAGATCTCTGCCGGCGATCCGGCCGCTCTCCTGATAGATCTGCTCCGCCCGGCAGCGAATCGTTTCGTACATTTCAGGCGTGACTTCCGCCGTACTCGACTTTGAATTCGATTGCGACATCGAAATTCTCTAGCTCAACTCCTGCTGAGCCAATCATAATCCCTTCCCAAATTCTAACCACAAATACAAGCCGCACTTTGGGTCGTAAGGCTCGATTTGGGAACTGGTTCCGGGGAAGGCCGCTTCGCTCGAGCCGAGGAGCCTTCTAAACAGACCATCGACTTTATGCTCTCTGCTGCTCTGCCGCGATCCGGAGCATCCTGTATTCGAGCCCGCACAAATGAAACGGGAACGTTCGTTAGTTGACCAGAAGAGTGTGAAATCCTACCATTAGCGCCTGTAGGGTCGTAACCGTCTATGATCGGGCAAACGGTCTCCCACTATCGCGTCCTGGGTAAGCTCGGAGGTGGTGGCATGGG
>DAIDGW010000268.1 GCA_027452245.1 Acidobacteriaceae bacterium
TTGTCACCGCAACCCGATTACCGAAAAAGTAACTTAAGTACCGGACTTTGGTGCAACCTAAGGCTGAAATGCGGCATGTGGTGCGGGAATGCGCGCCAATCCACTATTTCTTAAACTGTTTTAATTAGCGAGCTACTGAGGGTACATGAACTTCAGTAAGATTTTGAGAGACTTTCCACCCCCTCGGGCTCGAAAGCCTGCACCAGTTTGGGAAGCGCTATGAACTGGACGTCGGACGATCGCTCAGAACAGCTCGGGGCTTACTTTCGCACGCTTTATCAACGATGGGGAGCGCAGCACTGGTGGCCGGCCGAAACGCAGTTTGAAGTGATCGTGGGAGCGTACCTCACGCAGAATACGGCGTGGACGAACGTAGAACGGGCGCTGGAAAATCTGCGGTCGGCGAAATTGCTTTCGCCGGCGGGCATCCGCAGAACGCCACAGGCGAAATTGGCGCGACTGATCCGGCCATCGGGATATTTTCGACAAAAGGCACTCCGGCTAAAAACGTTTGTCGCTTTCCTGGATCGCAATTACGGCGGTTCGCTGGCAAACATGTTCGCGCAACCTACCGCGAAGCTTCGCGGAGAATTGCTGGCACTCAACGGGGTAGGCCCAGAGACGGCCGATTCCATTCTTCTTTATGCGGGGAATCATCCGGTGTTTGTGGTCGATGCATATACCCGCCGGATCCTGGAACGGCATGAGATCGTTCCACAGAAAGCTACCTATGAGGAGATTCGCGAACTCTTTGAGAGGGCCATGGCGAAGGTGGCGGAGGAGGAGGGATTGCAGGCTTCAGACGGGAGTCCCAAATTGGAACAAGGCTTGCCGGGCACGACGCATTTTCCTTCTCCCATGAGCACAGCGGTTCGAACCGCGCTGGTGCAGACTTATAACGAGATGCACGGCCTGATTGTGGGAGTGGGAAAGAACTATTGTCGAAAATCACAGGCACGATGTGACGAGTGCCCTTTACGAATCTTTCTTCCTGGCGTTCACTAGAAGGCCCGGAGGGAGTTTCGTGAAGTGCTGCCTTCTATCAGCCGCCACTCTGCTGTTGTTTGCCGGGGCTTTGGCGGCAGTTAGCGCCCCTGCCACCTTGCGCCAAGCAGCGGACTCCGACGGCATGCTGATCGGGACGGCGGTGCGCCCCATGCAATTTTCTGAAACGCTGTACTCGGCAACCTTGGCCCGCGAGTTCAACATGATCGAACCGGAGGATGCCCTGAAGTGGTGGGTGATCCGGCGCGAGGAGAACGATTTCGATTTCACGCAAGGCGACGAAGTTGTCCGTTTCGCCGAGGCGCACAACATGAAGGTGCGCGGCCATTGCCTGGTCTGGCATCAGTACAATCCCGCGTGGCTTTCACCGGCAGACTTCACCCCAGCCCAGCTTTCCGACCTATTGAAGGATCACATCAATCGCATGATGAAGCATTATGCCGGACACGTTTTTGCCTGGGATGTCGTTAATGAAGCGTTCGATGAAAAGGGAAGACTTCGGGAGTCAATCTGGTACAACCAACCGGGAATCGGATTGGCCGATCAGGGCACACGGTATATCGAGCAGGCATTCCGCTGGGCGCACGAGGCGGATCCCCAGGCGCTTCTTTTCTATAACGAGGCAGAGGCTGAGACGCTGAACCGGAAAGCGGACGCGATTTATGAGATGGTGAAGGATTTCCGGCGACGCGGCGTGCCGATTGATGGCATCGGCATGCAGGTGCACATCCCCAACCTGCAAATCGATTCTGCCGCTCTCGCTGCGAATATGTCGCGGCTCACCAAACTGGGGGTACAGGTTCAGATCACCGAACTGGATGTTGCCATCCCCGTGAGTCCAGATAAAAAGCCGTTGCATCCTGACGACCTGCAGCGGCAGGCGGAGGTATATAAAGAAGTGGCCGCGGCATGCCTGCAAACTCGCGGGTGCACCGCGATTCAGACGTGGGGATTTACGGACAAGTATTCCTGGGTCGGTTCGCACTCGCGCGGAACCCGCGGCGCGGCGCTGCCTTTCGGCAGCTCCTATGCCCGGAAGCCGGCGTATCAGGCCTTATTTGAGGAATTGGCATCGCCTTCGAAACGGCATAACTACCGCGATTCCGGGTCTCTACCAGGTGCTTCCCTGCCGCTTTTGCGTTTCCACATGCATCTATAATTGCAGAAGCGTCCCGGCTCACAGAGGGCGACGGAGCCCGGACCTGAAATCCCAGTGGGTTCACAGGCACCAATCCGGAACGCGAAGACTTCGAACCGCAAGCAGGTAATCATCCTGCTGGCGATTGCGGTGTTTCTGCTGCTGGCCATCCTGGTATCGCAAACCGCGTTTGATCTTTCTTTCTTGCGTCCGGATAACAACCAGGAAATTGTTGTATTTGCAGCACTCTCGGCGCTGATTTTTCTGCTGTTTGTGGCACTGACATTTGTTCTTTTTCGCAACCTGCTCAAACTTTTTGCCGAGCGGCGCATGGGCGTGCTGGGATCGAAATTCCGCACGCGCATGGTTGTCGGGGCGCTGCTGCTATCGTTCGTGCCGGTCATGGTGATGTACTGGTTCGCCTATGGCCTGATGAACCGGTCCATCGATAAATGGTTTTCGACGCCGGTGGAAGAAGTGCGCGCGGACACAGGGGCCATGGCCTCGCTGCTGGCGCGATACGCCTCCCAGAATGCGCACTCGGAAGCCATGGCCATCGCCAATACGCCTGAGGCACAGCACAGTTTTGCCGGTCACGGCTTTGCGGCGATGGTGAACGAGTTTCAACGACATGAAGCCAGCCTGCAGGGCGGCTTTGCCATTGCTCTGCAGGATGGCAATGCCGAGGCCAGTTTCAACGCTCCGGAAGGTTGGCCTCTGCTGGAGCAAAAGTTGCCTTTGAAAAGCGCCCGGCGCGGCCAGCCAGCCCAATTCTTCTGGGGAACGACCGAATACAGCCTAGGGGTGGCGGCGGTCGGAGATCAGGGAGAAGTTCTGGTGGCGATTCCGCTGCCGCCGGAATTTTCCAAAACCGTCAAGCAGGTGGAGGCCAGCCAGAAGCAGTACTACGAACTTGCGCACGAACGCAAGCTGGTGCGCCGCACCTACATGGGTCTGCTTCTGCTGCTGACGATGATAGTGTTGTTCGTCACCACGTGGCTGGCATTGTTCCTGGCAAAGCTGGTGACACGGCCGCTTTCCGCACTGGCCGAAGCCACGCAGGAAATTTCCCGCGGCCGATTGGATTACCGCGTGGACGTCAGCGCGGCGGATGAGATCGGCGACCTGGTGCGTTCGTTCAACCGCATGGCGGAAGAACTGGAAACCAGCCGCAAGCAGATTGAAGCCTCCAGCCGCGAACTGAGCGCCGCCAATACGGAATTAGAGCAGCGGCGGCGGCACATGGAGACGATTCTGGAGAGCATTCCGACCGGCGTACTCTCGCTGGATGCCCAAAAGCGGGTGACGCACGCCAATCAGGCACTGCTGCGGATGTTCCATCCGGAGAACGGGCGCAGGAATGGCTCAGACGCATTGCTGGGCGCCGCTCTCAGCGATGTGTTCCCGTCGGAGGTGATCGAAGATTTCGAGCCGCTTCTACGGCGCGCCGACCGCATGGGAATGACCACCAGCCAGATGGAGATCACCTCGACGCGCACGCCGTGGAATTTTGCGGTCACTGTGGCGACGTTGCGGCACAACGGTACACAATCGGGATATGTGGTGGTGTTCGAAGATCTTTCGGATCTGTTGAAGGCGCAGAAACAGGCGGCGTGGCGCGAGGTGGCACGGCGTGTGGCTCACGAGATTAAGAACCCGCTAACGCCGATTTCGCTTTCCGCAGAGCGCATCCGGCGGCAACTGGAACGGACCCCGAGCGCGGAAGCGGCGTCCAATGAAGTCTTGCGGTCGTGCGCCGAAACCATTGCCGGATCAGTCGAAACGGTTCGCCGGCTGGTTGACGAATTTTCGACCCTGGCACGTTTCCCGGCTTCGAAGCCGCAGCCCGCGAACATCAATGAAGTCATAGAGACCGCGCTGATCATGTTCGACGGGCGAATGGACGGAATCCGCATTCACAAAGTACTTGGGGCCGAATTACCGCAAGTGATGGCCGACGCGGAGTCGATCAAACGCGCGGTGGCGAACCTGGTGGACAATGCGGCCGAAGCGGTGCAAGACGCTCTGGTTCGCGAGATCACGGTGTCGACCGCGCTGGTGGCGAGCCGCGACATGGTAGAAATTACGGTGTCCGATACCGGGCACGGCGTCACGCATGAACTGAAGGAACGATTGTTTCTGCCCTATTTCTCCACCAAGAAGCGCGGAACCGGCCTTGGGTTGGCAATTGTAAGCCGCATTATTGAAGATCATCGGGGTTCGATCCGTGTGGAAGAAAACCGGCCGGTGGGAGCACGTTTCATCATCGAACTACCGGTAGTGCCGGAACCAGCCGCAGTTTCCGCTACAGTTCAGCATGCCTAATATCCTGATCGTTGACGACGAACCTGGCATCCGCGAGTCGCTCGCGGGAGCGCTTGCCGATGAAGGCTACTCGGCAACGGCCGTAGCCAG
>DAIDGW010000269.1 GCA_027452245.1 Acidobacteriaceae bacterium
GAGCACGGCGCAGTGTGTCGTAATCCCGTATCGGCAGGTGGGGAGTAGCTGCCCGTCTACCGTGGCCGGAAGCACGGGCTGGACGCAACTGCCAGCGACGATTGGCCAGGCCACCGGCACCACGGACACTGCTGTGACGCCCGGAACAACCTATGAGTATTTTGTCGAGGCGCAGTACTCTAGTCTTACGGGCCTTAGTGGGCCGTCTAACTGTATCGTGGTCTCAGTCCCTACGGTCCCGGGTCCGCCAGCGGGTGTAACTGGTGGTGTGAGCTGATTCGGTGGCTCACGTGGCTATTTGGCTGGTGGTGATGGCGAGGGACGGAAGCGCCACGGAAGCGTACGAGCAGATGACCGCGTCGGCGTGCTGGCAGTGAGCGCGGAGCGCAATAGAATAAGAAGAACGTGGGTGGTGGTTAATCTCAAGATGGAAGGAAAACGGGATGTACGAGCGTGGGGAGGCTAGTATTGAAGTAGAGGTATCACGTTTGCAAGCCTGGACGGAAAACGCCGATGTCGACCTCTACGGCAGAAACGGAGACATAGGCTTGATAAGAGAGTTCAGAGATGACCGCTCTCAGCGAATTGCCCTCATGCGATTTGTGCGCACTGCCGTAGCGATCATGGCCGCACTCGGAGGCGTTCCAGCACTTATCGTGATTCTTGAACTTCTAGGAATCATTCACCCCGTAAGGTGACTAAAGTTACCACCGTGCGAGGCCGAAGACGGCGTAGGATGTTGGCATGGATAAGTTGATAACAGAAAGGGCGCTCCTGATTGAAGTTCGGACGGCGCATCTTCTGGCACAAGCACTTGATCCGGTACGTTGGAGAGAATTGGTCAAGGTTGCACGTATTCAAGCGATGGAAGAGCTTGAAAGCATCCCGAAGGGAGACGATGGACCCCATGAATAATCTCATTTCTTCTGCTCTTTGCATTGCGTGGATTAAGCATTCCGAAAGCTGCAAACTCACGGCCTATTGGGACGTGGACGGATGGTCTATCGGCTACGGCTACCACGGTTCTGACGTGACTCAGGGCATGACGTGGACGCAGGAAGATGCGGATGGGCAACTGATGAGCAAGGTCTTCGCGGCTGGAGTGGCGGTGAATGATTTGGTGAAGGTCGAACTCACTCAAGGCCAATTCGATGCCCTTACTGATTTCGTCTACAACGAAGGTTCGGGCAATCTGCAATCCTCATCCCTTCTGCGAAAGGTGAACGCGGGCTTGATGGATTCAGCGCGGGAATCGTTCTACTATGCAGACCCGGATGGAACGCCGCATGGATGGATTTACGCCGGAGGCCAAGTCAGTCCCGGTCTCATCGCACGGCGCAAGGGCGACCAAATCCTCTGGGACGGCGGGAATCCGCTGGAGGGAGCATGAAAGACTACCCGAACGCATTTTGGGCATCCATCTTTATCGTTCTTGCGGCTACCGTGGCCGTGATTGCCTTGTTTGCCCCTACGAAAGAGAATGTGACGATGGCCGTTATCACCATCGCCTCGAACATCATCAGCGGCTCCTTCGGCTACATTCAGGGCCACAAGGACGCGGCTAACCAAAACCCTACCGAACCGAAGTAAGGAGTCACCATGAAACGAATTATTTACCTTACCATTGCGATCCTGTTTGGCGCGTGCCTCGTTGGATGCACATCTTGGGAGCGCCAGTCATTCCAAGCTCTTTCAGCGGCGCAGGCTGTGCTTAACCAGGCACAGATCGACTACACGGCGGGATGCCCGGCACAGGTCGCGACCGATCCCTGCATTCCGCGCAACCAGGCGGCATTCACCGTGATTACCAAAGCCAAGGCGGCGGATGTGCTGGCGGTCAACGCGATGGTCGAGTACGAGCAAGTCAAAGCGGCGGCGGGATCTGGCTCGGCCCTCAACGCGGCCCAAATTGCCGCTGCGAACGCACTGGCGCAGCTTCCATCCGATCTCACTGCCGTCAAGGCTCTTTACCAGACTGGAGGCAAGTAATGGCAACCGCAACCGCAACCGACGTTCAAGCTGCCGTGCAGGAAACTGCTGCCGTGGCCCAGGAAATTCTCACCATTATCAGCGCAGCTGATCCCGCTCTCTCGCCCGCTACCGGCACCACAATGGCCGTAGTGGCTCTGGTGGCCCAGCTTGCGGCCAAGGCACTAGCTGCCTGGGCTGTGGCGTCGTCCATGCCCATCACAGTACAGAGTACGCAGGCACTTGCGCCCAATCCAGCGCCGCTTCCGCCTCCGACGGTCTGATATGCCCTACGCCGTCGTCCGCTTCGTCGCCAACCACACCTTCCTGTCATGGTCGATTCGTCGCCTGACAGGAAGCCTGTTTTCGCATGTCGAGTTGGGCACTCCCGAGGGGACGTGGATCGGGGCGCTGGCTGACGGCATTAAGGAACGGCCGACGCAGTACTGCAATCCGTTCCGCGAGTACGTCTACCACATACCCTGCACGGCGCAGGAGCAGGCTTCGTTTCTGACAACGGCCCGCGCCGCGATTGGCACGCCATACAACAAACTCGACATCGTCGGTCTAGCCTTGGGGCTGCGGAACGTCGTGGGCAAGACGGGTGAGATTTGCTCTTGGTTCGGCGTGGAGGAGTTGATTGACACCTTCGGGACGGCGCGTGTGCTCAATGTGCTGCCGGGGTGGGAATACCGCGTGACGCCCGAGACGCTACACCTTAGTCCGATCTTCGTAGGAAATCTCGCGAGGAAAAAAGAGTAGGAAAGGAGAGCGGAACGCCAGAGCAACAGAAGG
>DAIDGW010000270.1 GCA_027452245.1 Acidobacteriaceae bacterium
TGATCAGATTTTCAGGCGTTGTTCGTTCTTTACTTGGGCTCGGAGTACATCGCTGATTAACGAGCAGGCTTGCTTCACTTCTTTGATCGCAAGGAAACAATGAACCTGTTTGCCCTCACGTCGAGTGCCCACAACTCCGGCTGCCTTCAAAACGGCCAAGTGTTGCGAGAGGTTGGCTAAAGAGATCCCAAGTCGTTCGCGTATTTCCGATACAGGGCAGTCGCCCTTGGAAACCATGTCGAGAATCTTGAGACGAACCGGATTGGCAAATGCCTTACAAATTCCTGCCCGTCTCTCATACAGTTCTTCTTCTAGTTGCGCCTTAGCTGGTTGCCGTTTCATTTCGAGATCCCCCTCGGCACAGACCTCTCATGGTTCCTCCTGAGTATGATAGCCCGTGATCATCGCCCGAAGAAGGCTGCCGAGTGTTGGTCCCGTCGTCGCCAGATAGAGATGGCCGACCAGGAAGGCTAAGAAGAGGTAGCTTCCAAGTGTGTGCAGCGGGGCCAGGACCCACAAGCCCCCGAGGCGGGCGATCAGTATCGGCCAGAGGTCTGCTCCCCAAAGCAGAACTCCCGTCACGATCTGGAACGGCAGCAGAACATTCAGCAGCAGCAGGTACGTGATCTTCTGCAGGGAATTCAACTTGCGCCTCGGGTCTGTCTCTAAAGGATGTTTCTCCCCCTGAAAAATTCCATAGAAATAGAAATGCGCCTGACGAATGGCTGCGTCCGTGAAATCGTCCATACGGGGCAGGAAGTGATGGTACTTTTCGGCGGTTGCGTGATAGAAAATGCCTAGAAAAGCATTCACCACCAAAGCAACGCCAATCCACGTATGCCATCGCACCGCATTGGCCATCGAACCCAGAACGCCAAAACGATCCGGATAGTGAATGGCAAAACCGGTAAGGATCAGGAACCCAATTCCCGCCGCTTGTAACCAATGCCAGATCCGTTCGTGGAGCGAGTACAAAACTGGAGTCGAGGTCACGATTTCCTCCGCAATAAACGAAGACTGCCGTGTATCAGGCTGAACACGAAAGCACCGGCGACGCACAACCACCCCAGCCCTTCGATCCACGGCACCCTGCTATAGCCGCTCACATAAAAAGATTGCAGCAGAACTCGGTTGTCGAAGGTTGGTTCCTTAGTCCGGAAATCAACCACCTTCAAGTTCTTACCGCGATACACGACCGGCACCCCGCTCGGCAGAAAGGAGTCCAGAACCACCGGCCGCGCCAATATGCTCTTTTTACTGTGACATGCCGCACAATCCCGCAACGCCTGTTGTTTACCCACGATGCCATGCGTTGTGGCCCAGGCCACGACCTCGATTCGCAACTCGGGATCGCTAACCCCTGCATAGGTCTGCAAAAGCTGTTTCACTAATGCGATCTTTTCGGGAGTGTCATAGACCGCTTGTGGCAGATCGATAATGCCGTCCTTGTCGGCGAAGGTTTTCAGAATCTCCGGACGGTACGGCCACTCGCCTTCCTTGGGCAGAGCAGTGAAGAACGCCTGCTGCATTTGCCACGTGAATACCGGCCGCCCCTTGGTCTTATCAAACCAGTAAACGCCGGTGATCAGGTTCGTCGGACGAATCTGCAGATTCTGATGTTTGTCCGCCGTCGGAATGTAGGCGGGACGATAACCGGAAATCTCCGATTCAGGATCGACGATGGATCCATCAATCCCCCGGTACGTGATCCGGCTTCCGCCCGTATCCATCAGAAATCCCCAATCATCACTGCGATACGCCCAGAAGTGAACTGCGGGAAGATGGCAGACCTGGCAGGCGAGTGTGCGCAGATGCGTCGCCTTATACGGGAGAAAAGCGTGTACCTTCTCCGCATCGTGGCAATCGCCGCACGCCCGCATCGTGTTGATGCGCGTCAGATTCACCGTTTCCGGGGGAATATTGCCGCGGGCGAAATTATGATCCGGATGCCTCAGGTACTCCGCTAGGTCGATTCCGGCCGGTTTGTAGCGAAGATTTTTCTTCGTGTCTTCCTGGATCATTCGCCCGGGATTATTCGGCGAGAAGTGGCAATCAATGCATACCATTCCCGCCGCCGCATGCACGTCCCACGGGAAGTTCATCTTTTCTTTTCCCACGATATTCGGCGACACGGTGTCGCTGATCTTGGCGCCGTTGTAGACCCAACCGCATTTTTCCGTGCCCCGCATGATATCTGCGTGTTGGATCGGCTGAATTGTGGTTGCGTTTCGGGCCGTGAAACCGTGGCATTGGCTACAGTTCTCGAGCGTAGCGTCGGAGAGATCGATTGCGTCCTGCTTCACGCTTCCGTCCGGGTTGAAAGCTTCGCGATTGTAGGTGAACCCTTCGCTTTCCTGTCGGACCACGATACCGGTTTCGACCAGCGTCGCATTGTCCGCCCAGCGGAAGTTTCCCGCGGCCATCTCCTTCTTGCGGTCACCTCGGCTAGCCTTGGGAACATGGCACAAAAAGCAGTCCGCTTCGGCGATACCACTTTTCTGCCAGTCCCACGGCACCACCTGCCCTTTTTCTCGGTCGCGAATCGTGTAGCTCGGGTCATACGGCCCGTCGGGCTTGGCATCAGCCGTAAGAAATCGCTTTCCGTGCAGGTCGTACTCCGAGATTCCTCCGCCGGTATGGCACCCGCCACACTTGGTCAGCCACTCCGGTTGGCTCATATCAGCATCCGACGGCTCTTCTATCCCCACCGCCGTCAGTTGCCGGTTGGGAATGATCGAAAACTTCCCGAACATGCCCGGCGATGTATTGAAGGCTGGAGCGCCATGCGACGTCAGCAGCGCCCGGTCCATTTCATTCTTGCCTTGCTGAAAATGGAAGCTGTTGGCGATGTAGTCGTAGTCGTGACAATCCCCGCCGCAGCTCTGGCGTGTGCTGATGGGCTTCCCGCTCCTCAGCACGTTCTCTCCCGTTTCGTCTTTCAGCACAATGCGCGGATGTACCAACTTCTGTTGCTCACCCCTGGTCGGATTGGACGATGCCGGCCCAGGCTGGGATGGTTGCGCCCAAGCGGGTGCGCTCAATAATGCAACCCCGATCACAAAAGAAAGCTGCCTGTCTCTCGATCCACGATGACGACGCATATATAAGTGACCTCTCCTGAGTGCCCCGGGCTGCCGGGCGATGGTGCAAAATAACTCGACACCGGAAGAGCCTTACTTTCCGCAGGTTTCCGGTTGCGGAGAATCAGCAGCATGATTAATCAGGAATGTCGACGCATCGAGCAACTGATCAGGAGGCAAATACTTGCTCAATTGTTCTTTGCCGTGATTATGAGTTCCAGCGGCAAAATAGGCCCGCCACTGCGCCATGGTTTTATTTAAGGGAGTCAGTTCTCCTCCTACAGCGCCTTTCGTGTGGCACTGCCGGCAGGTGTCTTTGAAAAAGTGGCGTCCTTTGGTCTCACTTCCTTTGGGCGCAGCCAGCACTCCGAAAAATACTCCCGCCAGCGCAACCATAAGCAGTATCAGCAGCGTGAATTTGATGAAGCGCAGCATGAAAACTCCTCCAGGCAATTCGATATTTTCGAAAGCTGCTCAACCATAGCTGTAAGCTTTATCCCAAATCTGTGATGGAGGACACATTCAGCCCGCAAAATGTCGACACTTAGAGTCGCGTTCTTAAGTGCTTGCGAAATTGCGAAACTGTGATGAAGGACACTGACGTGTCCTTTTCTTCTCCGGCAGCATGAAATCGCCATGCTCCGAGAAGGACACCCTACTCACCCTGACCCGCATGGCCCGGCCTCTCGGAACTTCACGCCGAGCATGCCGTGAATTTCATAGGAAGGAAGGAATTCATCATGCGGAAGCTTCTCTTGCCAGCACTGGTGTTTCTGCTCAGCACGGGGCTCTGGGCGCAGACGCCAACGGCTCCAGCCGACGATTCGGCTCAACTTCGTCACGAAATTGAGCAGCTCCAGAAAACCGTCAACTCACTCGAACAGCGGCTCAATTCCTCGCAGAACGCAACCTCCAACAGCGCACCGGGGCACAACGTTCCCAACGCGCCCTCAGCAGCGTCCCAAAATGCAGTGAGTTCCAGTTCGGGAACGCCAGTAACCACTCAGGACACAACTGTCGCCGACCTGCAGACCAGCGTCCGCGACCTCAACGACCGCATGAGTCAGGTGGAGCGCAAATCTCTTCGCGATCGCTTGCAGTGGGGCGGAGACTACCGCTACGAAACCCATCTCATTCGCGGCAACATTCCCAATCACTACGACGGCATGCAGTTGCAGAACCTTATGGTGAATACTATGTGGTTGTTCACTCCGCCGTCGCAGGGCGGTCTTGGCCTCGCCTTCAATCCCAATATGCTCAGCCAGATGACCCCAACTCAATTCGCCGGATTCGTCAGCGGACAGGTCAGGCAGAACTATGGCCAGTATCAATACTTCACCAATAATCTCACCTTCCCGGCTTTGAAGCAGTCCGTCGGGCAGTTTTCGCCGCAAATGCAGCAGATGTTGATGAACTATCTATCGCAGGTCCCGGGTGTCATGCAGACGGCATACACGGCAAACAGCGATACCTTGATGACCAACCGTCTTCGTTTGCGGTTCGAATCCCAGGTCTCCGACAACATCAGCTTCGGCGCTCGCCTCAGCATGTACAAGGTATTTGGCGATTCGACCGGCATCCAGATATTTGATGGGCAGCCCACCTCGCTCGCCATCGACGGCACCACCGTCGGCGTACCCAGTGGAGACATGGTTCGCGTGGAGCGCGCCTATTTCAGTTGGAACCATATCGGAGGTTCGAATCTCTACCTTTCAATCGGCCGGCGTCCCTCGACCGATGGCCCCCCGCTCAATTACCGCGATGACGAACCCCGCGGCGGCACTCCCTCGGGCGCGCTCATCGATTTCCAATTCGACGGTATCACTGCCGGTTACAACGTCAGTGAAACCATGACCCTGCGTGCCTGCTATGGGATGGGTTATTCCTCCGGCTTCGGCAACGGGAACTTGCTTCAAACCCCGGCAGACCGCGTGAAGTCCGTCCATTTATTCGGCGGCAACATGGACATCTACAGCACCGACAAGACCTTCATTCAGGCGACGCTCGCCCGCGCTTGGAACGTCACCGACGGCTTTGATGGATTGACCGTCCTGCCCAATGATCCTTTGACCGGCGCTCCGGTTACGGCTCCTGTCGTGATGCGGTATGCTCCCTCAGCTAATCTCGGAGCTATCGATCTCTACGGCATCAACCTGCAGAAGAAGTTGGGAGATTTCGACATGTTTGTCAGCGGGAACTGGTCTTCCACGCGTCCCAATGGGCTCACCACCCCATTCGGCGGATTGATGAGCGACCCGTTCCAGAGCCCCGTCAATCGCGATGGCCAAATGTATTACCTGGGCCTCCGCTATAGCCTTCCCAAGGACGACGGCCGGACTAAAATCGGCTTCGAGTTTAACCACGGAAGCGAGTACTGGTTTAACTTTGCCCAGGCTGAGGACGATATCATCGCTCCGAAAACCGACACGCGCGGGGATGTCTACGAAAGCTATGTCACGCATCGCGTGCATGATCATTTCCTGATCAAAGGCAGCTTCATCAACTACAACTATCTCTGGTCGGGTTCGGGTTGGCAGGTCGGCGCTCCCAAGCGCCTGAATTCGAACCCAATCTTGGCATTTCCTACCTATGACACTGCCCGCATGTTTACCTTGGGATTGATCGCGGAATTCTGAAACCTCAAAGAGGGCTGGTCCATCCAGCCCTCGCTTTTGCGCAATAGCAATCCATCGTACCCAAACAAGCTGAACCATCTGTCCGTTCCCATAGCTGGGATCATCGCGGCACAGATATAATTCCCCTCCAGTCCTGTTAACCTCCACCACCGAGGCGACCTCATGGTATCTGTCCGCAAACGTGCGTTGATATCTTCACTCGTGGTTCTGGCTTGGCCTGCTATTTCTGTGGCCCAGAATCCCAAGGTCGACCTCCTGCTGCTGCACGGTCACATACTTACAGTGGATGCGAAAGACTCTGTCGCCGAAGCTATCGCCATCCGGCACGGCGTGATCGTGAAGGTTGGCACCGACGCCGAGGTGCTGGCCTTTGCCGGCAATTCACGGGGCCTCACCACCATTGACCTGCGGGGGCGTACCGTGACCCCCGGTTTGATCGATACCCATGCGCATATTGCCGATGCCGGTGTCGACGAACTCTATTCCGTCACTCTTTCTGACGCTGGTTCGGTCTCCGACATCGTTGCCCGCGTGAAAGCCAAAGTCACCACGACCAAACCAGGGCAATGGGTCACAGGCTCCGGATGGGACGAGGGCAAGCTTTCTGAACATCGCTTCGTGACTGCTGCCGATCTGGATGTCGTTTCTCCCCATAATCCCGTCTGGCTTACCCACACCACCGGACACTATGGGGTTGCCAACACGCTGGCTTTGAAGCTTGCCAACATCACTGCCACGACGCCCGATCCCCCTGCCGCCACGATTGACCGCGATGCCCAGGGCCTCCCCACCGGCGTGCTCAAGGAAGAAGCTGCTATGCGGCTTGTCACCCATTTGATTCCGGCCGCCACGCCGGAGCAGATGCGCAACGGCATTTTTCACATTCAGGACGAACTTCATCGTGAAGGCATGACCGCCGTCAAAGATCCCTTGATCCAGCAGATCCATTGGGACGCATACAAGACTTTGCTCGATCAGGGAAAGCTGAAAGAGCGCATCTGCGTGCTCTGGGGCGCTGGTTCCACGCTCGATTCTGCGCGCAAGGCCCTGGCAGAAATCAACTCCGTGCCGCGCCTGCCGGCTTCTCTGGGGGACGACCGCCTTCTTTCCTGCGGCGCCAAACTTTTCATGGACGGCTCGGGCGGCGCGCGTACCGGATGGCTCTACGATCCCTGGATGCGTAACGGTACTGCACTGGATACCACCACTTCTGGCGCTCTGAATGTCGGTTATCCACAAATCGACCCTATGACCTATCGCGAGATGGTTCGCCTGCTGCACGATAATGATGTGCCCGTTGGCACCCACGCCGTCGGGGACCGTGCCATGGACTGGGTCGTTGACACCTATGCACTCGTTGAGCACGAGCTCCCGCATGCCGGTTTGCGCCACAGCATCATTCATGCCAATCTGCCCACTTCGCACGCCCTGCAAGTGATGGCAGATTTGCAGAAGAATTACGACGCCGGTTATCCCGAAATGCAGCCCGAGTTCCTGTGGTGGATCGGTGACACCTATGCCGGAAATTACGGACCACAGCGCGATCACAGGCTTGAACCATTCAAAACTCTCCTGTCCCGCGGCATCCTCTGGTCTGGAGGTTCAGACTTCTTCGTCACTCCCATCCCGGCTCGCTATGGACTCTGGGCCTCGCTTGCCCGGGAAACGCTGAAAGGAACCTACGGGCCGCATCCCTTTGGCACGGCGGAATCCATCGATATCCATACGGCCCTGCGTAGTTACACGGCGTGGGGTTCGCGCCAGATGTTTCTGGAAAACAAGATCGGCACGATCGAGGCAGGGAAGAGTGCCGACATCGCCGTCTGGGACCGCGACCTCTACTCGGTTCCCACCAGCCAAATCAAAGACATGAAGTGCCTGATGACGATGGTCAGCGGTGAAGTCGTCTACCAATCCCCAGAATTCTGAACCACATACCCTTCGGGGCTGCGATCTCAACGATGCGTTTACAAGTGGAGGGCCGGGGCGATCCCGGTGTCAAAACCAAGCGGGAGCGGCGCACCGCCTTCTGTCAGAGAACCATTCCCGGTGTTGAAATGATAAAAATGCAGGCTTTGGTCGCTTACCAGCATGGCGTACACGATCTTCCCGTCTGGACTGAATGCAAAGCCCGGAGTCTGCGATGTCATGGGCAGCGAGTAACCCGTATCTGCGATCCTTTTCAGGGCCAGATTGATTCTGGCAACATGGACGGACTGACTGGCCGGATCAGTCAGGAATAGAAATTTCCCGCTCTTGTCGAGTTGCACATTGGTCGCGGTGGCGCAGGCGCTCAGCATTCCTATGGTGCAATGGACCAGTGGAGTTTTCGGGTTCGCAACATTGGCATATATGTTCAGATAGTTCTCACTGGGACTTGTACCGTTCTGGTACTGGGCAACAAATACCGGTCCCAGCACAACTTCCCCTCGTGAGCTGAGACTCAGAATCTGCCGGTCGGCTCCCAACGTGCCATTGTGCTGATCGATTGCGCGTTGCCGATACACAATCCCGCTGGCCTCGTTTGACGTATCGTAGAGGACGCTTCCGCTGGCATCGAAGCCGTAAAGAAATGCCGGCCAGATTGGCGCTGGTCCGTAAGTGCCTTGCACACGCGCATTTTCGACCAATGTTCCTGCACCTTGCAGAACACTGAAGAGCCGAATGGAGGCCGTGTACTGATTATTCGAATTCGTGACCTCGAGCATGTACGCAAATCGTCCGCTGGGATGCATGTTGAACTGCGACAGTGAATTTGCATTCAATACCTGCATCGCAGGACCCTGCGGAACTCCTGATGCGTCGGTTACGAATACAGACAAATGCTGGATACTCTGCCCGTCGGACCAAACTGCATAAACATAGTTGTCGCGTGGCGATGGATCAAACTGCAGAAGCTGTTCCCCACTCCCGGTAAGAGTGAGGGGTTGTTCCAGAGTTGTCGCCGTAAGGGTTGCCGGATCAATAGAGTACGTCACCACCATTCCACTGTTGATGACATAAAGAATCTCATTACTCGGTTGAGAGCTTGATGACGGGCTATTCGAACTGCCACAACTCAGCAGGAGCGCAAAGCCCATCAGGCACGCTACTGCCAACGCCAACCGCTTGGCGCTTTGTCTGGCAACGGATTGAGACCAGGCCACCATCTTTCAGTTCTGATCGCCTCCGTCAATGACTGCCAGTGCCGGACTTACCCGCGAACCGTTCCCCGAACGTAAAGCACGCTCGAGGTATGTTCCATCCGGTGATCACAGCATTTCCTCGGTGATTCCGGCCCATGTTCTGGATGGTCGGTATTGTATAGCCGAGCGCCATGGGCATTACACTCAATTATTCTTTTTACGAAAACGTAACAAACGGCAAACCGGGCCAATGACATGAAGAATCTGCAACTTGTATTGGATTCCCGATTTGGGCCGCACGATTCTTTCTCCGGTTGGATGCCACTCGTTCTGTTTTTATAGAACACAATACGGATATCTCGTGACCAGCAAGGGGCAGGCCGAAGGCCAAAATCGCTCTACGGGGCTACAAACCGCGTTAGCCTCAGTTGCATACAATACAGCAGTACTGTATCTGTATGTACAATCGCCTCAAAGTCGCGTCCAGTGGAGGGTTATGGCGCAATCTGGCCCGAGAATCAGGGAGGTCGCGGTTTGATTGCGTTGCTAAGTCGTTGAAAACACGAGGATGGATGGGGCGCTCTTCACTGTTGCGCTGCGGGCACCCGTTTGGTCCCTGAAAGTTCTTCGGCGGTCTGCTGGATGTCGGGCTTGGCGAACTCTTTAAAAAATCCCCAACTCCCGTATTTGCTCTGCAACTCCGGCAATACGGCCGCAACTAAAGCATCTCCGGTTTTACCAGATCTCTGCGCCTGCCCGATATCGCCCCGCAAGTCTTCAAGGTAGCTTTGGAACGCTTCGACCTCCTGCGCGGTTCCCAGTTCGCCATGTCCGGGCACGAATTTCGCCGCTCCATAGCCCAGCATGGTGTCCAAGGTCTTGACCCAGGTTCCGGTGGTGGCGTCGGTCAGGTTGGGAATGTGTTTGTTCCAGAACAGATCGCCGCAGAATAGAACGCCTGCGTCCCGAATATACACAATCGAATCTCCGCCGGTGTGTCCGGGATGGGATCGCACCTCAATTTTCCGCGGCCCTAGGTAGATGTCGACGCCATCTCTGTAAACCACATCCGGAAGTTTCAGGGATTCCACGCGCGCTTTCATCGCCGGGGGGATCGTGTTTCCCCACCACTTCAGATTTTCGGTGCGCATCCAGTCGCGCACGTTGCGCTGTGCCAAAATGCTCGCTCCCGCCGCCGCGAACACATCATTTCCGTTTACATGATCGAGGTGGTAATGCGTATTGACAACGAATCGAATCGGCAACGGCGTAATTTTTCGGATCTCGTCCAGCAGTTCCTTCGCTGCCCCGGGATCCTCAAACGTGTCAATGACGAGGACTCCATCGTCGCCCACAACGAATCCGGCATTGGCGCCGGCCTTGCCCTCATCGGTACCAATCGCTGCCCAGACGCCATTGCCCAGGTTTTCCAGTTTGAAATCAGGTGTAGTGGCAGCAAGCACTATGCTACTCAAAACAATCACCAGCAGGCCCGCTTGCAATGTCTTTCTCATAGTCGCGAAATACTAACACGATCTATACGATGCTCCGCACGCTGGGGGGACAGTTCCATGGGCGGACGTAGCGATCTACGCTGCTTTGTCCTTGACTGCCGGTTCGTCTGGCCACCGGATCAATCCGGGGAGAAAGCGCCGCGTCTCATCTGCATGGAACGGCCGCACACGAACGGTATAACCATTGCGTCCGCTGCATTGGCAGGGTACCCCTTTGGCCTCATAGATTTGCGTGCCGTTTTCCTGTCCTGTGCACTGCATCAGAATACTTGCTGCACAGGTGATCTGTCCGTCTGAGTTCAGGCGTCCTAGATAAAGTTCCACAGCCACGTCATCGGGAGCGAGGTTGCCAAGGTGCACTCGAGCCTGAACGCGGATCTGATCTCCGACCCGGATGTCGTTCTCACGAATTGCATCGACATTCTTTACAGCCACATTGCTCCACTCAGCGGCGACGCGCCCCAACCATGCAGCGAGAGCTCGGGCCTTTTTGGCCCCGTCAGCCAGCAACCGCTGGCACCGTCGGTGTGCTGCCGTGTAAAAATCGGTCGTATAGTCCTTTACCATCCGTTGCGCATTAAAGGAATAGGACAAGGTCCCGATGGAAGATTTCATGTAGCCTATCCAGCGGCGGGGCAGCCCGTCGAGATTGCGTTCATAGAATGCCGGAACAATTTCGGATTCCAGCAAGTCATAGAGGGCGGCCGCTTCGACCTGGTCCTGGTATTCCTGCGTCTCGTACTTCTCCCCCCGTCCAATCGCCCAGCCCACGAAACTCCCTCTGGCAGCAGCATACTGCCAGGCCTCATCCCACCAACCATCCAGGGTACTGAGGTTGAGAGCGCCATTGGCCAGGGCTTTCATCCCACTGGTTCCGCTGGCTTCAAGGGGCCGCATCGGAGTATTGAGCCAGACGTCACACCCTTGCACCAGGGCTCGCGCTACCGCCATGTCATAGTCTTCCAGGAAGACCAGGCGGCGGCGAAATTCCTTCTGCTGCGCGAGTTTCATGATCTGTTGGATCAACGCCTTGCCGGCCTCATCACGAGGATGAGCTTTGCCGGCGAAAAGGATCTGCACCGGCCGCCCGGGCTGGTTGAGAATTCGTTCGAGACGAGCTGTGTCCCGGAGCAACAGCGTGGCTCGTTTGTAGGTCGCGAAGCGGCGCGCGAAGCCAATGGTCAGCGCCGCCGGATCCAGTACCTCATCGGCGGCATCGATGGTGGAGCGGGGAGCGCCGCGCCGGACCAGTTGCGACCGCAAGCGTCGTCTCGCGAATGCGACCAGGCGTTCGCGGCGGCGCTCGTGAGTTCGCCAGAGCTCTTCTGGAGGAATGGAATCGACCCGCAGCCACAGCTTGGGATCGGCCTGATTTTCGCGCCAATGTGGGCCTAGGTAGCGGTCGTACAGACGATTCATTTCATTTGAATTCCAAGAGCGGAAGTGGACGCCATTGGTGACATGGCCGATTGGAATTTCATTGACTGGCACCCCGGGCCAAAGGCCCTGCCACATTTCCCGGCTGACATGGCCATGCAGCTTACTGACACCATTGCTCACGGAAGCCATGCGAAGAGCGAGAACGGTCATGCAGAATTGCTCAGAGCTGTCGGCGTGGTTCTGCCGACCTAACGTGAGAAAATCGCTCATTGCCAGCCCGAGGTGCTGGGCAAAGTTCCCCAAATACCGCTCGATCAGAGATGGGGGGAAGTAGTCGTGTCCTGCCGGAACGGGAGTATGCCCGGTGAAGATCAGTCCCGCAGAGGAAATCTCCCGAGCTTCCCCAAAGCTCAATTTGTGTTTTTCCATCAACTGACGAGTCCACTCCAGTGACAAAAACGCGGAGTGGCCCTCATTCATGTGATAAACGGACGGTTCGATTCCGAGCGCTTGCAAGGCAGTGCATCCCCCGATGCCCAGCAGAATTTCCTGTTTGAGACGCATCTCCAGATCGCCGCCGTAGAGTTGGTCAGTGATCTTTCGATCGCCGGGACCATTCTCAGGAATGTTGGTGTCCAGCAGAAACAGAGAAACGCGGCCGACCGACACTCGCCAGATTTGAGCGCTTACCGGGCGGCCGCAAATATCTACCTGGATGTGGAGGGCGCCGCCGTCTGGCTGCTTTTCGAGAGTCAAAGGAAGATTCTGAAAATCGTTATCTGCGTAGGATTCCTGCTGCCATCCCGCTGCGCTGAGATATTGGGAAAAGTAGCCCTGCTGGTACAACAGCCCAACGGCGACGAGAGGGATCCCGAGATTACTGGCAGATTTCAAATGATCGCCGGCCAGGATTCCGAGGCCACCTGCAAATATAGACAAGCATTCGGTCAAGCCAAATTCCGCGGAGAAATAAGCTACACGAAGCCCTTCAACGCTGGTGTGGGTGCGTTGATACCATGTGGCTTTCGACGCCAAATACTCATCAAGCTGGTGAACCTCTTGCTCCACTTGCGCGAGAATCGTCTCGTCCTGGGCTGCGGCTTCTAGCTGAGATTGATCCAAGGCTCCAAGCAGCCGGACCGGATTGTGCCCGGTGGACTCCCACAACTCACTATCCAAGCGGCGGAACAGTTCGATGGAATCGTGGTCCCACGTCCAGCGCAGGTTATAGGCAAATCGGCGCAGTCCGCTGAGAGGTTCAGGGAGGGCGGGAACAACATTGAAGATATGAATGGCTTTCATCGGGGTACCTCCCGGGCATGACAGCTCGTCTTCCTAAGAATCTCTGTGATCCCACAGCAGTCTAGGTTAACCGTGAGTGGGCAATCTGCGTCACTGCTGCCTGACATTCTGGCCTGCTCTACGACGAGTCGGTCCTTGCGTTGAATCGCAGGAAGTGTACGCTCCGATTTTCCAGGCACTGATAGCAGCCCCCGGATCCGTCATGGGGATAGACGGTTTCAGGCTAAGCTGATGATTCATGATCGTCGGTGATTCCCATCACTCCCAGATTGCGGATCTGAAGCAACTGGCTCGCTAGATGAAGAGTGCCATTTCGCCGTGCGGGTTCCGGCCGCGGTTTTCCGCATAGAGCGTCACTCGGCTCCGTGACTGATGTCACAGAACATCTTTTTGCGATAAGGCAAGATGAAAATGAAATGCAATTTCATATGACGACGCTGCCAGTTCCGCCAGCAGGGGAAACTCGGGTTCACGAAAAAATTATATCTTTGGATAAAGCTCCCAGAGAGGAAGCGGTCGAGGTGCTTGAGATACCTCAGGGACAACGGGCAAGACGATCCCTGGAGCAGGTTGGGATTCGCATTTACGAAAGGGTGCGAGTTCTCCGGGCCGCTCCCTTGGGTGGTCCGGTTCTCATCGAAGTAGGCGGCAGCCGTGTGGCATTGGGGCGTTCCCTGGCGCGGCGAATCAAAGTCCGTCCGATTGGGAGCCATTGAGTGGAAACTACGCATGAGCCGCACTCTTCCAGGGCGGATCTTACGCACATCTCTTCCACTCGGGCGCATCAGCCGACCATCGCTTTAGTCGGCCAGCCCAATTGCGGTAAGAGCACGATCTTCAATCATGTAGTCGGGTATCGTTCAGAAACAGCGAACTTTCCCGGAAGCACCGTGGAAATCTCGCAAGGGCAAGTGCGAATAAATGGGACGAGTGTCCGTCTCCTGGATGTTCCCGGGATTTATTCGCTCACCTCTTCGAACCCTGCCGAAGCCGCAGCGAAAGAGCTTCTTCTGAGTACTGACGTGGACATCCTCATCAACGTCTTGGACGCGTCTCTGCTCAGCCGCAGTCTTGAACTCACACTGGAGTTGTGCGAGTTGGGGATCCCGATGATCGTCTGTCTCAACATGATGGACGATGCTGAGAGAAAAGGTACTTCGATTTCGGTAGAGAAGCTTTCTGCCAGACTCGGCGTGCCCGTCCTCACCGCAATCGCATCTCACGGGCAAGGAATTCAGCAACTTTTTCACTATCTCCGCAGCAACACTGTGAGTTCCCCCGCCGTTCCGCAGCAGTGGAGTCGCGATATAGAGGACGCTGTCAGTAAGGTGCAATCTGCTATCGAAGCGAACGATCGAATGGTGCTATGGCATTCCAGATTTGCCGCCATAAAGCTTGTAGAGGGAGATATAGATTTTTTGGCAGTCGCCCATGACGCCTTGCTGCGGATCGCGGAAAAGTCCCGTCATGACTTGGAGTCGGCCCGGGGAAGAAACGCAGAAGCCATCATTATGGCAGAACGCCATGATGGAGCCATGCGCCTGTTTGAGGAGGCCGCTGTCGTTGGCCGACCGCATACAGACCCTCGCCTGATTATCGACAGCGTGCTCACTCATCCGATTTGGGGATATGTATTTCTAATGGGGATTTTCCTGGGATTATTTTGGGGCGTATTCGGCGTTGGTTCTATTTTGGAGCGGCTCCTCACGCCAGTATTTGCGTCTGTATCGACACGTCTGGCTGGGTGGGCGGGTTCGAGCATGCTGGGACAAGTATTGGTGCGGAGTCTCTGGGATGGATTTGCCGGCGGCGCCATGATCGTGCTCCCGTACTTGATCCCATTTCTATTCGCGCTGGCAATTTTGGAAGATGCCGGCTACCTGCCCAGAGTGGCGTACCTGGTGGATGGCTTTTTACACCGCGTCGGTCTTCATGGGACCTCGGTTCTGCCACTGATTCTGGGATATGGCTGCACAATTCCGGCCTGCATGGCCACGCGCATCCTGCCGTCCAGAAGAGATCGCTTCATTGCCAGTGTCTTGGCAACGCTGGTTCCGTGCGCTGCGCGTTCCAATGTTATTTTTGCCCTGGTCGCGTTCTACTTAGGACCGGGCTGGGCATTGGGAGTCTTCGTCTTCAACGCAGCCGTTGTCGTTCTCTCAGGGTGGATCATGACGCGCATCTGGCCTGAGGTGAGTCCCGGCATGGTGCTGGAAGTGCCCCGCTACCAGATTCCCTCTCCCAAGGTGATGACGCGAAAAGTCTGGTTCCGTCTGCACGAATTCATGGTGCTGAGCTGGCCATTGCTGATCGGTGGCAGTGTGGTTTTGGGCTTAGCAGAACATTGGCATTGGGATCATTGGATCACCTGGACGCTCTCGCCGTTGACTAACCTGCTTGGCCTGCCGGTTGCCGTTGGTACAACCCTGGTTTTTGGTGTGCTGCGAAAAGAATTATCCATGATCATGCTGCTGCAAGCGCTCGGAACCACTACTGTGAGCAAGGCTATGGCTCCTGGCCAGATTCTGGTGTTCACCATTTTTGTAACCTTTTATATCCCGTGTCTTGCCACCATTGCCACGCTCGTGAAGGAAATCGGCAGGAAGATGACAGCGATTGCGATCGCGTACTCGTTTGGAATCGCTACTGTGCTGGCAATCGCGACGCGACTGGCGTTTTCCGCTTTCCGCTAGCTCCGTCGACAAAATTCGCTGGCTATTGTAAGAAGGCTGGAAGGGCAACTTGCGGGAACCGCAGGAAACTGCCAGCATGGAAGGCTCGCAAGACTCACTATGACTCCTTTTTTGCAGCAGCTGGCGCGTTCCCGGTCTGTCAATGGTCAGCGCGGGATTTACTCGGTGTGCTCCGCGCATCCTTATGTGCTGGAAGCGGCCATGCGCCGTCATCTCTCAGCTGACGGTCCATTGCTGGTCGAGGCGACTTGCAACCAGGTAAATCAGTTCGGCGGCTACACAGGCATGAAGCCGGGAGATTTCCGCGAACTCTTGCATCGCATCGCGGTGCGCGCGGGCTTTTCCCGGAATCGGCTGCTCCTCGGTGGAGATCATCTTGGCCCTTTTCCCTGGCAGCACCTTCCTGCGGATCAGGCCATGAGCAATGCCTGTGAGATGGTCAGCCTCTTCGTTCACGAGGGCTACCGCAAAATTCATCTCGATGCCAGCATGGCGTGTGCAGATGACCGTCATCCCTTGCCGAACATCGTGATCGCGGAACGTGCCGCAAAATTGTGCGCCGCCGCAGAGCAGACCGACCAGCGGGATGAATTGGTCTACATTATCGGGACGGAAGTTCCGACTCCCGGTGGGTCAGGCGAAGAGACAGAGTTTTCGGTCACCACTCCTGATGACGCGGAACAGGCATTGCGCGTACACCGTCAGGCATTCTCGACGGCCGGCTTGGATCATGCCTGGAATCGAGTCATCGCTCTCGTGGTTCAGCCCGGTGTGGAATTCGGCAATGAAAGCGTGGAAGATTACGAGCCTGAAAAAGCTGCGCTGCTCTCGGCATTGCTGGAGCGTCATCCCGGACTGGTGTTCGAAGCACATTCGACGGACTACCAGCGGCCGCAGGGGCTTGCGGCATTGGTTCGCGACGGATTTTCAATTTTGAAAGTAGGTCCCGCGCTGACTTACGCCATGCGCCAGGCGCTGTTTGCACTGGCTGTAATTGAAGACGAGTGCGTCTCGCCTGGGCAAAAGTCGAATCTGCGCCAGCGAATAGAAGATGTCATGGTGAAGAATCCGGGATACTGGCAGAAACATTATCCGGGATCGGCCGACGAGCAGCACCGGTTGCGGGTACACAGCTACTCTGACCGTATTCGCTACTACTGGAATGATCCCGAAGTGAAGGCCGCGGTTGAATCGCTGCTTGCGAACCTGGAATGTTGCGGAATTCCGGAAACCTTGTTGAGTGACTATCTTCCTGTCCAATACCAGAAGGTCCGTGGCGGCACTCTCGAAAACAAAGTCCTGCCTCTGGTCTTCGACACCGTTGCCGAAATGCTGGAACCATATATCGCAGCCTGCCGCGTGGGATAGCGGCTGCTTGTATGCTGCTTACTGAGTCTGAGCGACAACAGACGCAGCGGGCCTCACGTTGCGTTCATCCCCTCTGGCTTCCGCCCGCAGTCTAAGAACGTCGGCGACGATCCACGCCGCTCCGGCGATCGAAAGGTTTTCCGCATTCCCCGCCCAATTGTTGATGTCGTGCGGATTGGCAAGGACGATTGGGAGCCACACCAGCAAGCCAAAGCCCACGATCATCGCCGTAAGTAATCGGGACGCAAGAAGCGAAAGGTGTCCCGAAAGCATGGCAATGGCGGCGAAGCCAAACGCAAATGTAGTCGCGACGGCCCAAAACATCTGGCCTGGAGGAATCCAGTGCGGAACGTACCTCGCCGTCGCGGAAAGGTAAAACAGTTGCTCCAGCATGAAAGAGACTACGCAGATTCCAAACCCGGTGTATCCCACACGCGCCAGTTGAGGCGACCATTTCGAGTCATCGCGGTCAAATAAGGAATAGACGATCAGCGCTCCGGCGACTTGGGAAAACTGTTCAAAGAAATTCCCCCAGCGATCATAGACGTGCGGTTCTGCAATGATGCGCGGAACCCAGAACAAGGCAAAAGCAAAATACAAGGTTCCTAATGTGACCGCGCCCACCCGTGCGGTTCGAGGCCATTGCACCGCCAGGCCTCCGAAGATTTCAATCATTCCAGTCAGATCGGCCAGTGCTGCTTGGTGCGGCAGATTAAGCGCCTGAATCTGCTGCCATCCGTTAAAGTCATGCCAGAAGAGCGTGACACTGCCAAACAGGATGGCAGCCAGCCCAAAGATGTGACGGCCAAGATTCGTCGCTTTCATAAAATCGGATCCAATCAGCGCGCGAGCATCTCGCGGTTGGCACGTGCCCAGTCGCTGTCGCTCGGCACCGGCTTCAGCGGCGGACCACCCTGTGTTCCGCAGGCGCAAGGCCCTTCCATCTTGGCTTCTGTCATGCAAGAGCAAGACTTCGTCCGGAGGCATGCGCAGACATACACCGTGCTGGCAGGCGTCGTGCTTGCGGAAGCAGAACGATCCTGCGATTCGCCGGAGGGAAGAAATGCGAGTGCGGATAACAGGGTTAGAACCGCACAAAGTCTGATTGGGAGTCTCATTCGGTCTCTCCTGACCCTGAGTCTGCAGTCATTCTGCTCCTGCAAAGTGGTCTTTCCAATATCCACTTTATGACATTCTGATATAACCACCTTTAGACCGGGTTTCATTGCTATGGCAGGCCCTATCCCTCCGATCATTGCCGTCGATCGCCGCATACGCAGACCGTTGCACGGGCAGATATACGACGCCTATCGGGAAGCCATCGTGCACGGAATGTTGCACCCCGGGCAGCGCGTTCCATCGACCCGGAGCCTCGCCTCCGACCTTGGGATCTCGCGCATTCCAGTTCTGGGTGCCTATGCTCAATTGATTGCGGAGGGATATTTCGAGGGCCAGGTCGGCGCCGGCACCAGAGTGTCGAAATCGCTTCCCGATCAGTTGGTGCAGAGGGGTTCGCGGCACTCTGACAATCCGGCAACTCGGAGAACAGCGAAAGACGCAAAACTCTCATTGCTCCCGATACCAATTCAAAATCCTCACTGGAGTCGCCAATATGGCGCATTCGCGGTGGGACAAGTCGCATCAGAGCAGTTTCCGTTCCGCGAGTGGAACAGGTTAATGTCGCGCCGTTGCAGAAACTCGAGCGCCCGATCGCTCGACTACGGTCACCCGATGGGCTTGAAAGATTTACGGGAAGCGCTCGCATCTTACCTGAGAACGTCGCGCGGCGTTCGCTGCGAAGCAGCGCAGATCATGATTGTCAGCGGGTCTCAGCAGGGACTCGATATCGCGGCGCGGACACTTCTCGAGCCTGGCGATCGCATCTGGATGGAGGAGCCCGGATATCGGTACGCACGGTACGTTTTTGCCTTAAATGGCTGCCGGGTCATTCCCGTTCCAGTGGATGACGAGGGGTTGAATGTCGCAGCCGGGAAACAGCGCTGCCCGGAAGCACGTGGTGCGCTGGTCACTCCCTCTCATCAGTATCCTCTGGGAATCACGATGAGCGCTTCGCGCCGTATGCAGTTGCTCGATTGGGCAGCACGCTCGGGATCGTGGATCCTGGAAGACGACTATGACAGCGAGTACCGCTATGAAGGGATGCCGATCTCATCCTTGCAGGGCCTCGACACGAGTTCTCGCGTGATTTACGTCGGAACCTTCAGCAAGGTCCTGTTCCCATCTCTGCGACTGGGATACCTGGTCATTCCTGCTGATCTCGTCGAGCGATTCCTGGCGGTACGGCTCGCGATGGACATCGCTCCGCCAACTCTGTATCAGGCTGTCCTGGCCGATTTCATCGCAGAGGGTCATTTCTCGCGGCACATTCGAAGAATGCGAGTGCTTTACCGTGATCGGCGGAATGCCCTGGTCGAACACCTTGAAACGGAATTGCGAAGGCCGGTCCAGATCCGCGGGGAACAGGCAGGTATGCATCTTTGCATTCTGCTGAATGGATTGTCAGATCGTGAAATCGTCAGGCGCGCGGCCCAGGCTAACTTATGGCTCGCTCCCTTGTCCTCTTGCTATGCCGCCAGCTCTGTGCGGCAGGGCTTTATCTTGGGGTTCGGCAGTATTGCCGTGAGTGAAATGGGGAGCGCGGTGCGCAAGCTTCGCGCCCTTCTAGGGACAGGCTCGTGACATCCATTTTGAGCTTACTTGAACGGAACAACCCTGCTTACGTGCCTTCGGGAGTGGAAACGGAATTCCTTGCAGATGCGCTTGCAATTCGCTGATCACTTGGTAGGTTATGTGCCACCCGGGGGGTCGGGAAGAAAAATTGTGAACCTTTGCCGGCGACGATAAATCCAAAGCCCGTTAGCTCGGTAAACAGGTACCCCCGGTCGAGCCGTCGTAGGAATTACTATTTGAAAAAGGGGGGCCTGGTATCGAGTTGCTGGTTCAACACATCGAGATATGTCTACTTGGCCTACACCCAGCGCGCTAGATGCTTCCACGCAAATATTCCCAACTCTGACCTCCGCACACATCAATCGAATACGTTCGCTCAGCAAGTTGCGCCAGGTTGAGTTGGGCGAAATCCTGTTTCGTCCGGGAGACACGGAAGTGCCGTTTTTCGTGTTTCTCTCGGGAGGCATGGAGATCGTTCAACCTGACGTTGCCGGGGAACGCCTCATCACAACCCATTCTGCCGCTTCGTTTACCGGCGAACTAAGCATGATTTCCGGACAGCGGTGCCTGGTGTTGGGGCGCGTCACGGATGCGGGAGAAGTACTCGAACTCAGTGCAGACGGTCTGCGCAGTCTCATCGCACGGGATGCCGAACTCAGCGAAATCATAATGCGGGCCTTCATTCTTCGCCGCGTCGCGCTCATTACCAATCATCTCGGGAACGTCATTCTGATGGGCTCGCGCCACTCCGCCGCAACCTTGCGCCTGCGCGAGTTCCTCGGCCGCAATGGACATCCTTTTACGTACATTGACTTGGATAACGACAAGGCTTCCCAGGAATTGCTGGATCGGTTTCAAGTCAAGCTGCAAGATGTTCCGGTCGTGATTTGCAATGCTAAATCTGTGTTGAAGAATCCGTCGATTAAGGAGTTGGCAGACTGCCTTGGTCTAAATGTCAACGTCGGAGGTTCGCAAATACTGGATCTGATTATCGTAGGAGCCGGCCCGTCGGGACTGGCGGCCGCGGTATATGCCGCTTCCGAGGGTCTCGACGCGTTGTTGGTCGAAACCGAAGCTCCCGGCGGGCAAGCGGGCTCCAGTTCGAAAATTGAGAACTACCTTGGATTTCCCACGGGTGTGTCCGGACAAGAGTTGGCGTCGCGCGCGATTACGCAAGCACAGAAATTTGGCGCCAAGATGATGGTGGCTCGTAGCGTTACCAAACTGGAATGCAGCCATCGTCCGTACAGGGTCATTCTGGACGACGGCCGCGCCTTGTCCGCGCGCGCCATAGTCATTGCGACCGGGGCGCAGTATAAAAAACCCGATATCGCGAATCTAAAGCGGTTTGAAGGATTGGGCATCTACTATGGCGCAACCTATATCGAGTCCCAATTGTGTGCGGACGATGAAGTGGTGGTGGTGGGAGGCGGAAATTCTGCCGGCCAGGCGGCTGTTTTTCTTTCCCAGTCGGCGCGAAAGGTTCACATGCTCGTGCGTTCGGCCGGGTTGGCCGATTCCATGTCGCGGTATCTCATTCAGCGTATTGCCGAAAATCCAGTGATCGAGCTGCATTTCTGCACCGAGATCGTAAGCCTGGAGGGGAATGCCAAGTTGGAACGGGTTGCGTGGATCGACAAAAATACAGGGAAACGCTCAACTCACGACATTGAGCATGTATTCATTATGGCTGGAGCCTCTCCTCGCACCGACTGGCTGCGTGGATGCCTTGCGCTCGACGATAAAGGCTTCATCATGACCGGAAGGGATTTGGATGCTCAAAATGTTACGTCCCCAAATTGGCCGCTTCCCCGCGCTCCATACATGCTGGAAACCAGTCTTCCTGGCGTGTTCGCTGTAGGTGACGTGCGTTCAGGAAATGTAAAACGTGTGGCCTCGGCTGTCGGTGAAGGTTCGATTTCCGTCCACCTCGTGCACAGAGCTCTAGCCGAACTCTAGAAGCCTCAAAGGGGCACTCCGCCAGTCGCCAGTTAACTCCGCCCCCCCCCGCGAGGCCTGTTTCCAGTCTCCCCCCCGCGAGGCCTGTTTCCAGCCTCCCCCCCCGCGAGGCCCGTTTCCAGCCTCCCCCCCGCCGTAGCGCCGAGCGAAGCCTCTTATCTCACGTGTTTTCAATATCATGCATTCTTGGTTCATTCCCCGATGGTTTTTACGGTAGTCGCCGTATTGCTCCTGACAAGGTTCATACCAGATAACTAAATAGCGTAAGCGTAAGTAGCCGCAATTGAGACCAGGTTTGACCGCTCGCAGACGCTGGTTTGAACAAATCAGACCACGTTTGGAGGGTCACGACTTATGGGTGTCTCCCCTTCGTCCCCCGCAAGGACGATTCGCCTGGCACGCACCTTGGCAATAGTGCCTGTTGTTTCACTGATCCTGTCTGGAGTTACTCTGGAGTCAGGATGCGGAATGAGCACCGCGCAAACTCCTCCAAAAACTCCTCCGCCGACGCAACCCAGCTATCCTTCGGTTCCACCGGTTTCAAACACATGGTCACCGTCGACGAGTAATCTTCCCGCGCCCGCGGCCAATACCACGATTCCTCCACTACTCACTGGAGAGAGTGACTTCCCGTTGACCGTGTCGAATCCTCAGCCGAACGCTACCGTGACTTCACCGGTGAATGTCGTCGCATCGGCAACGCCCAAGAACCCGATCTTTTTCATGCGCGTCTACGATCTGAACAGTAACGATCCGACCAACAGTATTTCCGACTACTTCACATTCAACAATTCGATCAATGCTCAGATTTTTCTCGCTCCCGGGCCGCACACGCTGCTGGTCATGGCGCAAGACAAGCAGGGTTATATCTCGGCCACTCCAGTCAAGATCACGATCTCTTCGCAGGCCCCGAGCACTGGCGGAAAGACCGTCATCAGCGGAATTCAAGGCATGCCGGGATGGCAATCCTGCGGCGGATTGTTTCCTCCGAACTCGGGACGAGCAGGGCAGATCTGCGCTGCCGGCGGCGGAACGCCGACTTTTTCTCTTACCCAAAATCAGGCGACGCCCTCGCTCGACGGCAATTCAACGAAGTTCAGTATTTCCTCCACCGGCCCCGACACACCTTGTGCTGGGTACTGCAATGAGCTCAGCTTCAACCCCGTAGCGGGCGGCAACAACGTCAGCCACTTCCTCTATGACGTGTATTTCTACATCGACAACCCAAATGCAGCGCAGGCTCTGGAGTTTGATACCAATCAAACCTTCGGAGGCAATCGCTGGGTCTGGGGTTCGGAATGCAACTTCAAAGCGGATGGTGTCTGGGACATCTGGAACGACGCTCCCAATACTGGATGGGAGCCGACCAATATTCCATGTAAGGCAACGGACTTTCAGCCCAATACATGGAATCACCTCATTTGGGATGTGCAGCGCAACGGAAATATGGTGCAGTACAACACTCTGACGATCAACGGTACGGTCTATCCGGTAAATACAACCTATCCGTACCAGCAGGATTGGACCTTGGAGGAAATTGATGTGGCATTCCAGATGGACCTGGACGAGGTGGGGACGCCGTATAACGTGTGGCTGGATAAGATGAACTTGACGGCGTACTAGTGCGAAGCCGTCTTCCAGTTGGCAGTGGACTGGAAGGCATAGAACAGGAGCTTGTAGTGATGGCAGTTCTGACCGCTCAGGGCGCTGCTCGTCGCACGGCTGTTCTCCGGCGATTGGGAGGTCATGAATGCGGGGCATTTGCCTACGCCCAAGTCGAGCAAGATTGTGGTTTTGGGGATCATTGTTGCTGGTGGCAATCGCTGCGGTCCTGGTGAGTTGTCAGGGCTTGCCGTCGAATGTGGCGAATTGCCCGGTTACGCCAGTTCCCCCCGCGAATACGTCGGTGGTTCCGCCTGCACAAGAGCCTCCGCCGCAGGCCCTGTGCGGATTCCCAGTGCAATTCACGAGCCCTGCGGTCAACGGACAGACAGTCACATCTCCCGCGCTGGTCATTGCCACTGCCACGCCACCGGATCCGATCTATACTCTGCGGCTTTATGTAGACGGAAAAGCCGTACTGTATTCTTTCACCACCAACGTCCATCAGTACGTCTGGATGGCAAACGGTCCTCACACGCTTGAGATTGTCGCCGAGGATACCGCAGGCTATATTGCGACCGTTACCCAGCAGGTTGTCGTTACTTCGCAAGGGCCGGGCGTAAGCGGAATCCAGAACATGTCAAACTGGATTTCCTGTTCGGCGGCCTTCACCTCCGGTGCGACCTGCGCCGCGGGACTGGGAGTCGCGAAGTCCAGTCTCACTCGTCATCAATCCACGCCGTCTCTTGATGGATCTGCCACAAAATTCAGCCTGGCAGGAAACCACGCCTATTCCAATGAGCTCTACTGGAATCCTCTCGGCGCCGGCAACAGCGTCAGCCACTTTACCTACGATCTTTACTTCTATATCGACGATGCCAATGCGCCGCAGTCATTGGAATTTGACGTGAATCAGGCATTCGACAATACCCGCTGGACCTGGGGAACGCAATGTGACTTCAACCAGACCGGCAAATGGAATGTGTGGGATGACCTGCATGGAGTCTGGGTTCCGATACCCGTTCCTTGCAACCGGTTCCCCTCAAAAACATGGATTCATCTCGTATGGCATTTCGAGCGAGTCGGCAACCAGGTGCATTACATCGATGTGGATGTTGCGGGAACCGATTACATGGTCGATCAGTATTACACTTCGCAGCCGCAGTGGTACCAGGAAGAGGTCGACATCGCGTTCCAGATGGATGGCAATTACAAACAACAACCATACAATGTCTGGCTGGATGAAGTAAGTCTGGATGCGTATTAGGTTTTGGATGAGCTTCGCGTCTGAAGACGCTTATTTCTCGCTCAGCGAAGTAGCGCGAAGAAACGGATCAACGGCTGCCAGCAGTTCGTCTTTCATCAGCGGACCACAGGCCAGCAACCCGCTCAGCAGCGGGTTGCTGCGATTCGCAACCAGATCTTTCTTTTCCAGAGTGCTGACGAACCCTCCGCCACTCGTGACCAGTGCGGCGCCCGCGACCACGTCCCATTCATTCTTGGGAGTGAGCGTGAATGTCGCGTCTGCCAGCCCGGCCGCGACCAATGCCAGCTTGTAAGCGACCGAGCCCATGGCTTCGGTTTTGAACGGAGCGCTGGCAAAATCCCTCCACTCGCCGCGCTTCACTTCGCTGCGGCTTGCCAACACCCTTGCGCCGTTCAGCGACGCCTTCTGACTGCAACCCGCCGGCTTGCCGTTATAAAGCATTCCTGCATCAGCTGCGCCGAGGAAACTTTCCTTTGTCGCCGGATTGTAAATGCCTCCGGCTACAGGTTTTCCATTCTCGACGAAACCAATCGACACGCAGAATTCCGGCAGTCCTTCCACGAATTCTCGCGTGCCGTCCAAGGGATCGACCACCCACACTCGTTCGCAACCGAGACGCGAGAGATCGTCGGCGCTTTCCTCCGAGAGCCATCCTTCGCCCTCGCGCAGCAGATTCTTTCGCATCACGCTATCGACTGCGCGGTCTGCTTCTGTAACCGGATCATGTCCAGCCTTGAATTCGGTTTGTACTTTGCCCGGTGTGAAACGGCTGAAAACTTCGCGGGCTTCATCGAGCGCAGCTTGAATGCGCTCCAAAATGTCGGAATAGGAAGATTTCATGGGATTATTTGCCTAGAGTACAGGCCACAACATTCTGGCGCCCGTCAGGAACAGCAGCGTGCAAAGAATGCGCCGCAGCCATAACATCGGGACTTTTGTGGCCAGGTGAGATCCGATCAGGCCCCCGGGAATCGATCCCACCAGGAGCGACAAGACAAGCCTGGAATCCACGTTTCCCAGATGGAAATGCAGCATCCCCGTCACTCCCGTCAGAATTACGGCATGGACCACGTCCGTGCCTACATTCACCTTGGGTGGATAACTGTAGAACAGCAGCAACAGCATCATGATGATGCTGCCGGAACCCACCGAAGTCATTCCCACCAGGAACCCGGCCAACAGTCCGATCAGAACCATGCCGGCGATGGACTTCATTGTCGGGGGACGATGAACTACCTTTTCTTCGATGCGCCGTTGAAACAGCAGCATGAGCGGCACAACAATCAACAAAATCCCTACCGCGAATTTGATGAAGTCATTCACTCCGCTGCCATAAATCCTGCGGATATGTGTGAGTAGAGCGATTCCCGCCAGTGACCCGGGAACGCTGCCGACGGCAAGAGCCATGACTACTTTTCGCCGGACCGTCCCTCTATTCAGGTGCAGCAGGCTCGCCGGAACTTTCGTGAAGAAGTTGAACAAAGCGTCAGACCCTACCGCCACAATGGCGGGAATGCCAAGGCCGTAAATCAACACGGGCAGCAACAGCACTCCACCGCCCACGCCGGTCATGCCAATCAGAATCCCGACGATGAATCCAACGATACCCTTCAGTGCCAATAGTTCCATCGCGAACCTGCCACGTTTGCTCTTGTTGTTGCCTGGCTGCTAGGCTCTGGCTCCGTTGACGCCGATGAAGCCTTCGCGCTCCAGGTGCAGGATGATTTCCTGCGCCGCCTCTTCCGGAGACAGTTCCCCAGTGTTGATCGTCACCTCAGCATCGGCTGGCGCCTCGTACGGATCCGAAATCCCCGTGAACTCCTTCAGGATCCCGGCCCGTGCCTTGGCATACAGTCCCTTGCGGTCGCGTTGCTCGCAGACTTCCACCGGCGTTGCGACATGCACCAGGATGAATCCGCCGAAGGGTTCGATCAGCTGACGAACGTGTTTTCGTGTCGCGTCGTACGGAGCAATCGGTGCGCAAATCGCGATTCCACCGTTCTTCGTGATCTCCGATGCAACGTAGCCGATGCGGCGAATGTTGATGTCGCGATGCTCTTTCGAGAAGCCCAGCTCCGATGAAAGATGCTTGCGCACCAGATCGCCGTCCAGCAAAGTCACCGGACGTCCTCCGACTTCCAGGAACTTCGTCAGCAGCGCATTCGCGATCG
Source organism: Acidobacteriaceae bacterium (assembly GCA_027452245.1). Classification (GTDB taxonomy): domain Bacteria; phylum Acidobacteriota; class Terriglobia; order Terriglobales; family Acidobacteriaceae; genus Sulfotelmatobacter. The sequence goes on from DAIDGW010000270.1 coordinate 26,789, forward strand.
TGGACTTGCCTGATCCCGAAAGCCCGGTGAAGAAAACCGTCACTCCCTGCTGCGACCGGGGCGGAAAACTCCGGCGCAGTTCGTGCACCACCTCCGGATACGTGAACCATCCGGGAATGTCACGCCCTTCGTTCAGGCGTTGCCGTAGTTCCGTTCCAGAGATGTTCAGCACGCGATCGCCGTTCTTTACTTCGTCGTCTGGAACGTAGCGGTCCTGCGCCTCGAGGTAGACCATCATGTTGAAAGGCACCATGGTGACCCCAATATCCGCCTCGTTCTTCTTGAACAGCTCTTGCGCTTCGTACGGTCCGTAGAAGGGCTTGCCGTCCGTGTCTTTTCCCGGACCCGCATGATCGCGGCCGACAATAAAGTGCGTGCATCCGTAGTTCTTGCGGATTAGCGCATGCCAGATTGCCTCCCGCGGCCCCCCCATGCGCATGGCCAACGGCAACAATGACAGCTTCTGCGTGCCCTGCGGATATTTCGAACCCAGCAACTGATAGCAGCGGACGCGCGTGTAATAGTCCACGTCTCCGGGTTTCGTCATGCCCACCACCGGCTGGATCAGCAGATTCGCTTCCACCTGCTTGGCGGCGCGGAACGTCAGTTCCACGTGTGCCCGATGCATTGGGTTCCGCGTCTGGAACGCCACCACACGACGCCATCCTAAGCGCGCAAATTCTGCCCGCAACTCGGCCGGCGTCAACCGCAGCGTGCGAAAGTCATAATGCGACGGAAGCTGCAGGCCTTCGACCCGTCCGCCGATGTAAACCGGATTCGCCTTGTTCATGGTGTAATCGGCGCCCGGATGAGCAGAACTGGTGCTGTTGAAAACTGCCTTGGCCTCCGCTTTGCGATCCGGTTGCCAGATCTCTTCTACATGCAACACCGCTAGCATCACGCCTTCGGGATCGCGCAATGCCACCTTGCTGCCAACCTTCAGCTTCTTGGAAAATTCCTCCGTCACATCGAGCGTGATCGGCATGGGCCAAAGCAGCCCACTCGCCAGGCGCATGTTTTGGCACACACCCTCGTAATCGGCACGCGTCATAAAACCGCGCAGCGGAGAAAATCCTCCGTTCAGCAATAGCTCCAGGTCACACAACTGGCGCGCGGTCATATCCCACGAAGGCCATTCTTTGGAGTGAGCCTTCAGTTCAGCTGCGCGTTCTGGTTGGACGATGAGTTCGGTCAGTTCTCCGCCGTGGGGTGAAATCAAATGGCTGGTTGAAGCAGTCAATTTCCTTTGCCTCCTGCGTTTTGTCTTCTATGTCTACTGCCTTTGTAGCCTATCGCCAGGATTATTATGCGATCCGTTTGGCAGGCCGCTGTAGGTTCATGCAGAAAATCTGGTGGGGAGGAAAAATTCTACGTATCGATACTGTTTGTAAAGACTATCACTGAATGCGCCGTGATTGGGGAATTGTTTGCTTTCTTTTCGTCAAAAACATGGAAGCAATCTTGCAGCCGATTCGGTGACAAGCGCCTTGCGCAAGTTCCGCTGTTTCAATCGCTTTCAGCGGTTGCAAATTCCTTCACTGTGCAAGTTTTTGCGGGAAGGGAATTGCTTTTCTCTCTCTCCCTCATTCTCGCGAAATCGTCACTGCCGCCGCGTAGCCCGGATCCAGATCAATGCGTTGGATGTACCAGCCAGAGGCGTCTTCAGGCTCCGGACGAGTGTGTAGACTAACGGGCCGACCGCTTGTAAAAGAAACATCGAATTGATGCAAGGGATGCGACAGGCCTTCGCCCAGCGCCTTGATGAAAGATTCTTTCAGCGTCCAGCATTGAAAAAATGCCTGGAACTGTTCCGCAACTGGCAGACTGAAAAGTTCCTCCTGCTCTCTGGATGAGAAGAATCGCCGGGCAATCGCCGCGATATCGAAATCGGTTCGAATCTTTTCGACATCCACCCCAATTCTTTCGTGCCGCGTCACTCCGATCAGCGCCCGCTCGCCTGAGTGAGATACGTTAAAGGCGATCTCCGCGATTCCTTCCAGTTCCGGCTTGCCCTTTTCTGCATACGTAAACCGGAGCTTGCCGGGATCAAGGCCCACATACGCGCCCACAAGCATCCGCAGCAAGCCGCGCGTGTTTGAATAACGTTGACGATCTTGCTCGAAGTGAAAGCGCGCACTGCGCGCCCGTTCGTCATCACTCAAATACCCATGCCACGGAGCCGGTGCGTTCGCTATAGCCGCTAAATCAACTATCCAGCCATGAGTGCTCTTTTCGGGCAGTGATAAGCCGGCATCGATGAAAAAATCAACACTCTCAATACGCTGCACCGAGACTGGAAAATCATTCTCCACCGGATCGTCTATATCGTAGGGCGACAATTTGTTAGCCACCAGCCGCAATTCAGCAAGACTAACGCATTCGTGAGTACTTCCAAACCCCACACAATCGTCGCCTCTGCTAAGCTGTGTAACGACCAATTACCAAAGCCCGGGGAAACAAGGGCCTCTTCTTGCCTATTGTTCAACTCGTTAGCAGACTACTCCTGCCCACTTTCGGAAAAATTTCTTTTGAAAAGCAGCCGAAATCGGCCAGATTCGCGCCAGTTGGAAGCCGTTATGCACTCGGGTAGATCGTGTAATTTGTTCAATCCAAATGCCTAGATGCTGTACTTTCGTCTAAGGTGTAAACCCGACGGAAGAGGCAGCCCTGTGGGAATCTTTCTGCCGACCTGATCCGACGGCTGGCCTGAAGCATAAGCGAGCCGAATCACAGGCTTTGGCGCGAGAGCCAAGACCAAGGCCCCCTAGCCAGTCCAGACTACTCGGAAGTCCCCATTTTTCGCGCCATTTGTTTAGGTACTTACGACTACAGCATCTCGAATCTAGTGTCCCGAAGTCTCCCGTTTCCCACTCTGGATCTCCAATTTTTCCCGGCAAGGGCTTGTGGAAATTATTGTTCTCCCCATCACAACCTTTTGCCTCCAGAGTGGCATGTTGGGTGCTATCAGCTATGGCAACAACGGCTGCCGCTCGATCCTGGGGCGTCGGCTAGTAACGACCTAAAGGGGGACCTCATGAAGGATCAGCCCGTTCGGTTGGGCCCGCGTGAACAGCAGATCGTCGAGTTGCTTCTGCAAGGCTGTGATAACGCAGAAATCGCGCGTCAGCTCAACATGGCGAGGAGAACCGTGAAAGCCCACTTCAACCGGTTATTTCTTCGCTTTGGCATCACCGGCGGCATCAAGCGAGTCAAACTCGCAACCCTGTTGTATCGGAGGCAAGAATGTCAGCAAATGAACGATACGGTACACGTGTCCCAAATGAACGTGAGCAACGAGTCATCCAGCTTGTCGCTCAAGGCATGAAGAACAGCGAAGTTGCACGCGAGATCGGAACCACCGAACATGTCGTGAAAAATTACCTTCGGGTGATTTACGACAAGCTGGGTCTGTGGAACCGGGTGGAACTCGCTCTGTGGTATGAGTCTCGCCAGTTGAATACCTTGCTGGCGAACTAAGGCGTCGTATTCATCCGCAATAAATCATAGAACGATCGCGGGAATCTCCTGCGGTGCTCCATTAGCGGCATTGCAGGAACTTCCCGCAACTCCCTGCTCGTCTCGTTCTATGCTCACTGACAACCGAAGGCGGGAAGGTTCCGCAGGCGTTCGCCTGCGCCGGCCACCCCCTTGCGGGCGGCTGCATACAGGAGTAGTCGCCCTTCATCGCAGCTTTTCGCCACGCCGTCGCCGTGCAGATACAAGTCTGCGAGCATCAGTGTCGCAGGACCATTCTGTTGACGGACCGCCTGCCACAGCCACTTGGCGGCCTCTCTGCTGTCACGTGCGCGGCCGTTGGTCCCATCCAGGAATGTCTTGGCCACCGCGAGATCCTGACTGCCTGAGGTCGCATCGCCCGAGTCTCCGGCATTCGCCGCCACCGCGTCTTCAGCGGCACCTGACGATTCTTTCCCACGCTTTCGCGAGTTCGCCGCTTTGACTGAACTCTCGCCCGCAGTCTTCTCGCGCTCCAGAAGCGACGCCTTCTCGGGAGGTTCTGCTTTTTCCCCCGAACCCTTATCAGCCGAGCCATCGGAATTCCGGCTGGCGTTTTCCCCATTTGTGCCTGCGCCGCCTGCCTCTGGTTCTGCTTTCGTCGATGCTGCCGCATCGTTCGGCCCTGCCTCCCCCCCGGTTTGTGCCGGAGCCGATACTGCAGGCAGCAGTTGCGCCTCACCAGAAGCAGCGCGCATGCTTTTCCATGCCATGTAGACCAACCCGCCAATAAGCGCCGCCAGTATGATCCCGACATAAATCCGAAAGCGATAGGAGACCGGCTTATATTCCGAAAACAGCATCGGAACTCCATCGGACGTTTCCCTTGATGCTTCCGGTTCCACGAAAACATCTTGCCTGCGGTACTGGTATCGGGAATCGCTATACGCGCTGAAAATTGGCCTCTCATCCACCATTTCAGAGGCTGCTTCTTCCGGATCTTCAGTTTGATTGGAATCTTCGGAGAACGCCTCCTGTTGATACCCGTCCCAATCTGTCTCTCCAGTTTCCGCCCCTGGCGATTCCTCCTGCAGGAAAGAATTTTGCAGGGGTTCTCCGCACATTCCGCAAAATCTCTGGACGAGCGGATTCAATTCTCCGCACGAGTGGCATACGGAAACATGCTCTTGATCTTCTTGTTCGGCATGTTCGATGGGCTCTTCTACCGCTTCCGTCGTGCTCTTGAATTCCGAAGGCCCTCCGCTCCGCGCGGAGTTTTGCGGCATTTTTTCCTCCTGCAGTTCACGCCGCAATGCTTGGATAGCCTCGTGGCGTTTCTCCGGCAGGGTCGTGAAGTAGACCTCGGCCCACCGCTCCAGATTCTGCGAAAGAATTGGATCGAGCAGCGGATTGATCTCCGCCGAAGCAGGTCTGTTCTCAGGTTGAGGATTTTGTGTTTGACGCGCCAATGTATGTCTCCCTGCGAAGCGGCGTCAGCTAAGTTGCACTCGGCCAGTGCGAGGTTGTCGGTTGAAAGAGACCCTGTAACTGCTTACCTGTCAATTACATGCCCTGCGCGACGCGGGTTGGAACTGATCCAATTGGGCATCTCGCTGGCTCGTATACTTCCCGTCGGGCGTCTTTCCATAGAGATCGCTTCCGGGGCAGTAGTACAAGGCGGTATGTACATCGACCCAAACCTTGGCGTCCGGATTCCCTTTCGGGGACTCTACCTCTGGAGCTTCGGCCAACCCCAGACTGATCAGCATACGATCAAACATCGAAAGACCCGCGTAAGGATCGGGTTTCTTATGCACCACCGCGGTCGTCGATCCGCCTGTGACCACGCCCGGATTCCCTGACAATATCCCCCATTTAACCACTGCAGCCACCAGAATGACAGCCAGCGCAAGATAGATATCGCCCCGCCGCGTTCTCCAAAATGCGGCAAACGCCGTCTTCCCCCCGGAAATTGAGAGCTGTTCCAGATATTCGCGTGCCTGTGCAGCCGATCTCCACGGATCACCCTCAACTGGTACCAATGCCGCAGCAGCCTTATGATCCGTCTCGTCTTCGTCCTTCGCCTTGCTCGCGGAAGCTTCCTGCTCTCCTTCGCTGGCGTCGCGACCCTCACCGGCGCCCTCCCTTTCGAGCGAAAGCGAAGGGATTATGTCTGGCTCCTCCTCGTTACTGCTTGAAACCTGATCCTGGGAGAGTGAGGCCAGTTGCTGCACAAGTTCCAAAGGCAAACCCTCGTCTGCGCTAGTCGAGGCTGATTCATGTCTTGCACTCTCAATGGGCTGGCCCTTGCTCGCTATCCCAGGCAATTCGGAGAGGTTCTCTCGTGGGGTCCCGCAGTTTCCGCAAAAGTGTTCGTTCTGCCCCATTGTGTTGCCGCATTTCCCGCATACATAGACATCTGCTCCCGAGGTTGAACCGGAGCTCTTGCCTCCCTCTCCCGCCATCGCCGCCAAACTGGGTTTCAGCTTTTCCAGCGCCTCCAGCATCGATGCCCGCTCTGTCGTGAGGCTCTTTTTCCAACTCTGCTGTTCCTCGCGGGTTAGTGCCTCCGTCACCAGTCCCGCCATCAACTGGCAACTATGCAAATCCTGATCGGTGAACGCCCGCGTTTTGCTGAAATATAACTCCAGAGCGCCTGCGACTCCGTTCTCGTGATAAACCGGGACGGCGATTAGAGACTCGATCCCGCGGCGCTCGCACTCCGTGCCGTCGAGCAAGAATTCAGGGTGGACATCCTCACACCGAAATGCTTGCCCCGTCCTGAGCGCGCTGAAGCCGAGCGCTTTCTCCATCGGGACTGTCGTGCCTGCCGCTAGCGCCGCTGTTCCCGTCACCGCTTCGTAGCGAATGCTTTTCCC
>DAIDGW010000271.1 GCA_027452245.1 Acidobacteriaceae bacterium
ACAAGCTCCTCGGAGCTTTTTGGCTCTATTTTCTGCGCCACCTGCTGGGCCTCAGAGGCCAATTTCAGCTCATCCTCGCCCCTCTCGCCTCCCAGATGCCATGCGACTCAATCTGAAACATCACTTTTTCAGGATCGACTAGATATGGTTCATGATCTGCCAGAATGAGAGTGCTCTGAAGATCGACCTCCGCCAACTCTTCTATGGCGAGACAACCTCGTGGTTGGAAGCGCGCACTCCAGCGGTCGCATGACTGCATCGCAGACTTTTTTGTTCGTTCCGAAGCACGAGAGCGCAGTTATGCCTATTTGCAAGGGTTACTGAGCCATTGTGAGCGTAAGAACGGCTGGCAGTTGGCTGAGTGGATGGGTGAAGTCGCGCCCTACCGAGTTCAGCATTTGCTGGACAGAGCCTGTTGGGATGCAGATCAGGCTCGTGATCGGCTGCGCGAGTATGTCCTTGAACAGTTGAGCGCACCCGATGCAGTTTTGATCGTCGATGAAACTGGCTTCCTGAAAAAAGGCGTTCACTCGGCCGGTGTTAAACGCCAGTACACCGGTACTGCCGGACGCATTGAAAATAGCCAGGTTGGCGTGTTTCTTTGCTATGCCAGCAGTCGGGGTGCGGCATTGGTAGATCGCGAGTTGTATCTACCCGAAGAGTGGGCCGCAGATCGCGAGCGTTGCAGAGCAACTGCGGTTCCGGACGATAAGGAATTCGCTACCAAACCGGAACTGGCGCAGAAGATGATTGCACGTGCACTTGCGGCAGGAGCGGCGTGCACCTGGGTCGCCGGCGACGAGGTTTATGGCAACAACAGCAAGTTGCGCGCGTGGCTTGAAGAAAAACAGCTTGGGTATGTGATGGCTGTTGCCTGCGATCAGCGGATGCGCTGGCCAGATCAGCAATTGTGCCGGGTGGACGGAATCGCGCGCAATCTTCCCGCTCTTGCCTGGGAACGGCTTTCGGCAGGCGAAGGCAGCAAAGGCGAACAGCTCTATGACTGGACGATGATTGCAGGCTGGCAACAAGATGGCTGGACACACGGCCTGCTGGTCCGGCGCAGCATCGAACAAGAAGCAGAGCATGCCTATTACTGGTTTCATGCTCGTGTTGCAAAAGCCACGCTGGGAACACTGGTTCGTGTTGCCGGACAACGCTGGCAAATCGAGCAAGCTTTTCAGGCAGCCAAAGGAGAATGCGGTCTGGATCACTACGAGGTTCGCAGCTGGCATGGCTGGTATCGCCACATCACACTTGCCATGTTGGCCTTTGCTGCACTGGTCACGTTGCGGTCCAGAGGAGAAAAAAACTCCCGTCGGGCAGGTTCCGCTCAGCGTACCGGAGTTACGCCACCTGCTCACACACCTGTTCTGGCGCGGATGGCACAGCGTTGAGCATCTGTTGCACTGGTCGAGCTGGCACAGAAAACATCAATTCCACGCGCTCAGATACCACTACCAAAAGCACGGATCACCCCTGCCTATACTCTATCTACAACTGTAGTACTAAGTATTCGCCGAAATCTTGGCATATTTGGTCAGCGGGGTAGCTGCCTTAGTACAGTAGACTCTATATATAGTGGTCACTACTCCTCCAGCTTCGGAAATTTACCCGCCGTATCCGGGAACATGGCAGGAGTTTTGCTCCTGGTTTGCCGACGAACAGGCCTGCGCCGCGTATCTGGAGCGATTGCGATGGCCAACCGGAGTTCGCTGTCCAAAGTGTGAGATGGGAAAAGGCTGGCGGACGGCAGATGGGCGCTGGGCTTGCGCCGGCTGCGGCCGCAAAGTTTCGGTCACGGCAGGAACCATCTTCGACCGCAGCCGGATTTCGCTTCAGGAATGGTTTGCCGCAGCCTGGTACATGACCAACCAGAAGCATGGAGTGAGCGCACTCGGCCTGCAGCGCTTGCTGGGACTGGGCAGTTATCAAACCGCCTGGACCATCTTGCAGAAGTTGCGCACGGCCATGGTGCGGCCTGGGCGGGATCGTCTCCAGGGCTCGGTGGAGGTCGATGAAACCTATGTGGGCGGCATCGAGCAGGGCGTTCGCGGGCGCGGCACCGAGACCAAGTTCATTGTGGTGATTGCCATCGAAGTGTTGTCGCCAAAGGGGTTTGGCCGTGTGCGAATGCAACGCGTTGACGATGTTTCCAGCGCCAGCTTGGTTCCTTTTGTCTCGGCGACGGTTGAGTCTGGCGCAGAGGTTCACACCGACGGCTGGAAAGGTTATAACGGCCTTTCCAAACAAGGATACAGGCACCGGGTGACCAACATTTCCAGCAGCGGCGACCCGGCTCACGTTTCCATGCCTGGGGTGCATCGCGTTGCTTCGCTGCTCAAACGCTGGCTGCTCGGCACGCATCAAGGATCGGTTACAGCCGCGCATCTGGACGCCTATTTCAATGAATTCGCCTTCCGCTTCAATCGTCGCCACTCTCGCCGTCGTGGTTTGCTCTTTCTGCGGCTGCTGCAACACGCTGTCGTCACCCTGCCAACTCGGTATAGACCGCCGCGCTCTCGCGATTTGATTGCAAAACACAACCTGTAGGGGGCACTGTACTAAGGCAGCTACCCCGCTTTGGTCAATCCCGCTCGATTTCTACTCTGCCCTACAGGCGGATGAGTTGGCGACGGCTGATCTGCGCCGCTCGCTCACGTCTTTTGGTGCATCCCTCCACAAGTACCCACGCAGCGGCACGCGGCCAGTTCCGGGCGGCTTCCCGGTCGCCGCGCGGGCCGAAGGCGGCTGATGCTGTACGGTCTGCGTAGTTTTTCCAGTTTCGATTTTCGGCTGCACGGCCCTGCGGCGCCTGCAATTCGAGCGCCTGCGCGATAGCTCGCTGGTCGTGGCCGGTAACACGCATCCTCACGGCAATCATCCAATCGAGCTGACAAGCGTTCCGCACGGCCACTCGATTCTGGATGTCGGCCTTGTGGCGCGAATAAGCATTCGTGGGTGTTAGTTCAGCGTTAGTGTCCGGGGTGTCGGCGCGCTGCGGCTGCACCTTCAGTTCTGGATTGCCGATTCGAATGCCGTGCTGTGCTGCGAGATTGGCGCACAGGTATTTGAATTCATTGGAGCCGGTGACGGTAACAACGCCCCACTTCTGAGCACCGAGCTGAAGCGCAGCCAAGACAGCGGCCTCGTCTTGCTGCTGCCAAACGTCAATGCGCCGGCCAACATCGGTGAAGCTGACTCGGCCCGGCGCGTTGTTCGCGTGGTAGTGAATTGCAGCAATTCGCTCCTTTGCAGAGAACTGAACCCGCGCCGTAAAGTCCCGAATGTCACGTCTCGACAGCGCCGCATCACCGTCGCCGTGAATGCTTGCGGCTTGCAATGCGCTCCGACGATATCGCCAGTTTTCCACAAGCTGTTCCTCGCCTTGCGCCTTCAAAAACTCCTCATAGGTCATACGATGGCCAAACTGCTTCCGCAACTCGTCGCGTTGGCGCTTTTGCCGGTCTGCGAGTGCCGCTCGCCGCTTTGCCTGCTCTGCCGCGAGCAAGCTGCGTGCGACATTTAGGGCTACGCCTGACCACATTGCACCTATGTTGAGTTGGGTGCGCTCGGCCCGGAAGCCCTGGAGTTGCTTTTCACGCTCGGTCCGATGTGCGGTACGTTGCGCGGTCTGCGCTGCATATTTTTCTGTACAATACTGGCGAAGCGCTACGCGGTAGCCCGCCAACTTCGGTGATGTGTCCTGATTGAGGGGCTCCACCTCGGGCTTGACTGGGTTGCCTTTGAACAGCCGGTTATCTGCCTCAAATGCGCCTAGTCTTTCCTCCATCCATTTCCGACTGAACTCCCGTCCAATAGCAGACGCCTTTACCGCCGTATCTCCTACCCAGAGCAGCGCACCACTTCCCTTCTGTTCATAACGCATTCCCAACCTGCTCAGACGCTCGTGTGCCTCACTCCATGAGCGTACTTCTCTCAGAATAGGCGCAGCCATTTCAATGGCGATACGTTCGACTGACTTCTCGCCGGTGGCATTCTCATAGTCGCGCGCTCGCGCGCCGGGATTCGCCTTGTGCGCTGCCTGTGACGACACAGGCAACTTCACGTTGTCGTCTCCGTAGCGAGCATTCTGCTCGGCCTCCCATCCCTGCACCTGAACGATCTCGGCCAGCGCCTTGTGCGCACGGTCGATGCACCATCCCTTATCGCTCAGGCGCAGTGTTTCAGGATGCACACGATTGAGAACGATGTGAAGGTGATAGTTGTCCGTGTTTCGGTGGAGCGCGTAGACGGCCAGATGATCGCCGCTCATGTCGAGATGCTTTTTGAGGAGATCGACAGCCTCTCGACACTGACCGTACGTCGGCTGCTCACCTTCCTTCCAACTCAACAGCCAATGGTCTACAGGGTCCTTGCTGCGCGTTGCCCCCTCGGCTAACGCAATCATCTCCGCGCGTCTGCCCTGCGTCGAATCCGATAGGAAGTTACCACATGCAGCGATGTGCTCTGTCTTCTCGGCCGCCTCGTGTCCGTCTGCCGCGATGTAATCGAGCAGGCTTCCGATGCGCGATGCCTTGCTCGATTGAGACTTCGGATTGCCAATATGCTTAACGATCATCTCTGGCTATCCTTCCGATGGCGGCGCGAAGCGCGCGAATGGTTGCAATGCACTCGTCGGCAATTCCGCCATACTGCGTCAGCGTGTTCATCGCGTGCTTCTGCAAGCCGCCTAGGCGGCGCAACTCACGGATTGTCACCATATCGCTTGCCGCGCGGATTGTGCGTCCGAGCGATCTCCTTCGTACAAGGTCGGTCACAGTCATGCCGGCCAGGTCTGCATCGATCCGCAACTGCTCAATATCTGCCGGCGTCATACGCATTTCGAATCGGGCAGTTGCGCGCTCTGTTTGGCGTAGCTTGGTTGGCACTTATCCTTCCTTACGCGAAGCGTGCTTGGCGCTTTCAGGATGAGCCTCAATGCGACAAGCGAAGCGCGGAGCATCGAGGCGGCGGGTTGAACGAAACAGGGCGAAGCCATGTGTACGGACAACCCGCATCCTGTACTGCTCTTCCGACACCTCGGCAGTAACACTCACAACTTATGCCAGAAATGACGTTGGTGCAAGTTACTTATATAAACGAAAAACGTGGCAAAAATATTTTCATCGGCCTAACTATGGCTACATATTCTCAACTACGCTAAACACCGTATCACCCTATGAACACTGCCCTTTCGCCGCTTTTCGAGCGGGCGACTCCGTGCTACTGTGCAATTGTTTGTTGCTCTAAGAAACATACAAGGAAACGCAATGGCACAAAGAGAGGTAATCACCGAAAACATCGTTCAAGCTGCAATTGTGGCGTTGGATGCGCGCATTGCCGCACCGGTTCTACCTACAGAGAAACGTTATTCGAGACGTGAAGCGTTTCTCAAACTGCGAGCAAAAGCAAAGGAAGCTCTTGCCGCGGGACATTCACTCGAAACCGTGCTCGATGATCTCAAGGGCGTAGGGCTCGGCCTAACCATATCAACTGCGCGGCAATACTTGAAACCTGGACGCAAAGGGAGCAGTAAGAAAACTTCTACGCGAGCCAAGCCAACAGAAGAAGTAACCGAGAAGCCAGAGGCGCGATCTGTGGTGAAATCTGCGCCGAAATCGCTAGTAACAAGCGGCGAAACGAAAAAGGGAACATTCACCCCCGTTGAAGACGACAAGAGCATTTAAGGAGAGCGAAATGGGAAAGCCGGTGTACATGGTTAATGGATCGAAGGGCGGCGTGGGAAAGAGTATCTTTTCGATGGCAGTAATTCATTACTTGGGAAAGCGCGGCCAAAAGGTTTTGCTCATCGACGCGGATACTGCAAATCTTGATGTCGGCAAAGCCTACGGCAAGACAATCGAGACGCGATACATCAATCTCGACGAACGCGATGGCTGGATGGACTTGGTGAATTGCCTCGCGGAAGAGTTGGACCATACGGTTGTAATCAACACGCCAGCCCGTAGCAGTGAGGGCGTAAAGCTCTACGGAGCACTCCTAACGGAATCGCTCTCAGAGATCAAGCGGGACCTCGTAACGCTTTGGGTAATCAATTCGCAGCGCGACAGTCTACAACTGCTGAAGGAATACATGGATACGGTCAATACCGGAACGACGCACGTCATCCGTAATCTTTACCACGGTCCTGAGCGGAAGTTCGAACTGTACAACAACTCGAAAATCAGAACGGCAGTTGAAGCACAAGGGAAGACGCTCAATTTTCCAGAGGTTGCAGACCGCATCTCCGATCAACTGCACAGCGAGCGTCTGACGATTCAAAGTGTTATTGAGACCGCGCCAGTGGGTAACCGAGCAGAGGTTAACCGCTGGGTAAAAGAGTGCGCAACTATTTTCGATGAGGTCGTTGCATGAACCTTGAAACGGCGTTCCACTCCATTTATGAGCGCAATCCAAGTCCAGAGGAAACGATCAAGTTTAATCGCATCGCCAAAGAACTGGGCATTCGCGATAACGACGCGATATGGGCGGTGACGTTTCTGATCGGTCATTATAGTGATCTGGCGAAACAGATGCCGGAAGAAATCGAGAAGCGTGTAGCGCAATCGCTCAGCGCACATGCCCGCGGACTCGATAAGGCCCGCGAAACCGCAGAGAAGCAGTTCGCGGTCATCAGGTCCCGAGTCGAGGAAACCATCAGCGATGCCGTCGTAACGTCTGCACAGCAGGAGATCGCCGCTGCTGCGCAGACGGTTGCGCGGCACACAGCGCGCAAGTCCTGGCTACAGTGGCTCGGTAGCGCGGCGGTTGTGGGAATGGCCTTGATAGCTGGCGCGTTCTATTGGGGATACACTATCGGGAACACAGTAGGGTATGCCCGCGCACTGGATGTAAGAGAAGCGTCAAGCTGGGCTGCGACAGAACTGGGACAAGACGCTTACAAGCTCGATCAGAACGGCGACTTGCGCTCCATCGTCCACTGTGACCGTGATGGATGGACAATTGAACGGAGTCGCGACGGCAAGGAGAGATTGTGCGTAGTCCACCCTACGCACGACGGTAATATCTACGGTTGGTATCTACCGATGAAATGAAAACCAGATGCTGCTCAACCGTGGGAGGGCAAGAGAAAAAGGGTTTCCCTGTTGGCTTCGCCTAGGCTTCGAAGACGAGTTCTCTATTCTTTTGTGCGGTTCAATGGATCTCCGTGTGTCTGAAGCCAGTCGCGGAGTAATTCGTCAAGCAAGTCACTGAGTGTGCTGGATGCACGCTGGTGGGCTCGCTTTTGACGTCTCAGTTCAATTTCATCTGCATCGTAAACGTTTGGATCAATGCGGGTCGTCCGCTTCTCTCGGATGGATTTAGTGCTTACGGGCCGCGCAACGGGCGGGGAAGCGGCCGGCGCGAGTTTGACAGCCTCTACATCCATCTCCTCTTCTGCCTTCCGCACCATCTCGGTCGTGATCACGCGGCCTGAAGTGGGGAACACCGGAAATCCGGCAAAAGACCGCTCAAACTTCTTCATGTCCTGCTCCCCTTCTGCCTCTTTGGCCATCTCCAGTGTGAACGTCTTGCCGGTCGGGGGAAAACAGGGGAGGCCATTGGGTGAACGACGAATATCAGGCGCTGTTTTTGGGCTGGCCTCCTGTGGATTGTCATCATTGCGCGATGTTATAGAACCTTCGCCGGCCGTTGGCTTCGTTGGGTTGTCCTCGTCAAACAATGCTTCGATTGCGGGGCGGACCTGGGGCGGGCGGTGGTCGCGCTCCGACTCAGAGAGAAAGTCGTCTGGCCACGGGCCAGCCGCGTCGAGTTCGGCAAAGATTTCATCCCACGATTTCTCACTACGCTTATGTGTCATGCTTTCCTCCCCGCTTACGCAGCTCCCGGCGCTCGTGCATGAACTCGTAGGCTACGTCTAACTCACTCTTCCATTCTTTACGCTGGCGAGCTTCGGCTTCAGCTTCCATCATTTGCATACATGGATCAAGACCGAAGTTCCCGTGTGATCGCGGCTCGTCGTCGTAGTCCTCAGCTTGCCACAGACCGTCATCCTCGCTCTGCGTCATAGTCCTCAGACCTCCTTGCGGTCTGATCTCGCATTCAAAGACAAAATCGCAGCCCTTTCAGAGGCTTGCCATTTCTGCTCGATTGTACCGAACGTCTATGGCCCATGAAATGTTATGCACAGATGCACAGGGGCCAGCTGAGAACTACCGGAAAGCTATAGGCATATATAACGGCTTCTCATACAAAGTGATCGTGGTTTTCAATACAAAGTGATCGCGATTCTTAATACAAACTGATCGTGGAAATCCGTTTGGGCAAGGGCGCAATCCACAGAGAACGGAACCACTCAATACAAACTGATCGTGGAAAACCTCCAAGTACACAAAGCCATGCGTATCAATTAGGTAGCGTGGGCTCAATACAAAGTGATCGTGGTTTTAAAGAATGAACCGAAGGACGCACAATCTGCGCCACCGAGCAGAGATAGATTGACGCTATTCCTTGTGCAGCGATTTCACCGGCGGAAGGCTCTGGTACAGCTTTAGCCCTGTCAACGCGTCCGAACGCCAGTAAGTGCGTCCATTCCGGTAGTAGCGGCGAGCCTGCCTGGCTTCTTCGTCTTCGACGCGGGCGGCACGATAGACGGTCAAAACTTCCTTCAGTGCGACGCGAAACACGCGGCGGAAGTTAAAGAGCCGCTTAGGGTCATACCCTTGGCCGAATTGCTCGTGCAGTGAGAGCCAGGAGACAGCTTGCGGCCGCCCATCATCAATCCTGCAAAGACGTTGGGCAAGCCAATTGTAAATATCGAGCGCAAGCGCACTATGAGAGAGCGCCGCGATGTGCGCTTCGTCAACTGGAACCGCGTGCTTGAGGAGGTTGTTGAAATAATCGAGCGAAAGAATGATCTTTGAGGGCCAGAGCACACGCTGACGATCATCCTTCGGCAACCAGAGGTCAAACGCCGTGACGATACCGGAATTCACTGTGATTGCATGCCCATTGCAGGGTACACCCATACGAATCGACGCCGCCGACAATCGCGTGAGCTGCTCCTTGATCTCTCGGAAGTTACGGCCCTGAGAAGAAAGGCGAAGGTAGCGCTCAACGAAATGCGTCAGTGAGCGTCCGACATCAATGACCGGCGACTGCGTGACCACGGCCTCGCGATTCAAATGCATGAGCAGCATCCGAGCTTTCGGGCCATAAGGTAGGCCAATATCGACGATTTCTCCCAACACTGGATGCATAGCCCGGCCTGCATCGATCTCAAGGTGAACCTGGCCGTTGCGACGTTCCCAGCGCCGCACATCGTCACCCGGATCGCGGTAGGGAAGAACGGTCTGACAAAGAACGCTGTGCTGGTACAGGATCGAATTGTTTTCATTGTCTTTCGCGGCTGCTTCGAGTAGCCGCGAATCAATTCGCGATGGCCCAAGCAACTCTTTCCTGAAGCTGGGCGTAATGGCCAGCGCGGCTGGTACCAAACCAGATTCGCCGCGGCGCTGACTCGCAGCGATGTTGGTGAAGTGATCATCCGGCAGTACGACGCAACTTGTCTCCGGTCCGATAGGGGACATCATCAACTTGGCCCCTACTGGCAATCGAGAAGCGCCGCTATTTTGGTCGTTTGAAAGTAGACGCGACGGCCGATTCGCACGCGAGCCGCATTGATCTTGCGATATGGCTCCATATCTTTGTTGAGGCCATTGCGTACGCCTTCGACGGAGCGTTTCAAGGTCTCGGCAAGGTCTGAGAGAGACATCAAAGGGCCATATTTTGCTATTAGCAATTCCATCAAAGACATGCATCCTCCAGTTGGGTCCTGTGGTTTCCTGTTGTCTTCTGCAAGCATCTTTCGGCTTGCATTAGCTCTGCTAAACACAGATTTCCCGATTTCCCTTGTGTGGTCACTGGCTTTGTCGTATGCTTTTTACGGAAAAGCGTTCGACAAAAATAACATCATCAATATGAATGCGATATGTGAAATGAAAAATTATCAGTCATCTTCGGAAGAGGGCGGATTCGATAAATTCTCTAAGCGAAGGAAGGACAGTCCTGGCTGGTGGGAAAAAGCTTACGAGAATTGGGAATCAAGAAAGGATTCTTCAGAAGCAAAGGCGTTTGAGCAACTGCTGGAGGAACTCAACTTCAACACGCTGCCGGGGATTCCCGAGATGTTGCAAGTCGCACGCCATCTTTACGCGATTAGCAATCGGCTAAGGAAGAAGCGCACTTTAACC
This sequence comes from Acidobacteriaceae bacterium, assembly GCA_027452245.1. Lineage (GTDB taxonomy): Bacteria > Acidobacteriota > Terriglobia > Terriglobales > Acidobacteriaceae > Sulfotelmatobacter. Next base: position 10,218 of record DAIDGW010000271.1, read on the forward strand.
AATGCTCAGAGTGAGTATTTTGTAGAGGAGAGGATTCGGCTTGCTAACCGGTTTAACAAGTTGGCCTCTAGTTTTCATGCCGCAATTCACTTAGAGCCACCGCTCCGGAGACATGGAAATATCGCGTTGGATCTGAGCCATATCGGCAACGATGAAGAGAAATGGGCAGAAAGCCTGTCGGGTTATCAGGTAGCCAATGATCTGCTTTCGCTTGTTCAAACAATGCGGCTACACCGCCTGCGCAGGTGCGAGAATTGCTGGTTCTGGATCTTTGCAATCAGAGATGGCCAGCGCTTTTGCACCGCAAAATGTCGCAGGCAGTTCTTTGAATCCAAGGAGGAAATCAAGAAACGCCGCAACGCTAAGAGAATGGAAGATTACTGGAAAGCTAAAGCAGAGGCTCAGCAGTTTTTCGCAAAAATTGGGAAGACGAAAGTACGGACCTCCAAATGAGCAGCCAAGCCGATAGCTTATATGCCGCGAGGCAAATCAGAGCGCCGCGAAAGCTGGTCTATTTTCTCGACAAGATCTTCTGCGCGCAGGTGCGTGTACCTGTGAAGCATCTGCATGCTGCGATGCCCCGACACGGCTGCGACTTCCTGATCTGAAAGGCCATATTCGACAAGGCGGCTCACTGCTTCGTGCCGAAGGTCATGGAAGTGAATATTAGACAGCTTCAATTTGTGCTTAATGTTTAGCCAAACTGGATTGAACTGGTAAGGGCGGCGCTTGCCGTCGCGGCCGGGCTCGCCGTAAAAGATCAGGTCAGTATCAATGGGGCGTATTGGGTGATTTAGTGCCTCGCGGAATACTGCCGTAGCTGCTGCACTCAGCGGCACGGTGCGAGGCGACGTGTTTTTGGTTTCGAGAAGGCGGACGACGCGGCGCTTGAGGTCCACCTGCGATCTGCGCAGGCTCAGAATTTCCGACGCGCGCATGCCTGTAGTGAGTGCCACGCGCACAATCCAGCGCAACATCGGATTCGAGTGTGCATCCACAGCAGCCAGGAGTCGCTTTTCTTCGTCCTCAGTCAGTCGACGGTTGCGCCCGGGGCCGGGAGCAGGTCGGCGGATATTCATCACCGGATTCATTACCAAACCAATGCCCCACTCCTTGATCGCGATGGTGAACAGGTGACCAAGCAGCGCCAGCTCAAGGCGGACTGTGTTGTTCGCACGGGGAACTGGCTTTCCGTGCTCATCCTTCCGGTCTTCGCCGGCGAGGCGCATATCTCGGAAGTGAGCAATGATCTCTGGGGACAGGGCAGCCAGTGAGTATTTGCCCAGATGCCGTTCAAGAATCGCGGCGCGACGAAGTTCGCTCTCTTGGGATGAGGGGCGCTTGGTCGGAGTGACCTCGGAGGTGTAGCGCTTCAAGGCCGCAGCCAACGTCATCCGCTCGGCAGTGGCGCGGACGATGTGGACGCCGCGCACCATCTCATCCTCAGTGCGGCGCGCCCAGTCCTCGGCGTCGCGCTTGGTACGGAAGGTCTTGATATTGGTCGGCCAGCCATTCTTGCGAATGAGCGCTTTCCAGGTTCCTGAAGGGGTCTTCACGATGGTCGCCATCTGCACTCCAGTACAGTTATTGCGTACCGCTACTGTACCGTAATTGTACCGAAAGCGAATATTAGGCGCAAATGTACCGCAAGACATGCATACTTACTCAGAGGGATTATCAACGTAAATCACTGTATTTATTTGTTTTATTTGTATGATATTTTGGTGGGCCCGGAGGGATTTGAACCCCCAACCAAGGGATTATGAGTCCCCTGCTCTAACCGTTGAGCTACAGGCCCAGACTGTCAACATCTCATTCTATATCAATTGTTTGCGAGATCATTCAGTGTATTCGCCAGCGTTCCATTTTAGTCTGGTGCCGGTTCTGGTGCCGGTTGCTCTCTCAGTTTGACATAGTGGCTTCACAAGAGCCCCGGTTGCTCCGGA
>DAIDGW010000272.1 GCA_027452245.1 Acidobacteriaceae bacterium
GCCTCCAGTGTGACCAAGCCCGCAAAGCTCGAAACCGGCCTCATCGTGCAGGTTCCGCCCTTCATCAATGAGGGAGAAAAGATCCGCGTCGACACCAGCGAAGGCGCCTACCTGAGTCGCGCATAATCTTCAGCATCCGCAACCGCGAAGCGGCGTCCATCAGGGTGCCGTTTCCTTTTCCCAGCGGCACCTTTCAGGTTCTGGAGCCGCCCTACGCCGGGAACGATCTCTCGATGGCGGTGCTGCCTATCCTACAAAGTGACCCATGGGAAAAAGGGCCGCAGGAATATGAAAACAAGGAAGCTTAAGATCATGTCCCTCCCGCCCGAATAGAACCTGGAAGGGATACCCAGCACCCAAGGCAAGGGGTGGCTATTTGGCCCGAGAATAATCATCGATTCGCACCATGTCGCGATGAGCACTGGAGACTTAAGTTGCGGATATCTAACACTTTCGTACAATAGTGCCAAGTCGACTGCAATGTAGAGTGTAGGTAGTTATCACTGTGCGACCGAGCCGATCAGCTGACCAAACGCTCCGGGGACATCTAGCGGTCGCCCTTTCCTCCGCGCGTAAACCGCCGAGGGCCCTTGGAACAGGGCGAAACTGATACCATGCGGCGTCCCGCACCAGATTGGGTTTACGCAATAGCCAATGCGATACGGCGCATTGGACTGATGATCTGCCATCGGCATTTGCGAAATGGTGGCAAGCGACTGAACAAAGATCCTTGTAATGGATCTTTGCGGGTTGAAAGAAAGAGTGGAAAAGAAATGAGGCGCAGACGAATTGAAGTAACCGGTCGCTCGGCATTTCGCGTTCTCTCGATGCCGGACGAAGCCTTTTACCGCCGGATAGGCATTGCTCGACGGCTTACCGGCAGGGAAGAAGGCAATGTATTGGTGGTCGTAGCGTTGTCCATGGCGGCGATCCTGGGATTTTTGGCATTCGCGCTCGATGTGGGAAATGCTCTTGTTGTAAAGCGCCAATTGCAGACCGCGGCCGATGCCGCCGCAATCGCCGGCGCCCTCGAAATTCAACAGTGCGCCGCTCCCGCCTGCAGCGCAATGCAGACAGCGGCCGCAAAATCCATGGAGGAGAACGGCCTCGCAAACCCGACAGTTCTGACCAGTTGCGCCAGCAGCGCCGGAACAAACCTGGCGCTGACAGTGAACAATGGACCCTGCGCGCTGGGCGCCAGCGATCCCAACTTCGGCAACACTTCGTATGTGGAGGCCGTGGTAACGAAGCAGCAACCCTTAATCTTTGCCCGGATTATGGGGGTGAAAACGCTGACCCTCAGCGCGCGCTCGGAGGCTGGTTTCGGTCCGCCGTCGGCCTGCGTTATAGGCCTGGATCCGGCAGCGCCGCAGACGATCCTTTCGAACGGAAACAGCGATCTCGAGGCCAATTGCGCGATCGCAGATGATTCGCAGTCCGGCACGGCGCTCTTGGTGAACGGCCACGCGACCTTGGAATCGACAGGGAACAACAAGGGCATCAGCGTGGTGGGCGGCGATTTGATCAACGGGAACCCAACGGTAAGCCCGACGCCGACAACAGACGCCCCTTCGGTACCCGACCCGTTTGCACAACTTCCGGAGCCGTCATTCGGCTCGTGCAACTACTCGAACTATACCGTGAACGGGAATTCGACCACGACTCTGCATCCAGGAACCTATTGCGGATTGAATATCAATGGAAATTCCAACGTCACCTTCAGTCCAGGCATCTACATCATGAATGGCAACACTGTGCTCAACGGTGGCTCCACGCTTTCGGGCAGTGGCGTGATGTTTTATATTGCCTCGGGCCAGTGGATCATGAACGGAGGATCGCATGTCGATCTGACCGCGCCAACGGCGGGAACTTACGCGGGCATTCTTTTCTTCCAGAGCCGCACCGATAACAGCCAGTTTATCGTGAATGGAGACACCACCTCGGCCTGGCAGGGCGCCCTCTATGTTCCCGACGGTCAACTCCTCCTGAATGGCGGAAGCAACGTTGCGGCATATACGTTTATCGTGTCGGATACGATCCTCGTAAACGGGAACAACACGTTCACGATTGGAAGCGATTATTCCTCCCTGCCCGGCGGCCCGCCGGGTCACGGACGCGTCAAACTGAAGGAGTAATAGATGCGAACTCGTCGACTTCTCAGCCGCCTGCTCCACAGTACCCAGGGTGGCGGCCTCGTGGAGATGGCGCTTGTGTTGCCGGTACTGCTGCTGCTCTTCGGAGGCGTAATCGATCTGGGCAGAGCGTACTACCTCGCCCAGGAGATCGCTGGCGCTGCTGAGTCGGCTGCCATCTACGGTGTCCAAAACCCGACCGGCACCGCCGGAATCACCGCAGCGGCGCAGGCTGCCGCACCGGACGTGCCGAACCTGACCGTTGCAACTCCGGCGTATGGCTGCGAGTGCTCCGACGGCAGTTCCTATTCGGCGAACTGCTCTAGTGCGCCATCCTGTCCAGCCAACACCAGCCTTGTGTATAGGATGTCGGTGAGTGTATCGACAACGTATTCGCCGTGGGTGCCGTTGCCGGCGGTCTCCTCCCCGATGACGATCACGCGCTCAGCGGAGATGAGAAGCTCGGGAAGCTAGAAGCGGAACCGGAAGTATGAAGGCGAAGACGATCTTGCGCGTAAGATACGCCGTAAGCGATACGACAAACGCTTGTCTATTCACATGGAGGGAGAGAGGATGTCGGGAAGACATAGGCTGAGGCGAAGCATTCGTCTTCTTCAAGAGGATTCCGGCAGTGAACTGGTGGAGTTCGCGATAACCGTTCCAATCCTGCTTGCGTTTTTGTTCGGGATTATGGATTTCAGCCGAGCAATGTACTGCTACCACTACGTCACCTATGCGGCCCAGGATGCCGCGCGATATGCGATGCTGCGCGGCTCGGATGGGGGAGCGACAAGTTGCTCAGCGTCGACGGTCTACAATTGCGTCACGAATAATAGCGACATTCAGAGCTACGTCAAAAGCCAGGCACTTCCTCTTATCAATCCCAAGAATCTGACCGTAAATGCCACCTGGCCTGGGACGACGCCGGCCTGCTCGAGCTCGAGTGGTTGCGCCGCCTGCTCACCCACGAACAGCCCTGGCTGCCTGGTCCAGGTGCAAGTTACATACAATTTCTCGTTCATGCTGCCATTTCTGCCCCAATCCGCCGGACTGAACTTGACCGGGAAATCGGAGCAGGTGATTCAGTAGGAGGGAAATGACAGGTGGCCGGCCCCACGGAGCACTGAACAGCGGAACACGAAAACGAGGGCACCGGCTCCCTCCCAATCGCTGGTTGGGTGAGAGCCGGCTGAGAGCTATTCACTTTCCATTCGGCAGCTTCGCCAGCCGCGCTTCGACGAGCGCATCGATCACCTTGAGCGATTCGAGCGCCTGTTCCGAAACCGGCTCATCGACCTGCACCACCGACAGCGCCCTGGCCGGCTTCTCGCCCGTCCGCTCACGGCCCAGTGCGAAGTTGGCGA
>DAIDGW010000273.1 GCA_027452245.1 Acidobacteriaceae bacterium
CTCGATCCCAACTCCGCGCGTGCAGAACTCGCGCGCCAATGCGGCGCCGATGCTGTCGCTTCCAGCCCCTCCGATTTTCGCGACGTCTGCTCCGCTAACTCTCATGGTGTTGGCGTAGATTCTGTTCTGATCACGGCCGAATCCTCCAGCAGCGATCCGGTAAATCTAGCCGGAGCCGTAGCCCGTGACCGCGCCATCATCGCCGCCGTCGGGACCGTGGGCATGGAGATCGGCCGCCGCACCTTCTACGAAAAAGAACTCGATTTTCGCATCTCCCGTTCCTACGGCCCCGGACGTTACGACGCCGCCTACGAGCAGAAAGGCCGCGATTATCCCATCGGCTACGTGCGCTGGACGGAAACGCGCAACATGGAAGCCTTTCTTCAGCTTCTGGCCGCCCGCAAGATCGACATCGCTCCGCTGATCACGCATCGTTTCCCCATCGAGCGGGCCCGCAGTGCCTACGATTTGATCTCCGGCCGCGCACACGAACCTTTTCTTGGCGTCGTCATTCAATATCCCCAGAGCGCCGACGATTCCTCGGTAATCGAACTCCCAAAACTGGTCGCTCAACGCAAGACCGCCGCTCCTTCCGTTTCTGTCGGACTTCTCGGTGCCGGGGCCTTCGCTTCCGGCGTTCTGCTTCCTGCCATTCAGTCTTCACGCAGCGCAACCATGGTCGGCGTCTGTTCCGCCACCGGAGCGCACGCGCATCAAGCCGCGAAAAAATTCCACTTTCAATACTGCACCACCGACGAATCTCGCCTGCTCGCTGATGACAACATCAACGCAATCATCCTTGCCACGCGCCATCATCTTCATGCCGCGCAGGTGCAACAAGCCCTGCGTGCAGGGAAGCATGTCTTCTGCGAAAAGCCGCTCTGCCTTACCGAACACGAACTTGCTTCGATCATTCGCGAGCAACATGCCGTGCGGAACTCCGTCCTCATGGTCGGATTCAACCGGCGCTTCGCTCCCATGTCCGAGCAGCTCAAGTCTTTTCTTGCCTCAATTCCCGAGCCTCTTGTTCTGCAATACCGCATCAATGCCGGGCATATTCCCGCCGACCACTGGCTCAACGATCCCGAGCAGGGAGGCGGACGCATTTTGGGTGAGGTCTGCCACTTCGTCGATCTGCTCTCATTTCTCGCCGGATCTCCCATCACAGAAGTTGAAGGGCGCGCCCTCGATAATTCCGGTCGCTACAGCGGCGACAACTTCCTCGCCTCGCTACGCTGCGCCAATGGATCCCAAGCCACGATCTCCTATCTGGCCAACGGCGACCGCGCTTTTTCCAAGGAGCGCCTGGAAGTCTTTGGCGGCGGGTCGAGTGCCGTCCTCGAAGATTTTCGCTGTCTCGAAATGGTTCGCAACGGTCGCAAGCAGGGGACGCGCGCCCGTTTTCGTCAGGACAAAGGGCATCGCGCCGAATGGCACGCCTTCGCGAAATGCATTCGCGGAGAAGCCACTCCGCCGATTCCATTTGACGAAATCGTATCTTCCACTCTTGCCACCATCCGCCTGCAGGAATCGCTGCAATCGGGAGAGCGTTACCGCGTCGATGCCCAGCGATTTATTCGCGCCGCGTTGTCAGAGGTGCCAAAAGAGTTTGTTAAGAACTGATTCCGAGAACTGCTGATCGGGACGCAGAATCAAATGGACAGCCGACTCAACAAGATTATGCGCGAAGCCGGCGGCCTCATCACCGGCCCGCGACGGATTTTCCCGCTGGTCGGGAAAGTCGCACACGACCGCGCCACCTGCATATCCTCGTCTCGGAACCTCTATTCCTACGCGACAACGCGCCGTCCCAGTGCTGAATCCCTCAGCGCGCTCGTGAACTGGATTCTCCGCGCCCAGCGTTCCAATGGCGGCATCGCCGCATACTACAGCCTCTTCTCCGGATACTCCGAAAGCTATCCCGAAGTAACCGGCTACATCGTTCCCACGCTGTACGATTTCGCGCTGCTTGCGCATTCTGATTCCGCCCGAGGTGCCGCAGAACGCGCAACCAATTGGCTGCTTTCCCTCCAGTTGTCTTCCGGCGCCTTTCCAGCCGGACTTCATGGCCGTTCCGCCGCTCCTTCCGTGTTCAACACCGGACAGATCCTACAGGGACTCGTCCGCTCCTGGACCGAAACCAATCGTCCCGAGATTTGCGATGCCGCCTTCGCCGCCGCCGATTGGCTTTTGAGCGTACAGTCGGTCGACGGATCTTGGCCCACCGCTTATCAGGACGCTCCCCACACCTACTACAGCATGGTCGCGTGGTCGCTCGCGCAACTTTCCGAATGCACGGGAAACCAGCGCTACGGCCTCGCCGCCGAGCGCAACCTCGACTGGGTGTTGAAGCACATCCAACCCGGCGGTTGGATTGACGGCATCAATCTCCGCGGCCATCCGAGTTATCTGCATTTCGTCGCCTACATCATTCAGGGCGTGCTCGAGTGCGCTCTGCTTCGCCACCGCAAAGACGCGGTGCAAGCCATCTCCGCGCCCGCCTGGATACTGCTGCGTAAATTTGAAACCGCCAAGCATCTTCCCGGAGCCTTCGATCACAGCTTCGCCTCGGGCCGCCGCTTCACCTGCTTGACGGGCAATGCGCAAATGTCTTGCGTCTGGTTGCGCCTCTTCGATGGATCGCGCAGCCAAGATCTCCGCATCGAAGGCTCCTGCGACCTTCGCTACCTCAACGCCGCTCTGAAAATGAACGAGTCTCTCAAGCCCCTGCTCCCCACACGCGGTTCTGATGGCGTCGTCGGCGGAGTCGCCGGCTCCTACCCCATCTGGGCCCCCTATCAGCCTTTCCGCTACATCAGTTGGGGTTGCAAATTCTTCGCCGACGCTCTCATGCTCGAACAACGTCTTCTCACATCCCTTGAGGCCTCCGCATGCGCATCGTAGTGCTCAGCTCGAGCGTCTACAGCGAGACCGCTTGTGCGATCGTCTCCCATCTTTGCGCGCTGGACTATCCACCCCTCGCTGTCCTCAGCCTGCGGACCTTCGACCCCGCCACCATTCTCCGCAAAGTCGCTCAATGGGGACTGCGCGATGCCGTTCGTTACGCCCAGACTAGGCTCGGCCCGCGCACTCCGGCAAGCCTGCATAACGTTTATCTTGCTCCTTTTCTCTCCCATCGCGGACATCCCGTGCGCAGCCTCCGCGAAATTGCTGAAGTGCCCATAACCTTCTGCAAGAATCAGAATTCCGAAAAATCCCTTGCGTTCCTCAAGAACTGCGCGCCCGATCTCATCGTCTTCGCCGGTGGAAACATTCTTCGGCAGCCCTTGCTTGACATTCCCCGTCTCGGCGTGATCAACCTCCATCTCGGCCTTCTGCCCGACGTCCGCGGCATGAGCGCTCCCGAGTGGTCTCTACTCAACTCCGTTCCCCTCGGAATCACGATTCACTACATGGATCGCGGCATCGATACCGGCCCGATCCTCCTTCGTCGCGAGTTGCCCGATCCCGCACTCTCCAGTTCACTGGAAAACTTGCGCAACCGCCTCATCGCCTTCGGTGTCGAGCAACTCGGTCCCGTGATTCTCGGACTCGATCGCGGTACCATCTCTCCCGCTCCGCAAGCCGTTCTCGACCGCGACCTGCAGCATTTCGTCATACACCAGCGCCTTCGTGATCTCGCTGCGCTGCGCCTGCAGCAGCTTCGCTCCTCCCCTGCTCCCGTGAGGGTCCGTGCCTAGCCTCAGCACGCTCATCCAGATCGGACGCACCTTCGGCGCCCACGATGGCCTTCTCCGTCTGAATTACGAACTCCGTCGCAGTACCGGACTGATGCTCCGCCGTATGAATTCTGTCAACGGCTGGACTGCCTGGACTCTCGACTGCATCGCTTCCGGAACAAACTCCGCAGCCCTTCTGCAATCTCGCTGGGAAGGAAAGCATCCGTTCTTCTTTCCTGATGCCCCCGCTTTGGCGTCATCCATAGCAGGCATCGTCGGCGAAACCGGCCGCGCGCAGCTGCTCGAAGAAGCCGATCATATCCTCTCCGGCCAACTCCCTTATTTCGGAAGCCTTTCCTTCTCCTGCGGCTTTCCACCGCGCTGGTTCGAGAATCCCGATACAAGACAAAAGGTTCCGCCGCAACAGCCTTGGACCCGCCTCCGCTTCGCTTCACCGGCCCACGGGGATCTGAAGTTCATTCTCGAGCCTTCGCGCTTCCTCTTTGGCTATACCTTGGCTCGCGCCTACGTCGTCACCGCCGACGAACGATTCGCCAACGCCTTCTGGACCGCTGTCGAAGACTGGGCCGCGCAAAGTCCGCCCATGACCGGCCCGCTTTGGATCTGCGGCCAGGAATGCTCGCTGCGCATCCTTGCATGGTCGTTTGCGTTTCACGCATTTCTTCATTCCCCCGCGACCACGCCTGAACGCGCTTCGCTGCTGCTTTCCATGATCGCCGCTCACGCCTGGCGCACCGAACAGACTCTGAATTACGCGCGCTCCCAGCGCAGCAATCACCTGGTCACCGAAGCCGTTGGACTCTTCACCGCCGCCACGCTCTTCCCCGAACTGAAACATGCGCCGCGCTGGCAACGGCTCGGAGCGCACCTGCTCCGCGAAGCAGTCCTCGATCAGATCACTCCCGAAGGTGTTTCGCAGCAGCACTCGTTCAACTATCAGCGCATGATCCTCCACCTGCTGCTTTGGACCCTGCGTCTCGCCGACATTCACAATTTCGCGATCGACAGCGAAATCCGCTCGCGCACGATTGCCGCCTTCGAATTCCTCCGCAGCTTTGTGGACCCTCTCACCGGACGCGCCCCCAATCACGGTTCTAACGACGGCAGCCTCGTCCTGCCCCTCGCCGCCTGCGATTACGCCGACTTTCGCCCACTCGTCCAGCTTGGCGCCGCTGTGCTCGACCGTCCCGGCCTGGCACCCGGTCCCTGGGACGAATCCGCCGTCTGGCTCTGCGGCACTGCGCCTGCGCGCGTCCAGGCAGCAACAGCGCCTCGCATCGATTCAGAAACCGGCTATCACTTTCTCGGAGATCAACATTCCTGGGCCCTGATCAAGGCCAGCCGCTACACCCGCCGCCCGTTTCAGGCGGACCAGTTGCATCTGGACCTCTGGTACCGCGGCCTCAACATTGCCCGCGATCCAGGAACCTATCTCTACAACGGCGAGTCTCCCTGGGACAACGGACTCGCATGCTCCATCGTCCACAACACTGTCACCGTCGATGGCTTCGATCAGATGCGCCGCGCCGGACGCTTCCTCTGGCTCGACTGGGCGCAAGCTTCCGGCAAATCCACCGCCTCTAAGGATCAAGGCCCCCTGGATTCCTTCGAGGGCGCGCACGACGGCTACCGGCGTCTGGGCGTGACGCATCGCCGCGTTGTTCGTCGCCTCTCTGATTCCGCCTGGATCATCGTCGATGACCTTCTCGGCTCCGGACGCCACGGCCTCCGTCTGCATTGGCTCGCTCCCGATCTGCCGTTTCAGGTTTTCGAGAATCCCTTCCGTGTCGCCTTCGCGTCTGATCGCGAGCATTTCTCGTTCACAATGTTTTCCAGTTGCAACTCTGAGTCTGCCCTGGTGCGCGCCGGCGAGAGTTCCACCACCGCGATCGATCGCCAAGACTTGGCCCTGCTCGGATGGGAGTCGCTCACCTACGGCCAGCGTCAGCCCGCTGTCTCGCTCTTGTGCCGAACGCGCGACCCGCTACCCGTCCGCTTCGCAACCGTGATTCTCGCTGGCGAATCGTCGCAAATTGAAAGGGAATCCGGCGCCATCGCCATCCGCGACGAGCATGAACAGCTCTGTACCATCTCGATAACACCGGGTGGTTTTGTAGGCGCCGCCACTCTAGGATCGTGAGACAGTTATCTCAGGTCCCGTGAAGATCCTCTACGTGTCGCAATATTTTCCGCCGGAAATGGGAGCGCCCGCCGCGCGCGTTGCCGAACTCGCCCGTCATTGGACCACTCTCGGACACGATGTTTCCGTCCTCACCGGATTTCCTAATCATCCCACTGGCATTGTTCCCACGGAATGGAAGGCCCGCCTCCGCCGCCTCATCCACAGCGAACGCAGCGAGGGCGTCAATATCCATCGCACTTGGCTCTGGCCCTTGCCCAATCGCAAAGCCCACGAGCGCATCCGCAACTACGTCTCATTCTGCCTCTCCGCGGCAACTCGCGGAATGTTCCTCTCCCGTCCCGATGTCGTGATCGCCACCTCGCCGCAACTGCTGGTGGCCCTTGCCGGATGGTGGCTCGCTGCCATCCAGCGCGTGCCGTTCGTCTTCGAAGTTCGCGATCTTTGGCCGGAATCGCTTACCGCTGTGGGTGTCGGATCGCACCAGTCCTTTTTGCATCACTCGCTCGCCGCCGTCGCGGGATTCTTATACAAACGTGCCGATCGAATTGTCGTGGTCACGCCCGCCTTCAAGACTTACTTGATCGAACATTGGTGCGTACCTGAAGCAAAAATTTCCGTCGTCGAAAATGGAGTCGAAACCACCCTCTTTTCGCCCGCTCCCGAAGATGTTACCTGCGCCCTGCGCCGCCAACTCAGCCTCGAAAACAAAATCGTCGTCTGCTACATCGGAACCGTCGGAATGGCGCATGGCCTCGAAACGCTTCTAAAAGCGGCCGAGTCTCTGAAATCCACTCACCAGAAGATTCATTTCCTCCTTATTGGCGAAGGTGCCGAAAAAGCGCGCATCAAATCGCTCGCGCAGCACTCCGCTCTGCTCAACATCACCTTCCTCGATCAACAGCCGCGCGAGACCATCCCTGCATTCATCTCTGCGTCTGATATCTGCCTCGTCTTGCTCAGGAAGACCGATGTCTTCAAGACCGTGATTCCCACCAAGATGCTGGAATTTATGTCCTGCGCCCGTCCCGTCGTTCTCGGAGTCGACGGACAAGCGCGCCAGTTCCTCGAACAGGCCGGCGCAGGAATTGCAATTGAACCCCAGAATGCTATCGCACTGCGGGATGCGATCGTACAACTCTCTAGGAACGCTGTACTCAGAAATTCGCTGGGACACGCCGGACGCAATCACATTCTGCAGAACTGCTCTCGCCGGCACACTGCCGAGCGCTACATTCAGATTCTTGAAGATCTTTTGAATTTCCGCCTGCGCCCCGCCGACGCCATTCCTGATGCAGCCTAGCCCTTTGCCATTCCCGCGGGCGCGGCGGCCAGGAATCCATTTTTCGAAAGGCTACGGATGCACGGTGTAGATCGAGAGAGCCGCCGCCGACGAGATAGCCGCGTCAATCGTTTTTCCGGCCGCCACTTTCGCGCCGCTTACCGGGATGAATAAAATGTCGTCCGCCTGCAGATTCATGTCCGGCGCCTTCGCTTCCAGCATCTTTTTCAACGGCACCGGTGTCTCTATCATGCCCTTCGCACCCTTGCGAATAATGCGCACGCTGCCCATTTTCGCCGTTCTGTTGGTCCCACCAGCGAGCGCCAGAGCTTGCAAAACGGTGAGCGATCCGTTATCGATCAGCAATCCACTGGGCCGTCCTACATCCCCTACGACGTAAATAATCGGCGCCTTTGGCACAGTGATCGTGTCCCCCGGTTCGATCTCCACGTTCCCGCTGAGATCCTCAGCCAGATTGCGCGGCAATGTGACTTGCACCGCTGTCGGCTGATTCCTGCGGATGATGCTGATCTTTCTCGATGCTGTTTGCGTAAAGCCGCCTGCCAGCGAAATGATCTGATACAGTTTGTGATCACCGGTGTCCGGATAGATTCCGGGTCGCGCCACTTCTCCCAGCACGGTCACGCCTTGCGATTGTGCTTCGTCCACGAAAATCGTCACATGCGGATTGCGCACGAACCCGCCATCTGCAAGCCGCTTCTGGATGAGCGCCTGTGCTCGTTCAACCGTCAGATCCGCTACATGTACGTAGTCAATTAACGGCAGGTAAATATCACCGGAATTTCCCACTCGAGCTTTTGTGCTCAACTCCGGAACGTTGTATACATTCACATCGATCAAGTCGCCGGGGCCCAAACGGGCAGAAGGATCAATGGGCATCTCTGCATCGCCGCCCTGGGCCACATCCTGTGCGCTCGCTGGCTTTCCGTTGCTGGTCAGTGCTGCATGCGATGCAGGCACTGCTGCAGACGACGCCGGCTGATTCTGAGACCTGTTATTTTGTGCTCCTGCAGTCAGGCACAGAATATTTAATATGGCGGGACACAGAAGAACAACACTGCGGGCACGCGATTTCTCTCGCTCCATCGATACCCCTGAAAATAATCTGTGCTACAAAGCTTAGCACTCTCTCAGTCCGTCACCTCGGGATCGATTCGTTTCGCTATTGTCATGCCTGATGCCCATATTCTCTTGTCATCCTGATCCCAGGTGCCCCATGACATTTCTGGCGCGCGCAAAAAACAAACGCAGAGGGAACCTTCCCATTCACTAGGAAGACCCCATCCCCTGCGACATACTGAACAGGAAATCCCATAGCGCGACTTGCAAAGCACGTGGGCTTGAGGGGGCGTACTTGACGATCACCTTCCTGGTGATTTTCGTAGTGTCGCTTTTTTG
>DAIDGW010000274.1 GCA_027452245.1 Acidobacteriaceae bacterium
CGGCAACGTCAAGGGCGGCGTAGGCAAAACCACCATCGCGGTGAATCTCGCGATCGCTCTAAGCCACTCAGGCCGCGACGTCCTTCTCATCGATGGTGACGAGCAGGCCACGGCGGTCGCGTTCACCGAGCTGCGGTCAGAACAGAAGAACGGTAAGCCTGGCTACACAGTGGTGTCGCTCCACGGCGCCGCGATCCGCACCCAGGTCCGACAGCTCGCCCCTAAATATGCAGATATCGTGATCGACGTGGGCGGCCGTGACACTGGGAGCCTGCGGGCTGCCCTCACCGTCGCCGACGTTGTCCTGGTTCCCGTGCAGCCCCGCAGCTTCGACCTGTGGGGCGTCGATCAGACCGCGGAGCTGATCAAAGAGGCCCGGGAGATCAATGAGGATCTCCGGGCCATCTCTGTCATCAACGCCGCCGATCCTATCGGCAAAGACAACGAAGCAGCCGCTCAAGCCCTTCGGGAGATCAACGGGATAGAGCTCGCTCCTAGCTTCATCGTGCGCCGCAAGGCATTTCCCAATGCCGCCGCGGCCGGCCTTTCTGTCTTGGAGTATGACGATCCCAAGGCAATCGAGGAATTCAGCCACTTGGCAAAGTTCGTACATACGAACGGTATCGGAGAGAAATAGCATGGCTATCGCAAGGAATCCCAAGCGCAACCAGACGGCTACCGCCGAAGACCAGGCGCAAGCCTTCATCTCCGGTTCCAAATCAGCCGTTGAAACGCCTGACGAGGAGCAGAACAAAAAGCCGATCATGATCCGCGTCGACCCCAAGATGCTCGACCGGATCGACCACGCGGCGAAGCGACTCGGTATCAGCCGGAGCGCCTTTATCGTCTCCAGCGCAGCAATTCGCCTGGAGAGCATGGAATGAACACGACAGCCGAACCTGCCGAGTGGGTTATCCAACGGTGCACACAGCGTTGGAAGAGGCCACCGGAGGTGCGCATTCCTGAGCTGATCTACAAAGACTTCCCAACTCCGGAAGGCCTGATGACGCACAGCCAGATGGTCGAGGTTCTCGATCGCGTCAATCGTGAGCATCCGAATGACGAATTCAGAGGACATCGGGTGCACCAATGAAGAAGCCCAGGTCGAGCGACCTCACGCCGATCGGCGAGCTCGTGCCCAAGCAGCTGATGAAGCAACTGGGCCCGCTACCAGAACCGTCTCCAAAGCCATCGCCGGCGCCCACTCAAGTACCGCCGCATGCCGCAGCGTCCCACGGGCACAAGTCGAGCGACAGTCCCCAAACTGTCGAGATCGTCCTTCCGCAGCAGACAGGGCACGGAACCAAGCTGCAGAAACTCTCGCCGGCATCTAATCGGCCGCCGACGCAGGGAGTACTGCCCGGCATCGCTCTCGAATCCGCGCCGAAGGTTCCCACGCATTCTCCTACCCGCGCGGAGAACAGGTTTCTAGATGCCCTGGAGGATATCTACGGCGGCGATCCGGCCGAGCTGCGGTACCTGCACGTCGTCCTTGCCCAGTGCGGACTGCCATACCGTGAGCCGGACGCGAAGCTGCCGTTCTACGAAAAAAAGAATGGGCGCACGTCGCTTGTCCTCACGCCTGGCGTTCTGCTCGACCCAAAAACACGCAAGCCAACCCTACAAGGCATTCCTTACGGCGCGAAACCGCGGCTGCTGATGATTCACCTGTGCACCGAAGCAAAGCTACACAAATCGCCCGAGGTTGAGATCGCCGACAGCATGAGCGCATTCATGCGTGATCTTGGCTTAGCTGTCACAGGCGGAAAGAATGGCAGCATCACCCGCTTCAAAGAGCAGATGAACAGACTGGCCGCCACCCGGATGCAGCTGCTATTCGCCGACGAGGATCGCGTATCGATGGTGAACGCGGCCAGCCCTATCAGCCGATACGATGTCTGGTTTCCACGCAGCCCAAATCAGCGCATGCTCTGGCCGACCACGGTAACGCTCAGCAACGAGTTCTACGAGAGCCTCATGGGGCAGAATGCGCTTCCGCTCGACGCACGTGCCATCCGGGCGCTCCAGCAGTCTGCTATGGCCCTGGACGTCTACACATGGCTCGCGCACCGGCTGTGCCGGATCCCGCGCAACAAGTCGGTGCCCATTTCATGGTTCGCGCTACAGACTCAATTCGGCCCCGAGTACAGCGACCGCTACAAGTTCCGCCAGGACTTCAAGGAAGCAATCGCGAAGGTTCTGGCTGTGTACCGCGGCGCGAATGTCGAGCTTCCGCATGGCGGCGGTATCCTCAAACTTCGGCACAGCCCATCTCCTGTACCCTCTCGAAGCCGAATGCTGACGGCATAGGCACCGACCCTATGCCTACCCACGCCTAGTTGGAACGCCTTCGCTTTTTGGCGGGGCAGCTTTGGAAGGGGCGCTCAGCGCCCTTCCAATGAGAGCAAGCTTGGCTTGCTGGACCGCCTCAGAGAGGCACACCGACTCCTGGCTACGCCTAAGGTTAGGCTTTAGCTATCCACTGGTTGAAAACAGGGAATCGAGAGCTCGGAAATCCTCAGATCACCGCCAGCCCACTATCGGTTAGAAGAAAAACCTAACGGCAAAAACTACCGGTATAAGGTCTACCCTCTTATGCGTGAACGATCTACCCAGTTATGCGTGGAAAACCTTCGAAATCCCTGATTTTACTGTCTACCCTCTTATGCGTGGAGAACTGTTGAAATCTCAGAAGGATATCCACAACTGCTGACAGCCAAGGTGTACCCCAGCTGTACATTGAGTCGCCTGACAGCTTCCGGCCCAGAGTGCATGCAAATAGAGTCTTTCCCGCTCCACCTGACACCGCTCTAAGGAAGTTCCTAGATTCAAACCTGACGCTGCCGCGTGACCGCACCCGCCAATCCGTTTTCAACCACAGGATCCTGATAGCCAAACTGTCGTCCCCCCATCGGATTCAGGAAAGCTTTCGCGGCACTGTGCCATGACGCGCCCATTGTCAGGGTATGTGGCATCCGGTTGAATGTAGACATGATGGAGACGCAAGCAGCGCATACTCAGGACGTCGCCCGCATTCCCGACCTCACTGGCCACGAAGGCCTGTCGATCGTTCCTACCGGTCAACGCATTGGATACCGTCGCGTCTCGTCGCTCGACCAGAGCACAGCCAGGCAGCTGGAGGGCGTCAGGTTGAACAAGTGCTTCACTGACAGCGCCAGCGGCAAAGACACCAACCGGCCCCAACTGCGCGCGGCCCTGGACTACTGCCGTGAAGGCGACACGCTAGTCGTGCACAGTATGGACCGGCTCGCGCGCAGCCTGGTCGACCTCCGGCACCTCGTCAAAGACCTCACCGCTCGTGGCGTTGCTGTCGAGTTCGTGAAAGAGAATCTCAGGTTCATTGGAGATGACGCGCCGATCGCCGTGCTGCTGCTCTCTCTGCTCGGAGCCGTGGCTGAGTTCGAACGATCCCTGATCCTCGAGCGCCAACGCGAGGGAATTGCGATCGCCAAAGCAGCAGGGAAGTACAAGGGTCGCCGGCGTGCTCTCAGCGGCGCCCAGCAGGACGAGCTCCGGCGCCGGATTGCCCAAGGCGAGCGGAAGACAGATCTAGCCCGGGAATTCGGTATCAGCAGGGAAACCGTGTACTGCTACCTGCGCCCTTGAGTGTGTTCCATCTCACACAAGAATTCAGATGAAATGCCGATGATGGGTTTATCCCATGATCGACATTCTCGACCTAGCTGGACTTACCGCCACAAGCCGACTTATTGAGCCCTTTGATCGCGTCTTTTATCTGAAGGCGAAGCTGACAGGCGCACTCCCAGACCGCAAGCAAATGGCATGCCCCGAGTGCGGCGTAGTGGGGAAGCTATACAGCCATGGGAAGCGTGAAAGCGCCACTTTTCTCGATATTCCGGTTAGAGAGTACAAAGTACAGATATCATTCGATTTCCAGCGCCTACGTTGTTTCGCATGCCATGCGATGTTCGTTCAGGACGCTCCCGGTATGGATCTCACTCACAGGATGACCCGGCGGTGCGTCAGATGGATTCGAGAGCAGGGCCTACGCCAAACCCATACTGACCTTGCTCAGGAAATCGGCTGCGATGAAGGAACCGTCCAAAACATTCTCTATGACCATATTGCCCGGCTGAACTACGACTATGTCGTGAAGATGCCGCAGCACCTCGGCATTGACGAGATCGCGCTGCGTGGCTATTACCGGTGCGTCATAACCGATGTTTACAAGCGCCGGGTCATCGATATCCTACCTGACCGCGAGGTGAAGACGGTCAAACAGTGGCTCGAGGACCACAAAAGCCCCGACCTGAAGATGGTCACGATCGATATGTGGAAGGACTACAAGAATGCGATCAAACGCGCGAAGCTTAAGGTCCCCATCATCATCGACAAGTTCCATGTCGTTCGAATGGCCAACAAGGCTGTAGATGATGTCCGGAACAGACTGTCAAGGGACCTGGCCGACGACGAACGGCTGTGGTGGAACAACAACAAGGGCCTGCTGCGGGCGCGCAATTATAGCCTTCCAAAGAAGGGCAAGGCCCGCAGCAGGCTTGGCACGTGGCTCGCCAACAATCCCGAACTCGCAGCGGCGTACGAACTGAAAGAGAAGTTCATGAAAATCTACGGATGCCGCACTTACGCTAAAGCCCGAAGTGCCCTCAATAAGTGGCGGGCATCTGTGCGAGCTCAGCCAGAAAAGATACGCGGCGACTTCCACGAGCTCGTTAGAGCTACTACGAATTGGCAAACAGAGATCCTGGCTTACTTCCAGAACCAGCCCCGCATTACCAATGCTTTCACCGAGGCCATGAACAGCGTCATCCGGGTAGCGGATCGACGCGGCCGAGGCTACGACTTCGAGGTCCTGAGAGCCAGAGTATTATTTGGCCGTCGTGCGCCACGAAACTACCGGAAAACCAACAAGGAACTAGATCTGCTCGCGAATATGCCCGGAGCCCCCAAGTGGCTAAAGAAATACGTCGCTAAGGGCAGATTTTACAAAGATATGCAGGGCATGGAGGACAGCTTCACTCGGTCTGAAATCAGCGAGCAGCATATACAACTGGCCAGGCAATTCGGGGATCTGTGTTCAGGCTGCGGCGGACAGCTGCAGACCAAGCTGATCGAGCTCCGCCGGTCGATTCCTGCAATAGAGCGCCACTTAGCCAACACGGAGTTCTGGGGCCTGCTCTGCCGAAAATGCGGGAGACGATTCTCAGCGTCCAGCCCCTACCCGCCAATCCGTTCTCAAGCACGGGATCCTGATAGCCAAACTGTCGTCTCCACCAGGAAGCGGATTGCCGCGAAACGCACACGAGCCATGGACCTACGTGAACTGCGCGACCCGTCGGCGCAGGGTAAGTTCTGGCCCGAAAAACGCCGAGGCCCCGCCAGGAAACGGCCGAAGCGGTAGCAATATAGCATCTGTGCTATATTACATATATGCCATACGAAGTTGAGGTTTCGGACGAGTTCAGGCACTGGTACGAACCTCTCTCAGAGGCCGAACAGCTCAGCGTCGAGCGGGTCGTGCTGATGCTGGCGGAGGCTGGGCCAGCGCTCAGCTTTCCGTACAGCAGCGGCATTCAGCAGTCGAAGTTCAGCCACATGCGCGAGTTGAGAATCCAGCACGAAGGCCGGCCATATCGCGTCCTATACGCCTTCGACCCTGCCAGGGCAGCTTTCCTGATCCTGGGCGGAGACAAGACAGGGGATGACCGGTGGTACGACACGATGGTCCCGAAAGCAGATGCCATCTACACAAAGCACCTGAAGACCCTCCAGGAGGAACAGAAGAGGGCCAGCAAGAAGAAACGCCCCCGGTAATCCGGGATTGCAGCGCAATGGAGTGCACCGCAATGACCACCAAGTGGAATGATCTGAAGCACAAGGCTTCCCCTGAAGTTCGATCCCAACTAAAACGCGAGGCTCAGGCCGAGCTGCAGCGCATTGGCTTCGACAAGCTGCGCCAGGCCCGCCAGCAAACCCAGATCGCGGTAGCTGAAAAGCTACGCGTCGGCCAGGGATCCGTTTCCCGAATTGAGAAGCAGTCAGATTTCCTACTGAGCACGCTGAAAGAGTATGTCGGCGCCCTGGGAGGCCAGCTCGAGCTGCGCGTTGTCTTCCCAGATGGAGATTTCGTGATTGAGAGCCTCGGCACAGAGAAGCCGGCCAAGAAGCGTCGGTCCCGGGAGAGAGCAGCGTAATTCGGGACGGGCTGAGCATTTCCCTGCGCAGTCAAACAGAAATCACTCCAGGATGCCCCAGGACGCGCCGCCGCGGCCTCCGGCATGGTTTCCTATGCAGGAAACGCCACAGCGAGCAGGGAGCCCGGATTGCGGTGCGCCTGCCTTAGTCAGGATTACAATCGCAACAATGCCAAGGCGTTTCGGGCGTTAGATGGAGAGCCGCTTCGGCGGTCGTATCAGATCGTGGCAGGCGAGGCGCGGGGTGAGCAACAGCTCTCCCGCGCTTTCTTGTCTACTCCAACTTGCCGAGCTTGACCGCGATTCGGTAGGCGTCCAGTTGAGGACCATCCTCGTAGATATGCACCACCTGCTCCACGCGCCCCTTGCCCAGGTGGTAGTCGACGTAGTCGCCAACCCTGGGAACAGGCGGGCAATCAGCGGCCTCACCAATGAAAAAGTCATACGGATTCTCTGCTGGATCCAGGAGCCGGATCATCACTCTCGCCATATCAACTTCCCCCCGATGAGCAGAATAGCGCTCCGGGAAGCCCTGGATGCGTTATCTCCGGAGGTTCTTGCCACGCAGGAATCTTCTATGCAACCGCCGCTTTCGCGCTCGCCGGCACACCAAACGGCAGCTTGCGCGGCACCGCAGCCTTCAGGATCCGTTGCACCTGGACGGCTGACCATTCCCCATGGCCGCGTGGAGTCGGGATCTCCGCAGCATTGAGGCCTGCTGCAATCTGGCGAAGGCTCACGGCGCCGGAGGCCTGCAGCTTCGCGATCGCCGGCATGATGTCGGCCCGGGCGCGTTCAGCACGTTCCATGTGAGCCAGGCGCGCAGCGGCGCCAATCTCAGCAAACCGCTTCGCAGACACGCGCCGGCCGCCGAGCTTCACCCCACGGGTTTTCGCTGCAGCCAGGGCCGCCTTCGTGCGCTTAGAGATGGCTTCAGCTTCCTGTTCGGCCACGGCCGCCATGATGTGAACCACAAACCGATTCGCCGCCGGCATATCGACGGCGAGGAAATCGACGCCGGATTCCATCAGGCCGGAGATGAAGTGGACATTGCGAGCCAGGCGATCAAGTTTGGCAATCACCAAAGTCGCGCGATGCCGCCGGCAGAGCCGAAGCGCCTGGGCGAGTGCCGGCCGATCATTCCGCTTTCCGCTCTCGACCTCAACCAACTCCTGGACGAGCGTCCAGTCTCCACCGTTGAGATACCCAGCCACCGCCGCGCGTTGCGCTTCCAGCCCGAGACCGCTGGCGCCCTGCTGCGCCGTTGACACCCTCAGATAGCTCACAAACTTTCCATCTGCCATCGCTTTTACCTCGCGTTACGTTCTTTCAACGTCCGTAGAAAGAATGTAACACGATATCTAGACCTTACACAACATTTTTGAATTCTATTGTATATCGGTGTAATATCTTATCGATTTCGCTTAGATGGCCAAGCGAATTACAAAACAACTCAACTTACAAGGAGAGCCCTCTTGTTAAACCAGCAACACTTACCGGCAATCCAGATTTCAGCCAATGCTACAACAGCAGAGGCAAAGAACCACATCCAACCCACCCACCGACCAGAGCTTCACTTAGTTCAGATGGAGACAGGTTTCGCTCAACTGCCATTCAGTAAAGCGGCCGAACTCTGGATGGAACTGCGGCGCAATCGCAGCCACCTCAAGCCTCTCACCCACGAGACAAACACAGGCTACATCAACGCGCTGAATAAATTCTTCAGCACAAAACGTCTTTGCTACATCACCGCAGACGATCTCTACGCCTATCAATTAGCTAGGGGATCCAACACCGTTCAGGGAGAGGGTGGCCGAGAATCTCATCCATGGGGGCGCAAAGCAGGTAATTCGACTATTAATCACGAACTCTCCTGTCTCGGCCAAATTCTTGACCACTGCAATCTCTGGAAAAAGCTGAAGCCTTACTATTTCCCCTTCTCTACTCCGAAATGGAGTCCCCGTGAGGTGCTTTCAGAGGAAGATGAAGCGCACTTGTTCACCGCAGCGGCCAACCATCCGGAGGCTCACCTAGCCTACTGGATAGCGTGTATCACTAACAACACAACAGCAGCCGGCTGTGAATTGCGTGGACTGCAGCTCAAGCACGTATTTCTGCGCCCTCCTGAGGATATCTCAGAAATCTATGTACCCGAGGAAGCTGCCAAGAACTACAGCCGCCCCCGCAAGATCGCCCTTAACCCAACAGCTCGATGGGCGGTAGAACAATGCCTCAAACGTGCCTATGTATTAGGTTGCAGCGCGCCTGATCACTATCTCTTTCCGTTTTGTCGCAGCCGCGAAAAACATACGCAGAAGTCTCGTTATGATCCAACAAAGCCAGCTTCCAAATGGTTTATGCGAAACAGTTGGAACAAGCTAAGGAAAGCTACAGGATTTACAGAGCTCAATCCCCATGACCTGCGCCACCAATGCATTACTCGCATGCTAGAGAGAGGCGTACAACCTGAAGCGGTGCGAGCAGTTGCCGGTCACGTCACAGAGCATATGATGCGCTATTACAGTCACTTTCGGCGCCAAGCCGTCTATGAGGCCGTGATGGCTATCGAGCTGGATTCCAAAGGCCGTCCCAAACGTACCCCAGGAAGGAAATCAGCGTGAGCAACGCAGCGATGAATCAGTCCAGCGCGCCCACTATCCCGGGCGCGTCAGACTGGCGAGCGAGAGCCGCGCTGCGCGGCAAAAAGTATCGGCTCGATAAGACGAGGCCCTGAGTACATCCAGGGCCTTGTCAAACTCAATCTTCTGTCGCCCCGCCGGCGCCAGCATCGCCACATACCAACTGCTCGAGAGTCAACCTGCCAGAGTGCTCCACCTTATCCGTGAACATCCCCAGGTGACGTCCAAGTCGCTCCAGATTCTGTCCCTTTTTCGCCATCCCGATTCTTTTAACCCGTCCCGTCTCCGGATCGACTTCAACCGATTCAACGGCCGCCCGCGTAACTTCGTCCAGCTCAGCAACCGGCTTAAGCTTTCCATTCTCGTCAAACAATCTCCCAGGATCGAAGTAGGAAAGCTTCGCCAACTCGCGGGCGGTGCGCTCAATCGTAATGTCCAGCTTCTCCACGCGCCGAGCGTTTCGCTCAGTAATGGCCGCTGAAACCTTAACATTCCTCAACAAGCGGGAGCCCGCAGCCTCTGCAGTTTTCTCCGAATAACCAGCAGCGATCGCCGCGCGCGTGGCGTTCCTGTCAACCAAGAATTCCGCTACAAACATCGCCTGTTTCGGTGTCAGCATTCTTCCTCCAAGTGCCACTCAAGTGAGCCTTGCGCCTTTCGGCTGGACTCCGTTCGCACACTGCGCTCCCTGCTCGCCTCTCTGCGCGAAACCTTCATCCCGCCATTCCGTTTAGGGATCGTCTCTCGCAACGCGCGCCGTATCGCTTCCTCGACCCACGCCGCATCGCGCTCCCACTCCTCAGCCAGCTGCGCAATCAAGCGCCCTCCGGCAAACTGCATCGCTATCACTTGCGCCGCGGCCGTATCGTCATCCCCGATCTGGGGTGCGCCGTTCACGGAAACGTCGCTCAAGTCTTCCTCCCTGTCAGGCCGCAGGCGCGGTTGCGACGCTGAGCTTCGTGCCCTTAAACGACGGGAACCGCGCCAGGAGTTCTTCTTCCGAATTGCCCGTCATCTCCATCCACTCGGGAGCCCAATGCCAAAACTCAACGATCTCCTGCCGTCTACGTTGAGCTTGGCGATTTACCTCGTTCTGCCGCCTCTCCACGTCGACCTGCGCTTCGATCTCCTCTGCCACCTCGTCAGGCCGGGGGAAGAACTTCTGGCCCGGGCGGATTCTTAGCGCCGCCAGCGCCGCTTGGACCTTCGGAAGGGAGTACTTCAGCGCCAGCTGCTCGAAATCCCATAGGTACCCCTCCATCGAGTCCCTGAGGTCCTGCGCTGGATACCTGTCCGCCGTCTGCGCCAGCAGCACTCCCAGCTCCGCCGATTCCGCGTCGGGCAAGCGCCGCTGCAATTGCGCGTTTATTGGCACTAACACGTTCATGAGTGACACTCGATCGATTTGCTCCATTGCTCCCTCCCGTTAGGTTCTGCGCCTTGTCTGCCTGCAGGTAGCGTTGATCGGTAAACCAGAAGCGGTGCACCGTCTCACCCCTGGCACGCGCTGCTTGTGCCGCCTCAAGGATCTGCCGAGATGCTCGCTCGATCCCGCCCGCACTCTTCGCCAGCATCCGGATCGCCTCGGCCGCCACAGCCCGCGTTCCGAAATCCGAGGGGATCGCGAGCTCTTCAAAGAGCCACACCGCCGCCATAAGCTCAGCGCCAGCCTCAGGGTTCACAGGGCTGCTCTGCGGCGCCGTCACGTGCGCGTGAGGGGAATGCGTAGTCTCTTGCGTAATCTCTGAACCTATTAACGAACTTCCCTTTGGGCAGGTGCCTCCTTCCTTTTGGGCAGATGCCACCTGCCCGTTGGGCACATGCCCATCGGTCAGGTGCTCCCCTAAAGCTCTGTCAATCGCATCTGGAATAACCCTGAAATAGAGCCGGTGCTCATCCTTCGCGTTTCGCTCTTCAATCAAGCCGCGCTTTCTGAGGACCTCACGAACCCGCCGCTGCTCTTTATAGCTGAGCCCTGTTTCCATCTCGAATTCTTCAGCCGATTTGTAAACCCAGCCGCCGTCTCGCTTAGACCTTGGAGTCCAATAGATCAACTGGCAGAGCAAGATGGACTCCTTCAAACCGATGGCCCTAGCCAGCTTGGGATAGAACGTCAGACACGGGCCGAGCGCCTGTAGAGATGCCGTAAGACCTTGGGACGCCGTCATAGACTCACGCATTTCGCCTGCTCCTCTGCTGATGCCGGCACAGACAGCGCACCGATAAAGTAGTTGGCCTTCATGCCTTCCGAGCAGGATGCCCTGCACAGCGCAATGAGCCTCTCAGCGCAGCCACGCTCGGCATAGAAGTTGCCCGTCGAAACTTGCAGTTCGCCATTGCGGTCGCGAAAGAAAATTCCGTAATAGGTCTCCCGCGTGGGCTCCACTCGGGTACGTTCGGAACCGACTTCGATGCTCAATAACTTGCCCAATTCCTACCCCTTCACTTCTGGCCTCAACACGCAATAAGACACCCGATCGCGCCCATGAGGCCATGAGGGCGATTGGATATCGGTGCAATATCGCTTCGATTTCGTTAAGACAGTTAGCAGCAGTACAAGCAGACGCTACGGACTTCAGTGGATATGGCCAGTCAGAACCCCTTCGTACCACTCCTTTAACGTCTGCGGATCGGCACTCCCGTCCGTGTAGTCCCAGAGAAACTTAGTCGTCGCCGCCGGCTGCGAGAGCGGCAGTCCAAACGCATATCCGGCCGTGTTGGCCGCAGTCTGGAAAGCATGCTTGCTCACAGGCTCACCTGTCGTCAGGTGGTACGCGTCCCGCGTCGTCGTCACGAAGCTCTGTCCCGCCTCTTCAAGCGGCGAGATCTTGTAATCACGGCCCTCCACCGCGGCCGTGGCCATGTCACGGAACACGGGCAGCCCTGAGACCATACCCAGCGCCGTCTCTTCCGCGGTGCGCCGCGCAAATCCGGCGAGGGTATTGTCATCGTCTTTGTTCTGACGCGTGCTCCAGAAGGCGTGCGCAATCTGCGGCAACGCGAAGTAAAACCAGCTCCGGGCCAGCAGTCGCGGCATATCGCTCACGGTTCCCCGACCGGTGATCATCTTCGCCCAACCCATCCCCAGATCTCGCTGACGCTGGTACACGTGGCTCCAATAGCTGTAGAACATGGTCGCCAGAGACAGTGCGCCCTTGTCTCGCTGCACCCATGACAGGTCCTTCACCCCTCCGCCGCCATGCGCGTTGCGCACCGTACGGTTGGCGTAGTCAATGGCCTCGTCCTCACCGAGGTTCAGGCCTCCGTCCGATTCCTTTGCCATACCCTTCAGGTACGCGCCCATCCAGGTCGGCAGCGCACTGGCCATGTCGCTGATCATCACGCCCCGGTACGCGAACTTGCGGGCCTTGTCGAATAGCTGCATTGCGGCTGTCGGCGATCGGAAAGCCTCCTGATGGCGATTGATATCGTCGATCGCTTCGTGCAGGTTCCGGTCTGCTTCATCCATGCGGTGCGCCATCTCCGGGCTACGCTCGTACACAAAATCCCGTGTCGCCTTTACCCGGTCGATCCCCATAAACTGCTCTAAGCCCTTCGCGAACCACGTCGGCCCCAGCTCGCCAATCGAATTGGAAAGAGCAGTCGTCCCGTGCGTCAACATCGTCGAACCCCGGAAGCCGATACCTACCATCGTCGCGTTCGAGCGCAGGCGCCGGAATATATCCTCCCATGCCGAATCCATCGTGCTGTCAAAGACCCGGTTATTCGCCATCGCCTGGAGCCAGGGCCGGAACTGCTTCGTATACTGGCGCCCCCAAGTCTGGTCGATCTCTTCCTTCAATCCCGGATCGCCCAGAATCTTATTCATATCGACGATGGCCTCACGCCACGCCAGATCGTGCGTCACCTGGTCCAGATGCCGAGCAATCACATTCAGCGAAAAGCTGATCGGCCCCACATAGCCGGTGCGCGCGACGGTATGACCATCGTTGGTCGACGGCGTCGCGTAGTTGTTTTCAAAGAGCCGGTCGGCACTGCGCGCGTTTTTCTCCGCGATACGGCGGTCTAGATACGAGTCGTAGACCATCGGGTAGTACCCGCCGCGGTAGCTTCCCCATTTCGTCTGCAGCGGCGCGGCCTCGATCATCTTCGGCGTGACGCCCTCGAGACGCCGCTTCTGCTCCACGATGTCCTGGCCGTAGCTCCCGACGTGGTCCCACACTCCCTGAACGAAATCCATCTCAGGCTTTGAGAGCAGCCGGTTGATGGCGCTCCCGACTTCGATTTCGCCCCATTTGTAGTACTTGAGCATCTTGGCCTTGTTGCTGGCGTTGCCCATGTTCAGCGCCGCGCTTAGGAGCTCTTCGCGGTACCACTGTGCGCCCCGGTTAGGGCGCGGCATTTCCGGCACGTCGAGAGAATCGTCCAGGTTGACCCTTGCCCCGCGCAGCGCTTCTCCAAGCGCCCTGATTGCCGCGCCAGACTTGGCGCGCATCGCCCTCTCGGAGGCCTCGGCGTCAGAAGCCATCCTGAAAACGCGGGCCCATGCACCGTTGATCGGCGCTTCCCGCAAACCGGCGTATTTGCCGGCGCCGAACCACTGGAAGAGCTGCTCCATCTTGAGCAGCGCCGCATCCAGGGAGCGCACGCCGCTCTTCAGGTCCAGAAACTTCGCGCTCATCTTCGTCAGGCCACTGCCATGCTGGAGATCGGCGCGCACGTCGCGATTCTTGTCATGAGGAAGGTCAGCTAACGGCGCTTTCAGCTCCTGTACAAGGTCCGCCCGCTGCATCTCCTTTCCGCCCAGAATCACCGCCTGTTCGCGTTTTCCGATGTAGTAGAGCGACTTCACGGCGTCATGTAGCTCCCCGAGCTGCACCGGCGTCATGTCCTTCCAATGCATACGCCCGAGGTTGGCCATCACCTCTTCGCTCACCGCCGGCATGATGCCGTTCTTGTCGTAGAAATCGTTCACCCAGGCGTTCAGCGGCCGTGGATCATCGCCATGCACCTCCCGCACGCCGAGCTGGTATCCAGCTACAAGCTGGTTGATCCGGTCCATGAAATCTGCGCCCACAGCCTTCGCCATCACCTTCGTGGGGTTGGCGAATTTGCTGAGGTACGCGAGCTGCGTTTCTGCCTTGTCCCGCACACGCTGAGCTTCCCGCGCAAGCGCGTTCTGCAGGAGCTGCCTGCGCTTCGCCTGGGCTGCGGCGCCGCTATCGCCGCGCTTCATCGCATCCTCAGCTTCTCGCGCTGCCCGCGCCTCCGCCGCTTCGTGGTCCCGCGGGTTGATTTCCCCGACGGGCTTTTCGGCCAGCATCTGCTGGGCTGCCCGCTTGGCCGCTTCCAGCATGTCCCTCACGGGCCTGGTCGCCTTTTCCAGGTACCGGAGCTCCGCCCCCACGAATCGCGCCCGCGCCTCATTGTGCAGCGCGTTCTGAATCACAGACTCACGCTGTTCCGGCGTATTCATATCGCCGTAGCGCTCGAGCATACGTTGATCTGTACGGGCGTTGATCTCTTCGTCGACAGGCCGCGCGCCAGCGATTTGCCGTACCATCTGCTCGCCATTATCGAAGCCGAACATCGGCGCAATGACGTCCGGGTCTGTGCCCCCCTTTTTCATCATGCCCCTCAATGCGCCCAAGTCCGGCTTTTCCCCAAGTGCGCTATCCGGAAACATTGCCTTCACCTTGTCGGCGTCGAGCTTATGTCCTGCCAGCGCCTGGATCTCTTCGCCGTCCTCGCCGCGCAGTTCGCCCGTCTTCAGGAAGCGCTGCGCCCGGTAGAGATCCTCACCGGCAACCTCATTTGCTACCTCGTCGCGCACGCCGGCGCGCAGCGTGTCGTGCTGGCGCTGCATCTCCCGCAACAGGCGCCCACGGGCGTTCTGCAGCCATTGCATCTGCCGAATACTGGCGGCGCTGAGCTCGGTCGCGGCCCGGTCGCTAGCCTCGCGGTGCAGGTCCTGATATGCCGCCCACTCCTCAGAGCTCATGCCAGCCTCTTCGCGCGTTTTGAACATCGGCACCATGTTCTCGATCGCCTCACGCTCGCGGATCTGCTCGTCCGAGGCCAGCATCCGGTCCATCACATCGCGCACTTCGCCGGTCATGATCGGCAGGTCGTGGCCATGCTGCTTCCGGTAGATCGTGTTGATGTCGTCGCGGACTGAGACGTACACGCGCTTCAGCCACTGCGCGAAACGGCTGAAGATGGCTTCCATCTGCGCACTTGGCGCTTTGCCTTCGGCGAGATATTTCTCGAAGTTATAGGCGAACTGTTCGTGGAACGGGCGCTGCTCCTCGAGGGTTATCCCGTGCCAGGCGTCAAGGTTCTTTACCCCAAACCACTTCAGCAGCGCGTCCATATCCGTCTTCACTTCGGGCGGCGCGTCCGGCTGGCGAGCGAGATCCGCATAGACACTCAGGAAGTAATGCCCGGTTTCATGCAGGAATGTGCTCATATCGGCTTTCTGCCCGAGCATGGTTGTCAGAGTTGACGGGTCGAAGCCACCGCGCAGCTCCTGGCGCAAAACTTCAGGATTGTTGTCTCCAGCCTCAGACCGCGCTACACTGGATTCCGCGTGGCTGGCCTCCTGGCTTGTGGGAGGCGGCACAGGTTCAGCGCGGTCCGTGACGTCTGTAGTCCCACGCTCCGCCGCCGGCGACGCATCCTTTCTGAACGCAGTAATCAGCCAATTCTTGGTTTTCCCGTCAAGATCCAGCCGTACAGCTGCCTTTCCATGCTCATCCTCAAGGTTGATCCGGTTATCTGTCCGGCTCTTAACCTTGAGGCCCTCAATGAATCCCTGCAGATCGTTCAGTACCTCGGGATGCTTGGCCGCTATTTTGGCAAGCCCATAACCGCCTTTGTTGTTTCTTGAGACATCACCCTCATTCCCATAGATCAGGTCGATGTCGCCTACATCGGGATGGTGCAGAGCCGCGATCGCGTCTCCGCTCTTGTCTTCCAGGAGCTTCTGAACCGCCCCCTGCGCATCGTGATAGAACTCTTCGTGCACGGGGCCATAGTTGCCAGCCTGGCCGAGAACGGCCGCGCGTTCTTCATCTAAGGGATCGCCCTCGAGCCCCGCCGCCCGCTGAATCGTGTACTTGTACCGGTCGTAGAAGTCTTCCGGCGTCACATTCATCCGCGCCGCTTGCGTCGCCACGAAATCCCGCACGAACTGCGCATTGGTCCGCGCCATATCGTTCGGCATCGTTCCCGTTGCCTTGATCTGGCGGAAAACATCGTCTTCAACGTTTTTGGCACTTTGCGCGAGAACCACATTTGTGGCCATCTGCTGAGCGGCTGTCTTCCGAGCCTCCTCAAACTTCGCCTGTGCGTCGCGCAGGTATTCGGCGGACTCCTGCGCGCTCATGGCGTCCGGATCAATGCGCATATGCGGCAGCATCGCCTTACCCAAATCGGTTCCAGCCAACCGCGCCGCATATTGCTCTGTGGGGATCTCCACGTCGCCACCCGTCGCCGCAGCCTCGTTCACCTGAGCCATCAGCCCGGGCATCACGCGCTCTACGCGCTCCGGATCCAGGCTGCTCTGCGCCAGCACATTCGCCATCTGCTTTCCGTCGACATAGATGGTCTCGGCCGGCGTCCCCTGCGCCTGCGCCGCAATGTAGCCCTCGTAGCTTGCCGGGTTGCGCTCCCGCACCTTACTGTCGGCCGCATTATCGTGCAGGGCCGTGAAGAACTCCTGAGCTTGCTGCGCGTCCCGCGCCCGCGCCATGTCCGCACCGAAGGCCAGCATGCCCGTCGCCGCGTGCAGCGAGCCGATCGTAAGCGCGCCATTCACGAACGCCTGGCCCAGTGCACGGCCAGCAGCCTCACGGCCCTCATCTGTCTCCAGGTCAAACCTGCCCGTATCGTGCAGCTCGGCGGCGTTGAGGGCCACCTGGTTCGTGAGCTCCTGGCCAGCCATCAGCACGCCACCCTCACCACTCGACGCCAGGAATCGCCCTACCGCCGACTTCACCGCGGTGTTCACAGTCGGCTGCGCCATAGCGTCGGCAATCTCCATGCCGGCAGCTTTGGAGATCGCTTCGCGCGCGGCAGTGCTCAGCGCGCCCACGCCCGGCATCGCGCCCACTACTTTCGCGCCCCCCACCTGAAGGGCCCCATTAATGAGCCCCACGCCGGCGGAGGCCCACTTTGCGGTATCGTGGCTCACGCCCTTGTCCAGCATGTCCAGGTAGGAATTACCGGCCATCATCGTGTAGGCACGCTCACCCATGGCGGCTTCTGCGCCTGCCTCGAACCCGGCGACCGCGCCAGAGGGCACAGTGATTTCCGAAAATGGACCTCCGAGTAATCCGACGCCGGCGCCCAGGAGACCACCACCCACCCCAACGCCAACAGCAAATGGGCCTTGCGGAGCGAGTGTTCCGGCCATGTTCGAGAGGCCACCGAACATCGTTTTCTGGAGCCCCAGCTCCTGTAGCCGCTGGTTGATCTGCCGAATACGGGTCCAATCGTCAGGCGTGGCTCTGCCCTCTTGCGCCTTATTGCCCAGCACTCCACGCTCGTACTGGAGGTGGCCAGCTTCCCACTGGTTGGAGACATCCGAGGCGGAGTTATTGATGCCATTGAAAAGCTTCTCAGTCAAGCTCAGGTTGTCGATCTGGTCATGAGCGATTGCGGCAAAATTGGGATCCTCGAGCTGTTGCCGAAGAATCGGACTGCTACCCGTAGCCACACGAACCAGCGCGTCCTCTACGTTCGCCTGGCGGCGAAAGTCCATCAGGTTGTTCTGGACGAGCTGCGGGCTAACCCCAAACCGCTGCGCAAGCCTCTGAGATTCGCCTGTCTCGTCTGGATTGTCGCCGGCAGTAACGGCCAGGTTCTGCCCGATCTGACGCTGCTGGCTGACAAGCCCGGCGTAGTAGGATTCAACCTCAGGGTCTGGCTGCTGCATCGGCTGCTGCGTGACCGGCAATGGTGTAGTACTCATAAATGGCTCCGTTTCAAATAGAAAGGGCGACCCGAAGGTCGCCCCGTTTTTAGATTTCGCTTGTCTGCCCTAAACCGGTTTCTTCGCTCACTGCTTCGGCATGCCGAAGTGCACCCAATCGTCCGCGATCCCCTGTTCGGTGATCGGCAGACCACGCCTAAACCTATTCAGTTCGTACTGCACCTTTTGGCCTGCCGGGATGTCCGCCAGGTACACCTTTCGGCCTCCGGACATGACATAGGTCTTTCCCAAGTCCGCAGGAGATACCTGCGAGAGCGGCATCTGCTGGCCGTAATGGAGATCGTCCTCAGTCGGCGGCAAATAGGTGCCCGGGACATTGGAATTGACCAACATCTTCCCGAGGAAGGACCAGGGTATCGCCCGCGCACGCTCAACAAAGACGGAGTTTTTCAGTTGGCTATTGAGCACGTTCTGCCATTCCTCCGGCCTTAGTTTGCGCCCAAGGGCTGTTTGCATCGAGGTCGCAAGGTCCTCGACGCTCGCCCGCAGCTGCAAAGCCTTTTGCTTGTCATCATCGGTTTTCGGGAAAGCCAAGTTTCCGAAATTATTCTCCTGCAAGGCATTGCGCCACATCGTGTCCTGCACCTTTGCCTCCGACAGATTGTCCGCGTTCTGCTGCAGCTCCGTTGACTTGGTCAGGAGGCTCATGAAAGTTCCCGGCTTCAAGTTCTGGTAGTTCTCCTTCACCCATGCCGGTGTTCGCTGCTCCGGCGGAAGCGACCAGAACTTGATCTGCGTATTCAGGTCGGATTTCGCGAGAGTCTGCTCGTCCTGCACATCTTGCAGTGCCTGCTGATCGCTCGGGCGCAGCGCCGTTTTCAGTGGCGCCGGCATGGCGGCGTAGTCGTTGTTATTCTGAGCCAGCCAGTCAACCGCCTGCTGCTTAGCGTCTTGATACTGCTGATCCTGGATCACCCTTTCGTTCGTGTGCTCAGACTTCATGTACCGAATAACTTGCCTCTGCTGGAAAGGATCAAGGCTACTATCGTTTTGCGCCATAGCAATCGCTCGATCAAGCACGTCTGGGTCCGCGATCCCGGCCCGGTCCGGCTGCGCCTTGCTTGCGCCGAAGTAGTCGACGTATTGCCCCTCCGGATTCTGCAGAGCGACATGCAGCACGCTCCCCGTCGCATTGCCTGACTTGCCCGACAGCGCGATCGGCTGACCCTTGTTCACACTGTCACCTTCATTGACGTTCGCGGCCGACAGATGTGCAATCCCCAGGGTATTGCCGTCGGCGAGCTGCACCCGCATCGACAGGCCGCCACCGAACTGCGTATCGTTCCAGACCTTCACCACCTTGCCATCGAGCGGCGCGGTCACAGGTGTGCCCAGCGGCATCGCGATATCATAGCCGTCATGCGTGCGGCCACCTGGCCGTGGAGATCCCGGCACATCGGTTACACGCATC
Organism: Acidobacteriaceae bacterium; assembly: GCA_027452245.1. Taxonomy (GTDB): domain Bacteria; phylum Acidobacteriota; class Terriglobia; order Terriglobales; family Acidobacteriaceae; genus Sulfotelmatobacter. The sequence continues at coordinate 19,201 of DAIDGW010000274.1, forward strand.
GGATTGATCGTGCTTCCGGTCGCGAGGGGACCGTAGGTATAAGGGACCTTTGACGGGGCGCTCATATCCCGGCTGTGGAGCTGCTGCGCATAGGCGTCCGCATCCTGCGCGTTATCGAATTTTCCCAGGTTCTCGCCGGTCTTAAGGTAATGGTCCCAAGCAGCTCGGAACATCGCTGCTTCAGCTGCGCTGCCCTCCGGAGGCTTTGTTCCATCGGGCGTAAGAAATTTCCCGTTTACCACCGTAGGGACGAGCACCTCATGCCCCTGATCATCCTGGAAAGACGTAGAGTACTCCGAGCTGACTGTGCCATCGGCGTTCTTCACGATCGGTCGGTTCCAGATCGGGAGATTTCCTTTCTCTACGAGGCCCTTCGGGTTCGGTACGGCCATGAACCTATCGCCAGATTGCGCCACTCCCCCGCTCTGCGCCGCCGCCAAAAACGCGTCGCCCTTGGTCTCTGTCAGGTTCCTGTCATACTCTGACTTCACCACGTTGCCGAGCATGTCCGCGGTGCGCATATCGATCTGATCTTGCTGGGATTTCAGGTACTGCCGGGCCTCATCGTACTGATGGTTTTGGATCAGACCCATTGTGATTCCCTGAACAAGCTCGCCCCGCTTCGCCCGCAGCATCCCCCGTGCCAGATCAGTTTCAGGCGCTGCGCCATTCAGTTCCGCGACCTTCAGTATGTCGCCGACTGCTGCATCTGAGTTCTTTTGGTAATCCTGCATCCGGCCGCCCAGGTAGGCATCCCGCGCCTGCATCATCATGCTGTCAGCGTGATCCTGGTATTGCTGGATCGAGAATTGGGTTACTTGCTGATGCTGATGGTTCCACATCTGCTGGTTGATCGACATGATGTGATCGTTCATCGCCAGATCGAACATGCGCTGCTGCATCGGAGTCGTCAGCGTCTCGCGCGCGGTGCTCAAGGCTTTATCAAGAGCTTTACTAGTCGCGGCCGATTGAGTCTGGGCATCCATGCCCCGCGTATTGAAGTAGCCACCTTGCGGGTCGTACAGAATAGCCTGCGAGCTCTTCAGAAATTGGGTTTCAGCTGCTTTTGCCTGGGCGCCATCCACGGTCTGCTGGACGGCATCACCGATCGTGTTGCCCTGCTCGGTCGCCACTTCGCCGGCCTGACTGAGTGTCTGCCCCGTCTGCTGCAGCAGCCCCGGCGCAGCGTTGTGCATCGGAACCACCAAAGGCGCCGTCGCAGCCACAAAAGGCATTGGCTGCACGGGCACGCTCGGTGCAAAAATATCAGGCACAGTTAGCGGCATTCCTTATCCTCCTTCAACTTAATGCGGTGCTTGTGCTACTGCACCGTTCCGGTTTTCTGCGTACGCGCTGCTATGCGCAGACGCGCAACATTCGAGTTCACATCAAGCGGATTTAGCTCCCTTTCCGGAGCGCACTCCGCCTCAAATTCGGCAATTACTGTTTCGCGTGGAGTCTGGGCAATCGACACAGCCAAAACTTCATTGCGCGCGCGGTTAATCAGCTCCATGTCCTCTTCAAATCGCTTCGCGGTTTCGACAGCTTCGGGCGTTTCCTCTTCACTCGACATATCGGTTTTCCCTTCTCCAGCCAACCTAACGACTGTCAGGCGCTTTTCCCCAGCAGTCCCCACCCAAACCACCGTTCCACCTGGGCGCGGGACACATCGCCGCATCCGGCAATTCCCTCGGAATCACGATTCGTCAGAGCCGCCGGCGTCCCCATGCGCATAGGCCCGTCGGCGCGAGTTCGCCGATCCGTACCTAAAAGACTGTCCCTAAGTTGAAAGACCAACACGGACCGCCCCTTCTTTGTCTTTGTGAATCGCTCCACCTCGCCACGTTTCGCCCGAAATTCAAAGCACGCGATCTCCGTTTCCGAAAGTGAGGCGATTTGCACGCCTGCCGCGTTGTGTAAAACAGCCCGAGACTTGCCTTGTGACACGTCTACCCTCTCCTTGGTGGCCGTGGAAGCGCTTGGCCGTGCGCGTATTCGGTTCGACCTTCACATCAATGTCCTGCTTCGGATCGTCCAATCTCGGCCCGTTGACTTTTTCCGATCCTGCGCTATAGTTAAATCGAAAGTTCGTGCCATGGCAATTGCCATCTCATGGCACAGGAGGCGGAATGAAGAAGCATAGGCAAGCCAATTCTGGAGGCAGGGCAACGGCAAATGGCACGGCTGCTCTTCAAATCCTCCCGGCCATGCCGAGCAGGATCCGTCTTCTTGAGGCCGAAAAGGTCAAGTACACCCTCGAAACCAAAAACGGTGAACCCATCTTCCGGGTGCACTATTCAGGGAAAGATGATCCTCCACGGCAGAGATTCGATGAGAGTTGGAATGCATTTGCACTGCGCGCAGCCTTCGAGCGCCTCAAAACCCCTGAAGACGCATTGGCCTTTCTGAACACGCTTGGCTGCCCCTTCAGGGTTTGGCGTGATGATCCCGATAGCCGCGATCGCTGGATTCTGCCATGGATGGAACTAGAGGGATGGCAGATGATGGTGCGAACCCTCCGTCAAATTGATCCCATGGAGGGATGGCTCGGAGGATTCCCCCGCTTCGGCGCTCGAGAGGCCAGCCGCAAAGAGGAGATCCTTCTGTGGCGCAGCGCCGTCGACATCCTTGGCCACTCATCTTCCAGGGGAATGGCGATGTTCGCCGAATTGGTCTCGGCAGCCTCAGACGAGACTTATAGCTTACTGCAAGGCGTCCCGCGGCACATCGTCATCCGGAGGGACATGTATCTAGATCGCGGGGATTTCTACGACATATACGCGACCGTCGAAAAAAGCTTTCCGACCCCCGAATCGCGCGTTCCCGGCTCTCGCGGGTGGCAATTTGCGCAGTCACTCCTGAAGCAGCGCCAGGTAGACAAGGCCCGTGGAACTCCAGAGCTCAAGCAAAATCTTGTCGCGGAAATATTCACAGCCACTCCGCTCGATGCAATCCTGGCAACGGTCTACGTAGACAAGCTGCGCGGCCGCGATCTTCAGGTGTGCGCATTGAAAGATTGCGATGTCACATTTGAGACGTCGGACAGCCGCAAGATGTATTGCTCGCAGGCTCATGCGCATCTAGCTTCAGTGCGTCACAAGCGCGAAGAAGCTCGTCAAGCAAAGTCTTCGACGAAGACACTTAAAGCCAGTTGAGCTACGTTAAGCCACGGCCGCCCGCATAGCCACTGGGACACCGGCATCCCGTCTGCGAATCACCCCCGCCGGCATTTTCCTTAATACCCTCTGCACCTGGACCGGGTACCACTTGCCACCGCGTGGGGTTGGCGTCGGGATTCCTTGCATATTGAGCTGAGCCGCGATGGCACGCAATGACATAGATCCATCTGCACAGATATGCTCCATCACCGGCAACAGGTCCTCAATGCGCTTAGCGGCTTTGGCTGCCCGCACTGCGGCACCGGCGGCGCTTCCCTTCCGGCTGAACACAGCGAATTCACGAGCTGGACCGCGCAGGCCTCCAAGCTTCACACCGCGCGCCTTCGCTGCGGCCAGGGCGGCCTTCGTGCGCTCCGAAATAGCCTTCGCCTCGCTCTGCGCAACCGCGGCTAGGATGTGAACGGTGAGTTCGTTGGCCGATGGATTGTCAACGGCGATGAACTGGATACCCGACTCCATAAGCCCAGAGATGAAATGCAGGTTGCGCGCCAGGCGGTCGAGCTTGGCTATGACAAGAGTCGCGCGGTGGATGCGGCAAAGCCTGACCGCTTCCGCGATCGCCGGCCGATCATTGCGCTTTCCGCTTTCAACCTCTACCACTTCCTTGACCAGCGTCCAGCTGCCACCGTTCAGGTACCGGCTCACAGCTTCGCGCTGAGCCTCGAGCCCCAGGCCGCTCGCACCCTGCCGTGCCGTCGAAACCCTCAGATAGCTGACAAACTTGCCATTAGCCATTACTCCCAGCCTCCGTAACAATTTCCCCAACCAACGTAGGGGATAATGTTACACCCTATTTGCACAGTTGAAAACTTTATTTTGTATATCGGTACGATACCGATTGGAAATTACAGCGAAGCCTATACGCAACGTATGATTTGGCTTTGGCAATCTCGACGCGCTACGCTGCTCCCAACGCTAAACACGCGAGGTGAGACCAGGTGGTAGGGCCCATTGAACTGACGCCGGCCGAGCAGGATCTGGCCAGCAAGATTATCTTCGACGTCTTGAACCACCCGATGGAGGACGACGAGTGGCAAGAAAATGGCGAGCGAGCTTCCGCCCTAATGCAAAGGCTGATGGAACGCGAAGCTATCCCGGAACCACGCAGGCGCTACTTCACGGACCCGGAATACAATCCAAACCGCGGCAAGGAGTCCCGCTTCACGTATTTCAAGAGGAACGCCGGGAGCGCGGACAAGGTTCTCAGACACCCTCACTTTCTTCCCTACCTACATTACTTCATCTACGGTGCCGACCTGCCGCCAGCACTGAAGCACGAATTTGAGCAGAAGGCCTCGGACTACTGGATCAAGGGAAGCGACCTGGCCAAGTTCGCCCAGCATCTCGTCCGGAAGTACAACATCGAACGTCACCCCACGAACTACCGCCTCAAAGACGATTTTTATCAGCTGGCCCTGGACGCCGGCTGCGATGAAGAAACAGCCCGCCGGGTTCGGGATGCCGCAACAAAGGTGAAGAAGTAGCACATCAGGTTTGGTCCAGATATTCTGCCGGGGGCTATCGATGAATCTGGAAATTTACGACGAGGCCCAGGCCAAGCTCTGCTGGGCAGATCAGCACATTTCTACCCTCGAATCCGCCGTCGAAAACCTATTTAATAGCTTGGATTCGAGCCCCATTGCCTCGCGACACGCCCCTGAGGGCGACACTATCACATACTTCGTCAGGGAGCTTCCAGCCATACCGCCGACCGTTGCCCTAATTGCTGGCGACGTACTGCACAACCTACATGCCGCACTCGATTACATCGCTTACGGGCTAATCCCAGCTGCGGACCGTCCAAATGCGCGCAATAACAAGTTCCCGATCGCACATAGCGCGAAGGACTTTCCTTCACTGGTAGGCAAACTCGTACCAGGCCTAGGGAACTTCGCGATGGAGGCGTTATGGCGTCTCCGTCCCTACAAGGGCGGAAACGAGTACCTGTGGCACCTACACCGGCTGAACAATATCGACAAGCACAGGCTGCTTTTAACCTTCGGTTTCATGTGCGTGGGTCGCAGTCTTACTGCCGATGAAAAGTTGGCGGCCAAAGCCTCGGGCCGGCACCGTCCCGGCAAGTCTTACGTAGTAGCCAAGCGACCGTCCGACACGCCAATCATCTTGTCTCCAGGCGATGAGCTGCTCACGGTCGGAGCGTCTGAGCCCCCGGTTGGGTTCCGATTCGACGTGGCGATCCGCGAGGCGGGCATTCCCGAAGGCATGCCCCTGGCCTTACATCTGAGGTTCATCCATATGGAAGTCGGAATGGTCGTTCGGGAGATGGCCTACTTCACTCAGTGAACGACCAGCTGGGTTAACGACGCCGTCATGAAAGGCGAGGTAGCCGACGGCAGAAATCCACGCCGACGCCAACGCTATCGGCTCCCTTAGAGCTGATCCCGATCCCCAGACGGTCGATGGGCGCTCCGATGCGATCTTTTGGACCTTGCGTACTTTCTTTTGTATAGCGGTGCGATGTCGTTTCAACGGTAGAGCGAGAGCGGTACGCAAAAGATAAAGGCCGGCGAGCTGGAAGGCCTACAATGAGGCGGCCAATCCAATCCGTTTCCCAGGAAGGGCGAAAATGACAAAGAGACTTGCCGCCTGCCTGTTGCTAGCCGCGAGTGTTGCGCCAGCTCAGTCGTCACAATCTTGTTTCGGCTACTTCGGAAAAGAAGACCAGCAGATCCTCGAAAGCACACAGATCGCTGATTCCGTCGTACTCAAAAACATTCTCAACGACATCGTATCCAGCGGCTACGCTCCCGACGTCCAGGAACAAATGGCAATATGCGCTTTCCAGCGACATTGGGTGGCCTCCATCGGCGTGGCGCCCCCAGCGATCGGGCCGGAGATTTACACGCCCACTGGCACTCCAAGTTCAGCGCCGGCCGTTCCGGCGATTTTTGCGCCCACCGTGGCCCAACAGCCAATGCCAATGGTCCCAGCCGCAGCTCCTGCGGTTACCCCAATGCAGAATGCGGCTCCGAACCTGCAGCAGCAGAACGGCCAGACGCTCATGCAGGCAGGCCAACAGATGATGCTCCTGGGCGGCTTGATGGACGCCCAGGAGCAGGCTGCCCGGCATGCGCAAATCGAGAGTGCCGCCAAGGCCATTGCCCTCGCCAGAGCACAGTCTGCAGACGTTAAGGACTCTCCAAATGAAGCCATTCAGCTTGCCGGCCGAGCGGAGAATTTCGTGCGAGTTTGCTCTTCGGTGGCACAGCAAGCGAATCTGAGGCAGCCAGGGCTGAACGCGTTTTCCTGCGCAATGTACATCGAAGGCGTGATGCAAGGAGCGCTGAAGTACCCCGGATCAGTGAAGCTCCTCTTGCACAAAAGCGTCCCTCAAAAGCTATGTATCGCACTCGGATCCGACACCTCTCCGGTTCGACTGGTCGACATAGTGCTCAAATTCATCGACCGGAATCCGCAAATGAAAGACGCGCGAACCGCGGATGTCGCCGTGCTGGCCCTCTTATCCCAGTTTCCGTGCCGCTAATCGCCGCTTCGGCATGTTCGGCAATTGGCATCCCCTCGAACCGGTTTAGGCACCCTCGCCCGCTTGAAGTTTCTTTTGTATATCGCTACGATGGCGGTTGAGCATTAAAGCGAAGGCGGTACGCAAAAATGATCCTAGCTGTCGGCAACGTCAAGGGCGGCGTAGGCAAAACCACCATCGCGGTGAATCTCGCGATCGCTCTAAGCCACTCAGGCCGCGACGTCCTTCTCATCGATGGTGACGAGCAGGCCACGGCGGTCGCGTTCACCGAGCTGCGGTCAGA